>NZ_JBMJCT010000061.1:0-469 GCF_049222185.1 Streptomyces sp. LaBMicrA B280 | reverse complement strand
CACCGTGCTGATCGTGGACGGTTACTCGACCAACCACCAGGTCGTCATCGACGCCGATACTCGGCTGGTCGTCGCGGTCGGCCGGCCGTTGCCCGGCAACCGCAACGACTGCAAGGCGTGGCATCTGTCCGGAGCGAAGGCCGCCGTCGGCAAGACCACGGTCATCGCGGACGGCGGCTACCGGGGCACCGGCCTGCTCATCCCGCACCGCCGCGAACCCGGCCAGAGCGAACTGGAGGCATGGAAAAAGAAACACAACGCCTCCCACCGCAAGGTCCGCGCCCGCGTCGAGCACGCCTTCGCCCGGATGAAGCCCTGGAAGATCCCCCGCGACTGCCGCCTCAAGGGCGACGGCGTCCACCACGCGATGCTCGGCATCGCCCGCCTGCACAACCTCACCCTCGCCGGGTGACGACGAACAGACAGGTCAACGCACACGCCCTAGATCATTTACGGGACAACGCTTAGG
>NZ_JBMJCT010000060.1:0-469 GCF_049222185.1 Streptomyces sp. LaBMicrA B280 | reverse complement strand
TGGACAAGCAGGGCGCGGGCGACCAGGGCCTGATGTTCGGCTACGCGTCCGACGAGACGCCGACCCTGATGCCGCTGCCCGTCTTCCTGGCGCACCGCCTGTCGAAGCGGCTCTCGGACGTCCGCAAGAACGGCACCATCCCCTACCTGCGCCCCGACGGCAAGACGCAGGTCACCATCGAGTACGACGGCGACAAGGCCGTCCGCCTCGACACCGTCGTGGTCTCCTCGCAGCACGCCTCCGACATCGACCTCGAGTCGCTGCTGGCCCCCGACATCCGCGAGTTCGTCGTGGAGCCGGAGCTGAAGGCGCTGCTGGAGGACGGCATCAAGCTGGACACCGAGAACTACCGTCTCCTGGTCAACCCGACGGGCCGGTTCGAGATCGGTGGCCCGATGGGGGACGCGGGCCTGACCGGCCGCAAGATCATCATCGACACCTACGGCGGCATGGCCCGCCACGGTGGCGG
>NZ_JBMJCT010000059.1:0-497 GCF_049222185.1 Streptomyces sp. LaBMicrA B280 | reverse complement strand
CCCTCGCGCCACTCCTCCACACCCGGCACGGCGGTCGCGGCGAGATGGCCGAAGAGGTTGTCCGGGTTGAGCGGGGCACGGAACGGCAGCCGCAGGGACAGCGTGCCCGGCGTGGTGTCCCCCGCCGCCCGCCCCGCCGGCACCCGCCCGCGCAACTCGCTCGGAGACAGCGCGAACACCTCACGGACCGTGTCGTTGAAAGCACGGATCGAGGAGAACCCGGCCGCGAAAGCGATCTCCGCCATCGGCAGCGGCGTGGTCTCGATCAGCAGCCGCGCCGTCTGGGCACGCTGGGCACGGGCCAGCGCGAGAGGACCCGCGCCCAGCTCCGCGAGCAGCTGCCGCTCCACCTGACGGGTGCTGTAACCGAGCCGGGCCGCCAGACCCGGCACCCCCTCACGGTCCACGACCCCGTCCGTGATCAACCGCATCGCACGAGCCACCAGATCAGCACGCTGATTCCACTCCGGCGAACCAGGACTCGTATCCGGACGGCA
>NZ_JBMJCT010000058.1:0-317221 GCF_049222185.1 Streptomyces sp. LaBMicrA B280 | reverse complement strand
CCAGCAGCCGGCGGAGTTGAGCGCGCTCGGCGGCGTCCAGCGCGGCGACGTCACGGTGCCGCAGCACCTCCGTCGCGCTGGCGAGCGCCGCCGTGGGCGGGCCCAGCGGATCGCGTTCGCCGGGGGTACGGCTGCCACCGGCCGCGTCCCGTGCGCGCAGCCGCGGCCGAGGCGGTTGCGGAGTGCGGACCGTAGGTGGGAGAGGGGAGCCCTCGGCGGCGCCGAAGTAGGCGGCGAACACCCGCTCGTAGCGCTCCAGATCGTCCGGCCCCCCGCACAGCGTCGCCCGCCCCGCCGCGTACACGTCCGCCCGCATCCCGGGCCGCAGCACGGCCACCGCCCGCAGGAAGGCGTACATCCGCTCGGTGCTCGCCTCGACCCCGGCCGCGCGCAACGCCCGTACGAGGCCGAGCAGTACGGCGTCCGCCCCGGCGAGTCCCGCGGCCGCCGCCTCGGACTCCCCGGCCTCCCCCCGCCCGCCGACGGCCATGCCGTTCACACCCCCCGCGCCGCCAGCACCGCGGCCAGGTCGAGCCCCCTGGCCCGGTCCATGTCCTCCCGGTACTTCAGGACCGAACCCAGTGTGGAGACGGCGAGTTCCGCGTCCACCTCCGTGGCACCCAGGGCGTCCAGCGCCTCGGCCCAGTCGATGGTCTCCGCGACCCCCGGGGGCTTCACCAGGTCCGCGCCGCGCAACGCCTGGACGAGCACCGTGACCTGCTCGGCCAGGCGCGCCGACACCTCGGGCAACCGACGGCGCACGATGGCCAGTTCACGGGCGAAGCCGGGATGGTCGAACCAGTGGTACAGGCAGCGCCGCTTCAGCGCGTCGTGCACCTCCCGGGTCCGGTTGGAGGTGAGGACGACCACCGGCGGCACCTCGGCGCGCAGCGTGCCCAGTTCCGGGATCGTCACCGCGTACTCGGACAGCAGCTCCAGCAGGAACGCCTCGAACTCGTCGTCGGCGCGGTCGATCTCGTCCACCAGCAGCACCGACGGCTGCCGCTGCAGGGCCTGGAGCAGCGGCCGGGCGACGAGGAACCGCCGGTCGTACAGCTCGCTCTCCAGCCGGTCCGCGTCCTTGACCCCGGCCGCCTCCGCCGCGCGCAGATGCAGCAGCTGACGCGGGAAGTCCCAGTCGTACAGGGCCTGGGAGGCGTCGATGCCCTCATGGCACTGCAACCGGATCAGCGGCGCGTCGAGCGCCTCGGCGAGGGCGGAGGCGAGCGCGGTCTTGCCGACGCCCGCGTCGCCCTCGCAGAACAGCGGCCGGTGCAGCCTCAGCGCCAGGTAGCAGGTGACGGCCAGCCCCTCGTCGACGAGATACCCCGTCTCCGCCAGGCGGGCCCGCACCTGGTCCGGGCCGTCCATCCGGGTGATCGGCGCTCACCCCATCCCGGCGGCGGCCAGCACCGCCCGCTTGGTCAGCACCTCGGCCAGATGCGCCCGGTAGTCGGGCGCGGCCGACGCGTCCCGCCCCGGCCGGGCGCCCTCGGCCGCCGACCGCGCGGCGGCACGCGCCACCGCGTCCGGCCCGTCGGCCCCGGCCAGCGCCGCCTCGGTCGTGGCCGCGCGCAGCGGGGTCGCGCCCATGTTGGTCAGGCCGACCCGTGCCTCGGCGATGTGCCCGTTCTCCCGGCGCACCAGCGCGGCGACCCCGACGATCGCCCAGGACTGCGCCACCCGGTGGAACTTCTCGTAGTGGAAGCCCCAGCCGTCCGCCTTCGGCAACCGCACCTCCACCAGCAACTCATCGGGAGAGAGCCCGGTTTGGAGGTAGTCGACGAAGAACTCCCGGGCCGGGAGGGTGCGTCGGCCGCCGGGGCCCACGGCGACCAGTTCACCGTCCAGCGCCAGCACGATCGCGGGCAGATCACCGGCCGGGTCGGCGTGCGCCAACGAGCCGCCGAGCGTGCCCCGATGCCGTACCGCCGGATCGGCGACGGTCGCCGTCGCCCGGGCCAGCAGACCCGCGTGGCGGCGCACCAGCGGGTCGTGGATCACCTCGTGGTGGGTGGTGAGCGCGCCGATCACCAGCATGTCGCCGTCCTCGCGGACCCCGCGCAGACCGGGGATCCGGCCCACGTCCACGACGAGTCCGGGAAAGGCGAGCCGCAACCGCAGCAGCGGCAGCAGGCTCTGCCCACCGGCCAGCACCTTCGCCTCGTCGCCCGCCTCGCCGAGCAGCCGTACGGCCTCCTCGACGCTCTCGGGGCGGGCGTACTCGAACGCCGGGGGAATCATGCCGTCGCCTCCCTCACCGCGCGCCACACCCGTTCCGGGGTGCAGGGCATCCGTACGTCGGTCACCCCGAGCGGCCGCAGCGCGTCCACGACGGCGTTGACCACGGCGGGCGTCGAGGCGATCGTCCCGGCCTCGCCGACCCCCTTGACGCCGAGCGCGTTGGACGACGCGGGGGTCTCGGTGCGGTCGGTCACGAACTCCGGCAGATCGGCGGCCGAGGGCAGGAGGTAGTCGGCCATGCTGGCGGAGACCAGATTGCCCTCGTCGTCGTAGACGGCCTCCTCGTACAGCGCCTGCGCGATGCCCTGCGCGAGCCCGCCGTGCACCTGCCCCTCGACGATCATCGGGTTGACCACATGGCCGACGTCGTCCACGCAGACGTACGACCTGATCCGCGTCCGCCCGGTCTCCGTGTCGACCTCGACCGCGCACAGATGCGTGCCGTGCGGGAAGGAGAAGTTCTCCGGGTCGACCACGTGCTCGGCGTTGATGGACGGCTCCACGCCGTCGGGCAGATCGTGGTTGGTGAACGCCTCGAAGGCGATCTCCTGGATGGACCTGCGCGCCTCCGGGGAGCCCTTCACGGAGAAGACGCCCTCCCGGAACTCCAGGTCCTGCTCGCTCGCCTCCAGCAGATGCGCGGCCACCTTGCGTGCCTTGTCGACCACCGTGGTCGCCGCCCGGTGCACGGCCTCGCCGCCGACGGCCAGCGAACGCGAACCGTAGGTGTCCATGCCCTGCGGACAGGACCTGGTGTCGCCGTGCAGCACCTCGACGTCCTCGAACGGCACCCCGAGGACGTCCGCCGCGATCTGGCTCCAGCAGGTCTCGTGGCCCTGTCCGTGCGGGCTGGTCCCGGTGACCACCTCGACCTTGCCGGTGGGCAGCATCCGGATGCTCGCCGCCTCCCAGCCGCCCGCGCCGTACCTGAGGTCGCGCAGCACCCGGCTCGGCGCCAGGCCGCACATCTCCGTGAACGTCGACACGCCGATCCCGAGGCGCACCGGATCGCCGCGCCCGGCGCGCTCGCGCTGCTCGGCGCGCAGCGCGTCGTAGCCGAACAGGGCGAGCGCCTTCGCGGTCGCCGCCTCGTAGTCGCCGCTGTCGTAGGTCAGTCCGGCGATGGTGGTGTACGGGAACTCCTCGTGCCGGATCCAGTTGCGGCGCCGCAACTCCACCGGGTCCAGGCCCAGTTCGGCGGCCAGCTCGTCCATGATCCGCTCGATGGCGAACGTGGCCTCCGGACGGCCGGCGCCCCGGTAGGCGTCGGTGGGGGTGCGGGTGGTGAAGACGCCGGTGCAGGTGAACTCGTAGGAGTCCATCTTGTAGATCGCCGGGTACATGAACGCGCCCAGGATCGGGATGCCCGGGGTCACCAGCATCAGATAGGCGCCCATGTCCGCGAGCAGGTCCACCTTCAGGCCGAGCAGCCGGCCCTCCCGGGTGGCCGCGACCTCGATGTCCTGGATCATGCCGCGCCCGTGGTGGGTGGCGAGGTGGCCCTCGGACCGTGACTCGGTCCATTTCACCGGCCGTCCCAGCCTGCGGGCGACCGCGAGGGCCAGCACCTCCTCGCCGTACACCTGCAGTTTGGAGCCGAAGCCGCCGCCGACGTCCGGGGCGATCACCCGCAGCTTGTGCTCGGGGATGCCGGTGACCGTCGCGAGCATGATCCGCAGGATGTGCGGGATCTGGGTGGCCGAGTACACGGTGTACTCGCCGGACGCGGCCAGCGGGGTGACCACGACCGCGCGCGGCTCCATCGCGTCGGGGATGAGCCGCTGCTGGTGGTAGCGCCGCCTGACCGTCACCTCGGCGCGTTCGCGGACCGCCTCGAAGCTCTCGCCGGTGGCCAGCGGCCAGGTGTAGCAGCGGTTGGTGCCCTTGTCGGAGTGGACCAGCGGGGCGCCCTCGGCGAGCGCGTCCTCCAGGTCGAGGACCGGCGGCAGCGGCTCGTAGTCGACCTCGATCGCCTCCAGCGCGTCGGCCGCCGCGTACCGGTCGCGGGCCACGACGACGGCCACCGGGTCGCCCGCGTAGCGGACCTCGTCCACCGCGATCGGCGGATGGCCGGGCAGCACGATGTCCTCGGTCACCGGCCACGCGCAGGGCAGCGAGCCGAGCCCCTCGGCGAGGTCCGCGCCGCTGAACGCCGCGAGGACACCGGGGCGTTCGAGCGCGGGGGCGACATCGACGCGGGTGATGCGGGCGTGCGCCATCGGGCTGCGCAGCACGGCCAGGTGCAGCATCCCGGCGACCTGGATGTTGTCGGTCCAGGTGGTCTGGCCGGTGATCAGCCGGGCGTCCTCCTTGCGCAGCCGGGACCGGCCGACCTCCCGCCCGGCCTCGCCCGCCACGGCCTGCTCGGTCATGCCCCGACCTCCTCGGTGACCTGCGCCCCCGAGGCGTCCCACGCGTGATCGCCGGAGCCGGGGCCGTCCGGCCCTCCGGCGGCGGCGAGCACCGCGCGCACGATGTTCTGGTAGCCGGTGCAGCGGCAGAGGTTCCCCTCCAGGGCGCCGCGCACCTCCTCGGCGGTGGGGTGCGGGTTCTCCCGCAGGAGATCGCGCGCCGCCATGATCATGCCGGGGGTGCAGTAGCCGCACTGGAGTCCGTGCTGCTCGTGGAAGGCGCGCTGGAGCGGTGTCCACTCGCCGTCCTTCGCAAGGCCCTGCACGGTCGTCACCGCGCAGCCGTCCGCCTGGACGGCCAGCACCGAGCAGCTCTTGGCGGTCGCGCCGTCCAGGTCGACGGTGCACGCCCCGCAGTTGGAGGTGTCGCAGCCGATCGGGGTGCCGGTCAGGCCGAGACGGTCACGCAGGTAGTGGACGAGGAGCAGCCGCGGCTCCACGTCGTCCTCGTAGGTCGTGCCGTCCACGTTCACCGTGATGTGCGTCATGCGCCCTCCAGACCGTGCGGGCAGGAGCGGAGATCAGCCGGTCCGGCGTGATGTAGGTCACTCTATGGCCGGGGTGTGGACCCGGCGAGCGCTGAGGCGGCCGGTTTGTTGAGCGTTGATCCATTACTGGAGGGGGAGCGTATTACCGCACTGAACGTGATCGGCCGACACGCTGCGTCACGACGAATCGAAGCCGTTCGGCGCGCGCGATCGCGCGGGAACTGGTCTGCTGGTCGGGGGCGGACCGCCGTACCGGCCCGTTCGGGAGAGCGGCGTCCGGCACCACCGCTCGGCCGTATCGCCCACGCTCGTATCCCCTTCTCAGGAGAGACCCCCTTCTCAGGAGAGATCCATGAGTAGCTATCGAGTCGCCCAAGTGCCCGCCGCGAACGGCACGTTCGAGGTGGTCGAGCGCGAGGTGCCGCGGCCGGGGCCCGGCCATGTGCGGATCGCCGTCGAGGCGTGCGGCGTCTGCCACAGCGACGCGCTGTTCGTCAGCGCGGCGGTGCCGGGCATCACCTTCCCCGAGGTGCCCGGACATGAGATCGCCGGGCGGATCGCGGAGCTGGGCGAGGGGGCGGGGGAGCGTGGCTGGCAGGTCGGCGACCGGGTGGCCGTGGGCTGGTTCGGCGGCAGCTGCGGCCACTGCCGGGCCTGCCGCGAGGGCGACTTCATCGTGTGCGAGAGCCTCAAGGTGCCGGGCTGGGCCTACGACGGCGGCTTCGGCGAGCAGGTGATCGCACCCGTCGACGCCCTGGCCCGGATCCCCGACGCGCTCGCCGCGAGCGACGCGGGACCGCTGGCCTGTGCCGGTGTGACCACGTTCAACGGACTGCGGCGCAGCGCGGGGCGCCCCGGCGACCTGGTCGCGGTGCTCGGCCTGGGCGGCCTCGGGCACCTGGGTGTGCAGTACGCGGTCGCGATGGGCTTCGAGACGGTCGCGATCGCCCGGGGCCCCCAGAAGGCGGAATTCGCCAAGCAGCTCGGCGCCCACCACTATGTCGACAGCACCGCCGCCACTCCGGTCGCCGAGGCGCTGCGGTCCCTCGGCGGCGCCAAGGTCGTCCTCGCCACCGCCGGCAACTCCGAGGCCATCTCCGCCACCGTGGACGGCCTGAGCCACCGCGGTGAACTGGTCGTCATCGGCGCGGACATCGCCCCCCTCGACATCAACCCCAACCAGCTCCTCATGGCCGCCCGCGTGGTCCGGGGCCACCCCTCCGGGACCTCGCAGGACGTCGAGGACACCATGGCGTTCAGCGTCCTGCACGGCATCCGCCCGATGACGGAGAAGGTTCCGCTGACGGAGGCGGACGCGGCGTACCGGAAGATGATGTCGGGCGGCGCGAGGTTCAGGATGGTGCTGACGGAGGGGTGAGCGGGGGAGCGTGGAGGCGGGGGCGTGCGCACACGTCCGGGCGGACCCGGCCGACTTCCGCCGTACGCGACCGACTTCCGCCGTACGCGACCGACTTGCGTCGTGCGCTGACGACTTGCGTCGTGCGTGGTCAACTCCCGCCGTGTGCGCCCGAGTACGACCGGCACGGCGGGAGTTGACCGCTCTGCCCCGCCCCCCGTCCTCCGTCGTCAGGCCGCCTTGAGCCCTCCGGCGGCAGCCCCCGCCGCCGTCACCGTCTGCTCCAGCAGCGTGGCGATCGTCATCGGGCCGACGCCGCCCGGGACCGGGGTGATCAGGGAGGCCCGCTCGACGGCCGAGTCGAAGTCGACGTCGCCCACGTTCCCGGCGTTGTAGCCGGCGTCGATCACGACCGCGCCGGGCTTGATGTCCTGGCCCCGCAGCAGCCGGGGGCGGCCGACCGCGGCGACGACGATGTCCGCCTCGCGGACCGCCGCCGACAGATCTCGGGTACGCGAGTGGCAGTACGTCACCGTCGCGTCCCTGGCCAGCAGCAGCATGCCCACCGGCTTGCCGAGGATCGCGCTGCGGCCCACCACCACGGCCCGCTTCCCGGCCGGCTCGACGCCGTACTCGTCCAGCAGCCGCAGGATGCCGCCCGGCGTGCAGGACACGAAGCCCGGCAGGCCGAAGCTCATCGTGGCGAAGGAGGCGAAGGTGACCCCGTCGACGTCCTTCTCGGGCGCGATCGCCTCGAACGCGGCCCGCTCGTCGACGTGATCGCCCACCGGATGCTGGAGCAGGATCCCGTGCACCGCCGGATCGGCCGACAACTCCCGCAGCGTGCCCACCAGTTCGGCGGTGGACGTGCTCGCGGGCAGGGCCACGTGCCGGGAGGCGACACCGGCCTCGCGGCAGCGGTTCTGCTTCATCCGTACGTACGTCACGGACGCCGGGTCCTCGCCGACCAGCACGGTCGCGAGACAGGGCACCACACCGGTGCGCGCGGTGAGTTCGGCCGCCCGGCGCGCGGTGTCCTCGACGATGCGGCGGGCGAGGGCGGTTCCGTCCATGAGACGGGCCTGGGTCATGCGGCACACTCCTGAGCTGGATCGATGTCTTTCGCCCAGGCGCGCGGCAACCATGCGGACCGCTCCCCGGTGGTACTCCACCTCAGCGCCAGTCACGGCCCGCGCACAGCGTAACCGAGGCGCGTACGGGGCCGGGGAGCGGGCGCGATCCGGCCCGCGCCGCACGCGCACCGCCCGGAAGGCTCACCGCGTCCGGCCGCGCCGTACCCGTGGCACCCGTGGCACCCTCGGCACCCGTGGCAGCCGCGACGCACGCGGCACCGCCGCCGGGGGACGTCCGCGCACCGCCTTCAGGACCGACCGCAGCACCGCGCCCGTCACCGGCGCGCCCGCCGCGGAGACCGTCACCGGCGCGCCCGCCGCGGAGACCGGCCCGCGGCGCCGGGGCCGCGCCCGGCCCACCACCGCGCGGGCCGAGAAGGTCCAGGTCAGCCGGGAGCTGACCTGGATCCGCGCGAACCTCCTGCCTACTCGTCCCATGCCTGGATCAGAATCTGCTCGGCGATCTTCCCGTCCCGCAGGGTGATCATGGATTCGGCGAGGACGCGGGTGCCGTCCCCGTACTGGCAGGACTCGGTGAACGCGGCGTGGTCGCCCTGCACCACGCACCGGTCCAACTTGTGGATCATGTCGCGGCGGTAGACGTCGTCGAGCATCTCGGCGATCTCGCCGCGGCCGTGCAGGATCCTGGGGTGGCTCGGCTGGGTGTTGCGGTCGATGACGCGGATCTCCGCGTCGTCCGCGTACAGGGACAGCAGGGTGTTCCCGGTGTTCCCCTCGATGCCCCGGCGCAGTGCCTCGGTGTCGAAGGCGGAGCCTGTCGCGGTGCCCATGGTGACCTCCTTCAAGGGCTCGCGGTCCGGCGCGCGGCGGACCGTACGGACCCGTCTTCGAGCGTCCCGCGCCCCGGCGGCCTCGGCAAGCGCACGGGGCGCGCTCCGCCTCACGAGTGAGCGCGGGTCGCCGCCCGTGTCCGGCCGGGGGCCGCCGCCGTTGCTGAGGGCATGATCTCAACACGCCGTATCGTCGCCGTCCTCGGACTCGCCGCCGGGGTCACGGGCCTGGCCGCACCCCTCGCGAGCGCGGCCGACGCGAGCGCCTCGCACACCGGGCGGATCAACCCGATGACCGTGCTCGACTCGCTCACCGCCGGCGACATCCCCGCCGAGCAGCGGGCCCAGCTGCCCACGGCCTCCCAGCAGCTGAAGGCCCTGAACCAGGTCAGCCAGCTGAACCAGCTCAGCGAACTCCACCAGGTCACCGACATCGTGGCGCCGGTGACCGGCCTGCTCCCGGCCGTGGGGGCCTGAGCCGACGCGTCACGCCGGGGCTCCGCGCAGCCGTGTGCCGCCGCCCGTGTCCAGCTCCGCCCAGTCCCGGGCCACGGCGTACGCCGAGCCGGGGGCCGGGGCGGCGCCGGGCGGCAGGTCCTCGGCCAGCGCGCGGGTCAGGGTGTCCGCCGGGCCCAGCTCCAGCCAGGTCCGCACCCCGTCCCGGTGCAGCAGGGCGGCCACGTCCGCGAACCGCCGGGTCCCCGGGCCCGGCAGCCAGAACCCCGGCTCGGCGGTCTCGACGCCGACCGGGCGGGCGGTGACGTCGGAGACGAGGGGGAGCCGCGGCGGGCAGGGGTGCAGCGTGGCGAGCGTACGGCCGTAGGCGGTGAGCAGCGCCTGCGGGGCCGCCTCGCCCAGAGCGCCGTCCAGCAGCCGGGCCAGGGTGCCGACCGCGTGGCAGCCGTCCGCGAGCGAGAAGACCCCGGCGGCGTACGCGGCGGCCATCCGCCCGGCCCCGTGCCCGAACAGCACATCAGGGCGGGCGCCCCAGCTCCGCAGCAGCCGGTACTGCGCCACCTGGAGCGCGAAGAGCGCCGGTCCGGCGTACGACGACCGGCCCAGCAGCGTCGCCGTCCGGGTGCCGGGCGTCGCGAACATCACGCATTTCAAGGGCAGTTCGAGATAGGGATCCAGACGCGCGCACAGCTCGTCCAGCGTCTTCGCGAACAGCGGGAAAGCCGCCGCGAGTTCACGTCCCGTTCCAGGGCGCGGCGAGGCACCGGCCGAGAACAGGAATGCGGTACGTCCCTTACGGCCATCAGCGAGCATGCCCCCATGAAGGCACGGTCGGGTAAGCACCCGGACCGGTCGGGTTCCGGCACCTCGTAAAGGAATCGCCATCATCGAACGTCGTCATTCGATCCGATTCTTGTGCAATTCATAAGCGTTCCTCAGATCAAGCGCTCCCGAGCGTTCCCGAGAGTTCCCGGGTGTCCCAGGGAGCACTCGGGTGCCCCCGGGGGAAAGATCCACGGTCACCGCCGTGGCCCGTCCCGCCGCCCAACGGACGCGCGTAGGGTCTGCACCGTAAGCATTCGATGGAAGGAACCAGAGCATGGCGCAGGAAGTACGCGGCGTGATCGCACCGGGCAAGAACGAGCCCGTACGAGTCGAGACGATCGTGGTGCCGGATCCCGGGCCGGGCGAGGCCGTCGTACGCGTCCAGGCCTGCGGTGTCTGCCACACCGATCTGCACTACAAGCAGGGCGGCATCTCCGACGACTTCCCCTTCCTCCTCGGCCATGAGGCCGCCGGTGTCGTGGAGTCGGTCGGCGACGGTGTCACCGAGGTGGCCCCCGGTGACTTCGTCATCCTCAACTGGCGTGCGGTGTGCGGCAATTGCCGGGCCTGTCTGCGCGGCCGCCCCTGGTACTGCTTCAACACCCACAACGCGAAGCAGAAGATGACCCTCGCCGCCACCGGCCAGGAACTCTCCCCGGCCCTCGGCATCGGCGCGTTCGCCGAGAAGACCCTCGTCGCCGCCGGTCAGTGCACCAAGGTCGACCCGGCCGTCTCCCCGGCCGTCGCGGGCCTCCTCGGCTGCGGTGTGATGGCCGGCATCGGCGCCGCCATCAACACCGGCCAGGTCGGGCGGGGCGACTCGGTCGCCGTCATCGGCTGCGGCGGCGTCGGCGACGCGGCCATCGCCGGGGCCGACCTCGCCGGCGCGGCGAAGATCATCGCCGTGGACATCGACGACCGCAAGCTGGAGAAGGCCCGCGCCCTCGGCGCCACCCACACCGTCAACTCCAAGCAGAACGACCCGGTCGAGGCCATCCGCGAGCTGACCGGCGGCTTCGGCGCCGACGTCGTCATCGAGGCGGTCGGCCGCCCGGAGACGTACCAGCAGGCCTTCTACGCCCGCGACCTCGCCGGAACCGTCGTCCTCGTCGGCGTCCCCACCCCCGAGATGAAGCTCGAACTGCCCCTGCTGGACGTCTTCGGCCGCGGCGGCGCCCTCAAGTCCAGCTGGTACGGCGACTGCCTGCCCTCCCGCGACTTCCCGATGCTCATCGACCTGCATCTGCAAGGCAGGCTGCCGCTCGACGCGTTCGTCACCGAGACCGTCCAACTCGACGAGGTGGAGAAGGCGTTCGAGCGGATGCACCAGGGCGACGTGCTGCGCTCGGTGGTGGTGCTCTGATGACCGCACGCATCGAACAGCTCGTCACCTCGGGGCAGTTCACCCTCGACGGCGGCACCTGGGACGTCGACAACAACGTCTGGATCGTCGGCGACGACCACGAGGCGATCGTCATCGACGCCGCCCATGACGCCGACGCCATCGCCCGCGCCGTCGGCGACCGCCGGCTCACCGCCATCATCTGCACCCACGCCCACAACGACCATATCGACGCGGCGCCCGCGCTGGCCGACCGCACCGGCGCGGTCATCTGGCTGCACCCCGACGACCTGCCGCTGTGGCGGATGACCCACCCGGACCGCGACCCCGACCGGCTCCTCGTGGACGACCAGGTCATCGAGGCGGCCGGCGCCGACCTCACCGTGCTGCACACCCCCGGGCACGCGCCCGGCGCGGTCTGCCTCTACGACCCCGCACTGGGCGCCGTCTTCACCGGCGACACCCTCTTCCAGGGCGGCCCCGGCGCCACCGGCCGCTCCTTCTCGCACTTCCCGACGATCATCGACTCCATCCGCGACAAACTGCTCACCCTCCCGCCCGAGACCAAGGTCCTCACCGGCCACGGCGACTCAACCACCATCGGCGCCGAGGCCCCTCACCTGGAGGAATGGATTAACCGCGGGCACTGAACCGCATCGTGCGCATAGGGTCGCGATCATGACCACGAACACGCTCGTGACCCTGCACGACACCCGCGTCCTGCGCTGCGCCCCCGACGGCCCGACCCTCGACGGCGAGCGCGCGGCACTGGACCTCATAGGCGACGCCTTCGGGCAGGACGCCCAACTGGTCGAGGTGCCCGTGGCACGGATCGCGCAGGAGTTCTTCCGGCTGCGGTCCGGTGTCGCGGGCGCCGTCGTCCAGAAGTTCGTGAACTACCGGGTGCGGCTCGCCGTCGTCGGCGACATCTCGGCCCACATCGAGGCGAGCGACGCCCTGCGCGACTTCGTGCACGAGTCCAACCAGGGCGACCAGCTGTGGTTCCTGCCGGACACCGACGCCGTCGCCGAGCGGCTCGCCCGCTGACCCACCGCCCGCTGACCCACCGCCCGGTAAAACCCGACAGGAGATGTCCGGCTTCTCCGTGACGCTGAGGGATGACCCCACACCCCCAGCGCACGGAGGCCGGACATGGCAGCAGCACCGCTCGACGCGGACCACGGAGATCCGCAGCACCTCGAGGACCTCGCGGGCAGGGTCGCCCTGGTCGCGGGCGCGACCCGGGGCGCCGGGCGGGGCATCGCCGTGGAGCTCGGCGCGGCCGGCGCCACCGTCTACGTCACCGGCCGCAGCACCCGCGCCCGGCGCTCCGAGTACGACCGCCCCGAGACCATCGAGGACACCGCCGACCTGGTCACCGCCGCCGGCGGCCACGGCATCGGCGTACCCGTCGACCACCTGCGCCCGGCCGCCGTCCGCGACCTGGTGGAGCGCATCGCGACCGAACAGGGCCGCCTGGACATCCTCGTCAACGACATCTGGGGCGGCGAGAAACTCTTCGAGTGGGACACCCCGGTGTGGGAGCACGACCTCGACAACGGGCTCAGACTCCTGCGCCTCGCGATCGACACACACGCCGTCACCAGCCACTTCGCGCTGCCCCTGCTGCTGCGCCGACCCGGTGGCCTGGTCGTGGAGATGACCGACGGCACCGCCGACCACAACCGCGACACCTATCGCGTGAACCTCTTCTACAACCTCGCGAAGGCCGCCGTCCTGCGCATGGCCTTCGCCCTCGGCCATGAACTCGGCCCGCGCGGCGCCACCGCCGTCGCCCTCACCCCCGGCTGGATGCGCTCCGAACTGATGCTGGACCTGTTCGGCGTCCGCGAGGACAACTGGCGCGACGCCCTCGCGCGCGAACCGCACTTCGCCATCTCCGAGACCCCGCGCTTCACCGGCCGGGCCGTCGCCGCCCTGGCCGCCGACCCCGCCGTCGCCCGCTTCAACGGGCGGTCCCTCTCCAGCGGCGGCCTCGCCCGGGAGTACGGCTTCACCGACCTCGACGGCAGCCGCCCCGACGCCTGGCGCTATCTGAAGGAGGTCCAGGACGCGGGCCGGCCGGCCGACACAACGGGATACCGGTGAGGGGGAGTTGGGCGAAGCACCGGCACGGGACGGTGAAAGAGCGCGGGTACGGCCGTACCGTCGCCCCATGAGCGATCACACCCGTTTCGCGGGACACGGAGTACTCGTCACCGGAGCGGCCCGCGGCATCGGTGCCGCCGTCGCCCGGCGGCTCGCCGAGGAGGGCGCCCGGGTCCTGGTCACCGACCGGGACCCGGCCGAGGCCGAGCGGACCGCCGCCGAGCTGCGCCGACAGGGCCTGACCGGCGAGGCGTTCGGCTGCGACGTGGCCGAACGCACCGCCGTGGAAGCGGCCGTGGCCCACGCCGTCGACGCCTTCGGCTCCCTGGACGTCCTGGTCAACTGCGCCGCCCACTGCACCCCGGACACCCCGCGCTTCGAGGACGGCACGGACGAGACCTGGGCCCGCGACCTCGACATCACCCTGACCGGCGTCCAGCGCTGCTGCCGCGCCGCCCTGCCCCACCTGGCCGCCTCCGGACGCGGCGCGATCGTGAGCATCGGCTCCGTCAACGGCCTCCAGGACTTCGGCAACCACGCCTACAGCGCCGCCAAGGCCGGCCTCGGCTCACTGACCCGCACCCTCGCCGGGCACGCGGCGGCCCGGGGCGTCCGGGTGAACCTCGTGGCACCGGGCACGGTGCGCACCTCGGCGTGGGCGGGGCGCGACGACGAACTCGACGCCGTCCGCGCCCTGTACCCGCTGGGCCGGATCGGCGAACCCGAGGACATCGCCGCCGCGGTCGCCTTCCTCGCCTCCCGCGACGCCGCCTGGATCACCGGCACCACCCTCGTGGTCGACGGCGGCCTCACCTCGGTGCACACCGGCTTCCACACCGCCCTGCACAACTGACCCCCCGCCCCCCTCGCAGGCGGCTCCGGGGTGAGGAAGCTCACCGTTTCGTCACAACGTGACGAGAAAGGCAACCTCGATGTGCCCGATCAGGTCTACTTGTCCGAGATCGTGGGAATCGCGCATGAAGACACCCCGGGGGAGGCCCTGGGTAAAACGGCCAGAAGAAGGAGAAAAGCCCTTATGGGGGACATACGTAGACGAGGTGTTGTGGCGCTCGGACTCACGGGCCTGGTGGCGCCGCTCACACTCGCCCTCGGCGCGGCACCCGCCCAGGCCGCGAGCTCCTGCACCACATCGACGGGCCCGTACCAGAAGCAGGTGGAGAAGTTCCTCGGCCGGCCGGTCGACGGCCGCCAGTCCACCGCCGACTGCAAGGCGATCCGCGCCTTCCAGGCGAAGAACGGCATCACCCCCACCATCGGCTACGCGGGGCCCGTCACCTGGAGTGTGATGGACCTCATCAACAAGCAGAAGGCTGTGGGGAAGAACCCGAACAAGAGCGGCAAGTGCCCGGTGAACAAGGGCCGGATCGCCTGTGTGGACCTCACGCACCAGCTCAGCTGGATCCAGGACGGCAAGAAGCTCGTCTACGGCCCGGTACCGGTGCGCACCGGCCGCAAGGGCTTCGTCACCCGCACCGGCCTGACGAAGGTCTACTGGCGTGACCTCCACCACGTCTCGACGCTCTATGACGTGTCGATGCCCTACAGCCAGTTCTTCAACGGCGGTGAGGCCTTCCACTCGGTCGGCCTGAGCATGTGGAACCCGCCCGGCTCGCACGGCTGCGTCAACATGACCCCGAAGGACGCCAAGAAGTACTGGTCGCTGCTGCGGACGGGCGACGACGTCTTCGTGTACGGCCACAAGCCCGGCACCTGAGCGACCGATCACCCGATCGTCCCGGTCACTTCGATCGAGTGCTGTGCCGTGACTCACCCTCGTCCGGCGGTCCCGGAGCGGCCGTCGGGTGAGGG
The DNA here is from genome assembly GCF_049222185.1 of Streptomyces sp. LaBMicrA B280. Classification (NCBI taxonomy): domain Bacteria; kingdom Bacillati; phylum Actinomycetota; class Actinomycetes; order Kitasatosporales; family Streptomycetaceae; genus Streptomyces; species Streptomyces sp. LaBMicrA B280. The sequence goes on along the minus strand of NZ_JBMJCT010000058.1, from coordinate 302,235 downwards.
TCGGGTGTGAACTCCCGTGCGCCGCTTGACACATTGACGTGATGAGTAACACGGTCCGAAATGTCCGCATCGAGGGAGCTTGCTCACAGCGCCTTCACCTCGACCGGCATATGCTTCACAGCATGTCCACCACTCTTGAAGCCGCCTCCGAGCGATCGGCCGCGGAGGTCAACGAGGAGATCCGGGCCCTGTGGCGCCGATCGGGCGGGACGCTGACCACCGAGCAGCGCAAGCAGTACCAGCGCCTCGTGATGGAGTGGGCCGCCGCGGCCCCACGGCCGTACCGGGCCGTCTGACCTCGCGACGCGAACCCGCGACCCCGATCGGGGGCCGCGGGTCCCCAGCTCCTCCTCAGTCCTTGCGGGCCACCCCGCCGAACATGGCGACCTCCTCCGGCTCGGCCCCGTTGTCGTGCTCCGGGCGCCAGCGCGAGCAGGAGACCACACCCGGCTCCAGCAGCTGAAGACCGTCGAAGAACCGCGCGACGTCCGCCGGCGTCCGCTGGGTCAGCTTCGGCGTGCCGTGCTCGTTCCAGAACTTCACCGCCTCGTCCACGTCCGGCATCGAGGGATGCGTGACCGTGTGCGACAGCACCAGATGGCTGCCCGCAGGAAGCCGGTCCATCAGCGTCCGCACGAGCCCGTACGCCTCGTCGTCCTCGCCGATGAAGATGACCACACCGAGCAGTATCAGCGCGACCGGCTCACTGAAGTCCAGCGTCTTCGAAGCGTGTTCGAGGATCGCGTCCACATTGCGCAGATCCTCGTCCAGATAGTCGGTACGACCCTCCGGCGTACTCGTCAGCAGGGCCCGCGCGTGCGCCAGCACCAGCGGGTCGTTGTCGACGTACACGATCCGCGACTCGGGCGCGATGCGCTGGGCGACCTCGTGCGTGTTGTCGGCGGTGGGCAGCCCCGTGCCGACGTCCAGGAACTGGCGGATGCCCGCCTCCTCGACCAGATGCCGCACGGCCCGGCCCAGGAACAGTCGGTCCGCGCGCGCGTACTCCCCGATGCCCGGGTGCAGTTGGCGGATCTGGTCACCGGCCGCCCGGTCGACCTCGTAATTGTCCTTGCCGCCGAGCCAGTAGTTCCAGATCCGCGCCGTGTGCGGCTGGCTGGTGTTGATACGGGCGCGCAGCGACACCGCCACGTCGTTGGTGGCTGCGGGGTTGTCGGTCACGTGCGTCAGCTCCTGGGGTGCCTGGAGAAGTGGTTCAACCTTCAAGGCGCAATCTAATCCCCCGAGTTGCCCCGCGCCGCCGGTCCGCCCGATTCCGGTACCGCACCCGCGGGCACCCCGGCGCCGATGCACGGGCGCGGGGCCCGGATCAGGAACGCGCCGCCGCCTTTGGACAACGGGGGAGTGCGGCCGGACGCTCCCGGCAGGCGGTGGCGTCGGCGCGTGCTTCGCCCGCGGGATGCTCCGCCCGGTACTCCTCCGGCCCCCCGACGGCGCACCACCGCCACGCCCGCCTCGTCCGCCCCGTTCCGGCGCACCGCACAGCGACCTATCTTGTGCCTCATGACCAGCTTCCCGCACGACACCGCCGGCGAACCGGATCCGCTGCGCGCCCTCGACCTGGAGCGGCTGCGCCGTCGTACGAGCATGAAGTGGCGCACCTACCCCGAGGACGTCCTCCCGCTGTGGGTGGCCGAGATGGACGTACCCCTCGCCCCGCCCGTCGTCAGCGCCGTCACCGACGCCCTCGCCCTGGGCGACACCGGGTACCCGGCCGGCACCGCCTATGCCGAGGCCCTCGCCGACTTCGCGGCCCGCCGCTGGCACTGGGACGGAATCGCGACGGACCGCACGGCGATCGTTCCCGACGTCATGCTCGGAGTGGTCGAAATGATCAAACTGGTGACCGATGCGGGCGATCCGGTGATCGTCAACCCGCCGGTGTACCCGCCGTTCTTCCTGTTCATCACCCATATGGACCGCCGCGTGCTGGAAGCCCCGCTCGGCGCTGATCTGCGCCTCGACCTGGCGGCCCTGGAAGACGCCTTCCGGGAGGCCACGGCGGGCGGCGGGCGCGCCGCCTACCTGCTGTGCAGCCCGCACAACCCCACCGGCACGGTACACACCGCCGCCGAGCTGACGGCCGTCGCGGAACTGGCCGAACGCCATGGCGTGCGGGTCGTCGCGGACGAGATCCACGCCCCGCTCACCGCCCCCGGCACCCCCTTCGTGCCGTATCTGAGCCTGCCCGCCGCCGCCCGGGGCCTCTCGCTCATGTCGGCCTCCAAGGGCTGGAACCTGCCGGGCCTCAAGGCCGCCCTCGCCCTGGCCGGTCCCGGGGCCGCCGCCGATCTCGCCCGGATGCCCGAGGAGGTCGGCCACGGCGCCGGCCACGTCGCGATCATCGCGCACACCGCCGCGCTGCGCGCGGCCACCGGCTGGCTCGACGCGCTGCGCACCGGGATCCGGGACAACCGGCTCCTGCTGGCCGACCTGCTCGCCGAGCACCTGCCCGCGGTCCGGGTCCACCCCGGGGAGGCGACCTACCTCGCCTGGCTCGACTGCCGCGCCCTCGGCCTCGGTGACGACCCCGCCCAGGTCTTCCTGGACCGCGGCCGGGTCGCCCTCTCCGCCGGTCTCCCCTTCGGCACCGGCGGCGCCGGCCACGCCCGCCTCAACCTCGCGACCTCACCGGAGATCCTCACCGAGGCCGTACACCGCATGGCCGCCGCTCTGAAGTGAGCGAACGCCTAGACTCGCCGTCATGGACGACGACTCGCGCCAGGCCCGGCTCGGCGCCGGAAAGTACCTGCTGGTCACCAGCTTCCGCAGGAACGGCACCCCCGTGGCCACCCCGGTCTGGGTGGTCCGGGACGGCGCGAGCCTCGGCGTCTGGACGGCCGCCGACAGCTTCAAGGTCAAACGCATCCGCCACCGCGCCGACATCCTCGCCGGCCCCTGCGACCTGCGCGGCAACCCCACCGGCGACCAACTCCCCGCCACCGCCGAGATCACCGACCCGGCCACCACCGCCCGCTACCGCGCCCTGATCGCCCGCAAGTACGGCATCCTCGGCCGACTCACCCTCCTGGGCAGTCGGCTGCGGCGCGGCACGGACGGCACCGTCGGCATCCGGGTGACCCTCGACGACTGACCGCCGCGAGCCACCCGGAACCAGCGCCGGATCAGGACGCGTTGAGCACCGAACCCGCCAACACCAGTCCGTTCTTACGGGGTTCGCCCCTCATGTCGTCGACCTGCTGGAACCGGACCGACTCCACCGGCTCCGCGACCTTGTCCTTGACCGTGGGCAGCGTGATGTCCGCACTCGTTTGGTGCGCGGGGATGTCGACCCAGAGGTAGAGACCGCTGACCTTGGACAACGGGCGCTCCGGGTCCGGGGATTCACCGGAGGCATCGCGCAGCCACGCGGCGGGGACGTCCTTGGTGGACAGCTCCGCACCCGCGGTCGGCGCGGTGGCGGCGAACATGGCGCTCATGTCCACGTCGACCGGCTCCGACAGCGAGATTCGCCAGGTGAGGGACTGGCCCTCCGTGACCCGGTCCGCGAGCGGGGTGACGGTCATGGTGGGCGCGGGATCGTCGTCGCGCACGGTGACACCGCCCCCGTAGGACCCGACGACAGCGCCGTGCACCGCCTTGACCAGCACGTCGTACGTCACGTCCGAACCGTAGCGGGTGTTGCCCACGACCTTGACCGGCACATCGATGTCCCGGCCGCCCGGGTGCACCGTGACCAGCCGGCCCGTGGCATGGCCGGTGACCAGGTCGAGGACGTAGACCCGGACCTGGCCGCTGCCGTGACCCGACACCCGGGCCGGGACACGGTAGGTGCGGGTGCCCGAGTCGCCCTCGGCCACCGTCAGCCGGCCGAGGTCCACGCGCGGCAGCGCCGCCGCCCGCACCGCGGGCGTGCCCGGACGCCAGCCCCACGCGTCGACGATCCAGGCCCGTCCGGAGCCCGAACGCGCCGTCAGTTCCATGGACTTGACCGACCGCAGATCGACATGCGCACGACCGGCGGCCGCCAGCGGGACGCGGAACTCGCGGGCCCAGTAGGAGGCGGTCCGCTCACTGCCGGGCAGCCCGTCGGCATGGATCCGGCCCAGCGCCGCACGGTGCCCGCCGGTGTCGGTGAGCGTCACATCGAACTGCGCGCCACGGGAGTTGGGCGGCACGAACAGCCGCAGCGCCAGATCCTTGGCACCGGACAGGGACAGCGGTCGCTGCGAAGTCACCCGGGTCCGGGCACCGGTGTGCGTCCAGCGCAGCGCGATCGCGTGCCGCCCGGCCTCCTGGTCGGCCCCCCACTGCGCGAAGTGCGGCGAGGAGCCGCTCGCGTCGTCGCCGAGGCAGCGCTTGGCCGGGCTGGTGTCCGCGACGGAGCACAGCCTGCCACCGCTCACCGAGACCCCGCCGTCCGGCAGGAACCCGCCGCCGCGGCCCGCCCCCACCGCATGGCTGAGGACCCGCGCCGGATCCGCCGACGGCGCCCGCTTCCCGGAGCCGTCCAGCAGCGGCCGCACCCGGTCGTCGCCGGCCACGAACAGCCGCGCGGCCGCCGCGATGTACACCGAACCCGCGCGGTGCTGCCGGTCGGCGGAGAGCCGGGTCGCGGCGTGCTTGCCGCACACCGGGTCCGGCCGGTCCGGGTCGTCGTAGAAGTCGTCCTCGGCGGGCGCCGCCGAAGTGCCCGGCGTCCACTCGGAGTTGAAGAAGTTGTGGTCGGCGCCGACGACGTACACGGCACTGTGCAGCGCGCTGCCCGCGGCGACCGCACGCGTCCCGTCGACGTACATCTCGCCTTCCAGATCGGAGACATCGCCGTCGCAGCCCGGCAGGACCGACACCGACGGCACATCGGGCACCGGGTTCTGACCGAAGGCGGTGGGGCCGATCAGCACCGTGCCGCGCACGGTCCAGCGCACCGCGCCGTGATAGCCGTCCTGGTCGGCGGGCGGCGGGTAGAGGCTGTCCAGGGCCGCCCGGTTGACGCCCTCGCCGCCCCGGGAGTGCCCGACGAGCAGCACCCGGCTGAGGTCGGCACGGGGCGCGGAACGGACGATCGCGGGCGCGGACCCGGGGTTCTTTGTCCAGTCGGCCCAGTGGCCGAGGTGCAGCCGGACCAGGGAGGAGCGGGCCTGGGCGCCGCCGTCCTCCGTGTCGTTGTCCTGCCCGTTGATGCCGTTGGCCGCGATCGACACCGTCAAGTAGCCCTGTGATGCCAGGAGTTGCTGGTCACGCAGATAGCCGCGGTAGCTCGGCACCGACCGGTAGCCGGACGCGCAGGGCCAGTCGATGCTGATCTCCTCGCCCCGGTAGCAGGTGTAGTGCCGACCGTGCAGGAACAGCGCGAGCGGCCGCTTGCCGGGGGCGCCGACGGGGGCGACGACCACCGCGCGCATCTCCACCGGCTTCGCGAAGCCCGGCAGCCGTACCGACTCCAGGGTGTACTCACCGGACTTGGTGCGATAGGCGCCCGGCTTGCCCGGGTCGACGCCGTTCGCGGGGAGCTGGGGCGGAAGAGCCGGACCGGTGGGTGAGACGGGGGCCACGGGTGAGGCGGGTGACCCGCCGCTCGCATGGCCGTCCAGCCTCCGGCCGCCGGACCAGACCTGGAGCCCGTCCGTCCTGCCGAGTCCGGCGAGCCCCTGCGGGCCGCTCACCTGCCTCCCGTCGAGCGGGAGGCGGAACGTGCGGCCGTCCGCGTCCGGCTTCGGCACGCCCAACAGGCGCCCGCCGGAACGGAATTCGACCCGCGCGTCCCCCATCGGCAGCGGTCGTTCGGAGCGCCACTCCAGCCGGGGCGCCGAAGTCCCGCCGGTCAGCCGCCAACCGGGCGGCAGCGCGCCCTGACCGTCCGCTGACGCCGACTTCGCTGCCGCTGACGGTAGTTGACCCTGGGCGACCGCCACCCCTGGAGACACCCCCGCCACCGCGCATAACGCGGCGGCGGTGACCCATATGCGCCGGGCACGGACCACTGTTCCTCCTCGACCCCCGACCTCGGGCGCCCCGGCCGTCCCGGGACCCCTCGCTCCCGGAGGACGGAACGCGGAGCCTGTGGGTTGCCTGTGGAGGAGAAGTACTGGATCACATGTACGGGGATCAGGCGTACGAGAGTGAGGTGTGCGGGGGCCCGGGGGCCCGGATGGGTCAGGTCCAGGCCCGGTACGGCTCGTCCATCAGCTGGAAGACCGGCTCACCGCGCACCGGGTCCTTGGTGGTCGACAGCCGCACCCGGTCACCGCTGTGAACGCCGACCGGCGGGCCCATCACCCGGCCGCGTACGACGAAGCCCTCGGCCATCTCGATCAGCGAGACATTGCGCGCCGCCGGGGTGTTGCGGTGCACCACCGTGGAGTGGCGGACCGTACCGATCCCCTCGCTGCGCTCGGTGCACAGCTCACTGCCCTGGCACACCGGACACAGCAGCCGGTGGTACATCGCGGTGCCGCACCAGGTGCAGCGCTGGAAGTGGATGGCGTCCCCGGAGTCCGCGGGGGCGGGATCGAGCACACCCGTCGCGGAGCCGGCCACCAGATACGGGGCGCTCACTTCGTGGTGGTACATCCTGGTCAACTCCCTGCACTCGGCCGGAATCCCGCGTGCGCGTCCCGTGCACGCGTGCGCCGGCGGCCTGGCCACCGCGCATGACCGTCAGGGTATGGCACTCAGTGTCACTCGTAAAGGTACTCGGTACCCCTAAAATGCCGCCCAGGCCACCCGCGCGTCCGCCGGGCCGCCCGCTCAGGGACGGTGCGCCGCCGCCTCCAGCTCCTGCACCATCCGCCACAGCGGGGTGCCGCGGCGCGTGACGAGGACCAGCACGTCGTCGGGGTTCGGCGAGTCCTCGTCGTCCGGCGGCGATCCGAGCCGGCCGGGGGTCGGGCCGCCCGCCGCGGCCGCCGTCTCCTCCGGGCGCCCGAACTCCCGCTGCACATACCCCAGGGCGTGGTCCAGCGCCGCGACCGCGTCGCCCCGTCCGTCCGAACGCAGCCAGGAGCGCAGCGCGTTGTTGTGCGCGGCGACCACCGCGGCCGCGATCACATCGGCCCGCAGCGTCCCGTCCGGGCGCCCGGCGAACCGGCCGCGCAGATATCCGGCCATCGCCCGCTCGTACCGCCACACCACCGACAGCTCGGACGCCCGCAGGCCCGGCACCTTCCGGGTGAGGCGGTAGCGCTGCACGGAGAACGCCGGGTTCTCCGCGTACATGTGCAGCACCATCCGGGCCGAGTCGCACACCCGCCGCACCGGCTCGCACTCCTCGCCGCCCGCCGCGAGGAAGGCCGTCATGTCGGCCAGACAGCGCTCGTGGTCCGGGAAGACCACGTCCTCCTTGGCGGGGAAGTAACGGAAGAAGGAACGCCGGCCGACTCCGGCCAGCGCCACGATGTCGTCCACCGTGGTCTGCTCGTAGCCGTGTTCCGAGAAGAGCCGGAAGGCCGCCGCGACCAGGGCGTCCCGCATCGGCGGTTTCGCGGCCGGCGCCGCACTGCTGGAGCTCATGGACGGGAACGTAGCACCCGGACCGGCAATGTGACACTCAGTGCAGCAACAGTGGAGGACGGAGGGAACTGAGTGCTGCACGACTCGCGCATTCGAACACCGGAGCGACCGTATTGATTGGAACCGGTCGATACGGCTGTGAGCGTAGAGTGAGCCGCCCGAAATCGGACTCGGGATCACTGTCCAGGGGGAGCCCATGCGACTGCACGTCGACCAGCGCCACGAGCGGGTGCTCGAACTCGTCCGGCAGCGGGGCAGCCTCCGCGTCGCCGAACTGGCGGCCGAACTCGGCGTCTCCGCCGTCACCTTGCGCCGCGACGTCGAGACCCTCGCCACCCGCGGCAGGCTGCGCCGGATGCACGGAGCGGTCGTCTGGCCCGGCGACCACACCGACACCACCCGCCCGCAGACCCCCACCGACCGGTCCTACGACACCCCCGAAGGCGCGGTGATCGGCATGATCGTGCCGACCACCGTGTCCATCTTCACCGACATCGTGAACGGCGCACGCGAAACGGTCGGCGCCCGCGGCGGCCGGCTCGTCCTCGGCGTGTCCGGCTACGTCGACACCGAGGACTCCGTCCAGGCGGAACACCTGATCGCGGGCGGCGCACAGGGCCTGCTGGCGGCGCCCAGCTGGTTCGACGGCGTCCCCGCCGACGGGCAGGAGGAGTGGCTCACCCGCTGCGGGGTCCCCGTCGTCCTGGTCGAACGCTCCGCACCACCCGGCAACCCCGCCGCCGGCCTCGACCGGGTACGCACCGACCGCGCCCACGGCGCCGCCGTCGCCGTCGGCCACTTCGCCGCCCTCGGCCACCGCCGGATCACCGCCGTCCTCCAGGAAGGCCCGCACGCGGCACCGATCAGCGACGGCTTCCGGACCGCCGCCCGCGCCCGCGGCCTGGAGATCCACCAAGGCGCCCCGAACGTACGCGAGTACGGCGACTACGAGGCGTCCGTCGACTACCTGACCGACGCGGTCCGCGCCCACGGCGTCACCGCCGCCCTGGTGCACAGCGACGAGGACGCCATCGTGCTGGTGCCCCGCCTCCAGGCACGCGGCGTACGGGTGCCCGAGGACCTCGCGCTCATCGCCTACGACGACCAGGTCGCGCCGCTCGCCGACGTGCCCCTCACCGCCATCGCCCCGCCCAAGCGCTCGGTCGGCGAACTCGCCACCGACATCCTGCTGCGCCGGATCGCCGAACGCGCCGGCCGCCTCACCCCCGGCCCCCGCCAACACCTCGACCTGCTCCCGGAGTTGCGTGTCCGCTCCTCCTGCGGCGCACAGTCCCCGGCCGCCACCGCGCACTGACCCGCCAGGCGCCACCGGACCCCTCTGCGGACGCCACCGGATCGCCCTTCGGACGCCTCGGCCCGCCCGGTCAGGAGTCCAGCCAGGCGGTGATCTCCCCGGTGTGCTCGCCGAGTCGGGGCGGGCGGCGGTCGTAGCGGGGCGGGGTGCGGGACAGCGAGATCGGGTTGGCGACGAGGTCCAGCACCGCCCCGTCGTCCCCGTCCAGCGTGGCCCGGGGCGCGAGGCCCAGCCGGTCGGCGAGGGCGAAGGCCTGGCCGAGGTCATTGACCGGACCGCACGGGACACCGAGGGGCGTGAGGTGCTCGAACCACTCGGCGGCGGTCCGAGCGGCCAGCAACGCGCCCAGTTTTCCCGCCAGTTCGTCGACATGGGCCACCCGGTCGGCGTTGCTCACGAAGCGCGGGTCGGCGGCCAGTTCCGGGGCGCCGACGCCCCGGCAGAGCGCCGCGAACTGACGGTCGTTGCCGACGGCGATCACCAGCGGCCCGTCCTTGGCCCGGTACACCTCGTACGGGGCGATCGAGGGATGCCGGTTGCCCATGATGCCCGGCACCCGCCCGGCCAGGGTGTATCCGGCGGACTGGTTGACCAGGCTCGACAGCAGGGTTGTCAGCAGATCGACCTCGATGAGCTGCCCCTCGCCGGTCGCGTCCCGGTGCCGCAGCGCCGCCAGCACCCCGACCGCGGCGTGCAGCCCGGTGAGCACGTCCACCAGCGCCACCCCGGTCTTCACCGGCTCCCCGGGCGCGGACCCGGTGACACTCATCAGCCCGCCCACGGCCTGGATCAGCAGGTCGTACCCGGGCAGCGCGGCCCCGGGACCGGACCCGAAGCCGGTGATCGAGCAGTACACGACGCCCGGGTTCACGGCGCGCACCTCGTCGTAGCCGAGCCCGTACTTGCCCAGCGTCCCCGGCCGGAAGTTCTCGAACAACACATCGGCGCGGCACGCCAGTTCGACGGCTCGACGCCGGTCGGCCGTCTCGCGCAGATCGAGTGCGACCGACCGCTTGTTGCGGTTGACGGAGAGAAAGTAGGTCGCCTCGCCGTGCGCGTGCGGCGGCCCCCACGCACGGGTGTCGTCACCGCCCGCCGGATGCTCGACCTTGATCACATCGGCGCCCAGATCGGCGAGGAGCATCGTCGCGTACGGCGCCGCGAGCACCCGCCCGAAATCGGCGACCAGCACACCGCTCAGCGGCAGCGGCGCGTCGACCCCGCTCATGACGCCCGGCCCCCGGAGGCCTGCGGAGACCCGATGCCCCGGAGCCGCCGGACCGCGCCGGTCCGCCCCTCCTCGCCGCCCGCGACGGACCGCACAACGCCACTCCTTTCGGCACGCCACCGCACACCGGAGTGCCCCGAGCCGCGGTGGCCTGGCTGAGGCGGCCATTGTGAAGGCGCACGGCCCCGCGGCGCACTGGACGAAATGGCCTGCTCCCGGGGGTCCGGGTACGCCGATCTGTCGATGGCGCCGGGTGCGGCGCGATGGAACCCCGGGTGATCGAAAGCGCGTGAACAGTCAGGCGTAACCTTTCTGCGCCCGGCCCGCCCCACCACCGGCCCCCGCGCCGCCCAAGGAGACCCGCATGCCCGCCGCTCGCCCCCGCGTCCTCTACGTCACCGACCTGGCGTACCCGGCCCGCGGGCGCCGCTACTGCGACGAGGACATCTTCCTCACCTCCCGGCTGCGCGCCCACTTCGACCTCGCCCTGTGCCATCCGCTGGACGCTGCGGCCCTGATGGACGGCCACGACGCCGTCGTCGTCCGCAACAGCGGCCCCGTCCTCGGCTACCAGCAGGCCTACGACGCCTTCCGCGCACGGGCCCTGGAACGCGGCAGCCGCGTCTACAACCCACTCACCGGCAGGGCGGACATGGCCGGCAAGCAGTACCTCCTCGACCTGACCGCCGCCGGGTACCCGGTGATACCGACCGTCGACAGCCTGGCCGACGTGCACCGGCTGCCGCCCGCCCACCGCTACGTCGTCAAGCCCCGCCTCGGCGCGGACTCCCTCGGCCTGCGCATCGTCCCCGCCAGCCGCCTCGACATGCACGCCGGGGACGACGTCCTGATCCAGCCGCACATCGACTTCGCCTACGAGGTCTCCTTCTACTTCGTCGACGACGACTTCCAGTACGCCCTCTACGCCCCCGACCCGCGCCGCCGCTGGGAGCTGAAGCCGTACGCCACGACCGCCGCCGACCTGGAGTTCGCCCGGCGCTTCATCGACTGGAACGACCTCGGCCACGGCATCCAGCGCGTCGACGCCTGCCGCGCCCCCGACGACGGCCTCCTGCTGGTCGAGCTGGAGGACCTCAACCCCTATCTGTCACTGGAGGCGCTGCCAGAGGAAGACAGGGACGCCTTCGTCGGAGCGTTCACGGCGTCCCTGAGCCGGTTCGTGCAGGGGGCGGGCGCGGGGGCGGGGGCGGGCGTGGTCAGCGCAGTCTGACGGTGATCAGCTGGGTGACTCCGGCCGTGCCGGTGAGATCGCCGAAGGTCAGCGTGAGCGATTTGCCCGTGTCAGCCGAAGCGAGCGTGGCCGGGGCTGAGGTGACCGAGGCGACCGGACGCCGCCAGGTCAGGGTCAGACCCGTGCGCATCAGCATCGGATCGCTCACGGCGATCACCGCGGTACCGTCCCCCTTCTCGCTGATCATCACGGAGCACGGATCGCTCGCCGTGAGCGATCCGACCGTCCCGCCGAACCAGAAGTTCACCCCGGTGAAGCCGAGCGAGCGAACCGAAACGCCCTGCTGGTCGTTCGTGTTGGCCAAGACGTTCAGCCAGTGCCGGTCCGCCGACCGGGCGCGCGTCCGCGCGGCGCTCGCGCCCGGCATGAGCAGATAGGCGTACGAGGCGTTCACCGGATCGGTGCCGTGATCGACGTACATCGTCAGGTACTTCCGGCTCACCACGGTCGTCGATCCGCCCGTGTTGATCGAACTCCAGCTGCCCTCCCGCGCCTCCCGCACCGCCCGAACCGTCGCGCCCCCGGGAAAGACATAGCCGCCGTGCCCGCCGAGGTGCGCCCAGCCGGTGCCGGTGAGCGTCTGAGACCACGGGTACCGGGCCGGCTCGGCCCTGCCGTCCACCGTGAACGTCGCGCTCCCGGCCGCGCCGAGGTTGCGGTTGTCGACCGTCGTCTCCACGGCCGTACCGTCGGTGCAGGAGATGCCCGCGCCGAGGCAGACCACCGTGTCGTCCAGGAAGAACCACGATTTCTTCGCGACGAGGGTCGACTGGAGGCCCTTGAGGTACTGCCCGACCGCGGCCCGTTGGCCGTCCGTCGCGCCGCCCACCCAGTTCACGTCCGGTCTGGCCGCGCCCCAGTCGCCGCCCGCGCCGTCGGCCAGCGCCTTGCGCGAGACGGTCGTACCGGGGAGCCGGTAGGGGTCGACGGTGGGCCAGAAGGCGTCGCTGTACTGGCCGTTGGCGAACGTGTCGCCCCACCAGTACAGCATTCCGGAACCGGTGTGCCAGCCGCGCGGGTTCTCGCCGTTGCCGGACTCGTAGTACGCGATCCGCTTGTTCGCCATGCTCAGCGAGGCCGCCCAGCCGGGCCGCCGGTGCGTGGCCCGTGCCATGGCGGGGAACAGCCGGTGCCCGGTCGGCTCCGGGAGGGCCCGCACCGTCGGATCGTCCTCGACCCCCTTCAGACGGGCCAGGTTCGGCAGACTGAGCACCGGGTCCGCGAGCGGCGGACGGTACTGGTCGCGCCGCGTCCAGCCCTTCACCAGAGCACGCCAGCGCGCGTTCTCCGCCGCGCTCGCGCCCTGCCCGAGCAGCACGATGGAAGCCAGGATGGGGTGACCGCGCAGATGGTCGTCCTGCTGGACGTTCGAGGGGTCACCGGCCGACAGTCCCCGGCTGATCGCGCGGCCCGCGACCCCGTCCATGACCAGGCCGTTGTACAGGAACGGCGCCCAGGCCCTCTCGACCGAGTCGAACACGATGGTCCGGTTCTCGTCCGTCACCTCCCAGCTCGACCCGGCCAGCAGCGCGAACAGCATGCCGAGACCGCCGAGGAACACCGAACCGTACGAGCCCGTGTAGGGCACCCAGGTGTGCTGGATGAACGAACCGTCGGCGTGCAGTCCGTCCCCCGAGGAGACGTAGGGGAAGACGGGGGACAGGGCGTCCCGGGCCAGCGCCACCTTCGCCGCGTCCGCCCCCACCACCCCGCGCAACGCCAGCACCCGGCACAGGTCCACCCGGTTGGCGCCGGTGCTGGTACCGCTGTAGCTCGACACCGCCGAGTCGGGCACGAACTGGTCCACCGCGGCGAGGTAGCCCGCGAGCTGACCGGCCGACAGCGCGTCGTACATCAGCACGCACGCGTCCAGCAGCGCCTGCGGGGCGCCGATCTGCCAGCTCCACCAGTTGCCGTACCGGGCCCGGCCCGCGTGGTACACGTCGTCGTGGAGGTGGTCGAGGCCGGTGAGGACGGCGTCGCGCAGCTCCGCGTCACCGGTGAGGCCGGTGCCCGGCTGGGCGTACGCCTGCGCGAGGGTGGTCAGCCGGATGTAACTGGTGCTCATGTTGCCCGAGTAGACGTACGACTCCGGGTCCGTGTCCGGATCCGGATCGCCGTACGGGAGGTCCGGCCACAGCGCCCCGCTCGTCGGGGACATCGAGGCGAGGAGCTGCCGTGCCGTGCCGCCCAGGCCGGCCAGGCGGGAGGCGAAGGGCTCGGCGGCGGGATCGAAGCCCTCGCCGAGGATCAGGGTGCGCCACCTCGATCGAAGGGCGGCGAACTCGTCCGCCGCGGCGAAGGCGGGGGAGGAGGTGCCCAGTCCCAGGGCGGCGGCGGTGCCGGAACAGACGGCCAGGAAACCACGGCGTGACCAAGGAGTCGTCATGACGGCGCTTTCTAGCACGCGCTTACTCAAACGCTCAATAGGCGCGTTCTAGGTGATCGTTTGATCGTTTGGTCGGACGGGGTGGGTGAGTTGGGCCAGTGGGGCGATTCGACGGCGGCGCGCGGGGAACGCCGGACCACGAGACGATGAGTGCGCGAAACGAGCGGTACGCGGACGCGGCACTCAGAAGCGACGGTGACGGCGGCGGCGGACGGAGCGGAGCGGCATGGCGCGGGCGGAGGACGGATTCCTGGGGCGGCTCGACCCCGACATGTGCGTGGTCACGGCCACGTCCGGCGACGAACGGGCGGGCTGCCTGGTCGGCTTCGCCTCACAATGCTCCATCCGGCCGACCCGGTTCGCCGTGTGGCTGTCCAAGGCCAACCACACCTACCGCGTCGCCCGCACCGCGCACCGCCTCGCCGTCCACCTGCTCACCCGCGACCAACACGCCCTCGCACAGCGCTTCGGCGGCGAGACCGGCGACGACACCGACAAGTTCACCGGCCTCGACTGGACGCCAGGACCCGGCGGCGCGATCGTCCTCGGCGACGCGGCGGCCTGGTTCGTCGGCGACATCCTGCACCGCGTCGACGGCGGCGACCACGTCGGCTTCGTCCTCGACCCCCTGGAGTGGGGCGGCGGCCGGGCGGGCCCTCTGCTGCGGCTGTCCGACGCGGCCGGCATCGAGGCCGGTCACCCCGTGGACTGATCCAGACCCCGACCGTCCGCCCCATCCTGTCCTGGGGCTGGTTTCTCGACTCCGCCGGTATCGCGAGGTGGCTGGAGACACGGCTCGCCGGAACAGGCTGGTTCGAGGAGGATGCTCGCGACCGGGACGCCGTGGGCGAACCGCAAGAGTCCCGGGCGAACGCCTGTCAGCCGCCCTCACCCTCCTTCTCCCCGGCCCCCGCCGCACCCCCGGCCCCCGCCGCGTCCCCGGCCGCCGTCTCCTCCCCGTCCGCGGCCTCCGCCACCTGCCCCGCCGCCCGCCCCGGCACCCGGATGTCCACCACACACACGTCGTCCCGCCATTCGTCCACCAGCATGGCCGCGAGCAGTGCGTCCAAGGAGTCGGAGCCGCCGTCCTCGGGGGCGCGTACCGCCCGGGCCAGGCGGTCGAGGCCCGCGTCCAGGCCCTCGCCGGGGCGTTCGACCAGGCCGTCGGTGTACAGCAGCAGCCGGTCTCCGGGCCGCAGGCGCAACTCCGCGGACTCGTAGTACGGGTCGGCGGTGGCGCCGAGCAACAGGCCGCCGGGGCGGTCGAGATAGCGGACCTCGTCGCCGCGCACCAGCAGCGGTGGCGGATGCCCGGCCTGGGCCCAGGCGAGGAGATGGCGATCGGGGTCGTAGCGGGCCATGATCATGGTGGCGGTCATCCGGCTGTCCCGGGAGTGCAGCAGCAGGTGGTTCAGCCGTGCCAGGGCGACGGTGAGCGAGGTGCCGGTGCTGACCATCCCCTTGGCGGTGAAGCGGAGTTGGGCCATGGTGGCCACCGCGTCGATGCCGTGTCCGGCCACGTCGCCGACGACGAACAGCGCGTCGTAGTCGGGCAGTTCGACGGCGCTGAACCAGTCGCCGCCGACATGGATCCCGGCCTGCGCGGGCAGATAGGCGACCTCGACGCGCAGCCCCGCCAGCTGCACCGGCTTGCTGGGCAGCGGCAGCAGGGCGTGCTGGAGCCGGGCGGCGAGGGCGCGTTCGGCCTGAAGGACTCCGCGTTGCACTGACATCGTCCGCTCGCTCTTGACCAGGGCGAGCTCCGCGCTGCGCTGCGCGGTGAGGTCCTGCACAAAGCCGTGCACCTCGGCCGGGGTGCCGTCCGGCTCGCTGACGGCCTCGGCGACCAGCCGCAGATGCCGTACGCCCGCGCCCGTCTCGACCCGGAACGGCACGTCGAACGGCCGCCCCCGGTGGATCAGCCCGGCGATCGCGGCGGTCAGCGGGTCCGCGTCCTGCGGCAGCGCGAGACGCGGCAGCTTCTCCAGTTCCAGCGGCCCCTGTTCGGGGTCGCGTCCCAGGACGGCGTACGCCTGCGCGGACCAGGAGATCTCCTGGGTGAGCAGATTCCAGTTCGCCCAGCCGAGGTTGCCGAGCCGCTGCACATCGGCCAGCCGCTGCTCCTGCCGGTCCAGCGGGTCGTGCCGCAGCCAGGACACCAGCAGGCCCCCGCCCAGGGGAGCGGCCCGCACCGAGAAGGTGCCGGTCAGGGCCACGTCGCCGACGGTCTCCTGATAGGCGAACGGCTCGCTCTCGAACGGCACCCCGGACTCCAGGGTCTCCAGATAGCCCCGCCACAGCGGCTCGCCCGCCACGGACGGGTAACTCTCCAGAATGAGCCGGCCGACCATGTCCCGGCCCGTGCGGCCGGACACATCGACCGCCTGCGGGGTCGCGGCGTCGATACGGTAGTCCGTCACCTCACCGGCGGCGGTGCGCAACGGCGTCAGCAGGACCGCGGCACCCGGCAACGCGTCGAACACCGCCTGCACGATCTCCGTGACGCCCGAATCGCCCGGCGCCTCCCGCGCGGTGTCGAAGACGCGCAGCCGCCCCGCGCACAACCGGGCCGAAGCGGCGAGCAGTTGGCGCTCGTGCGGGTCGAACCGCCCCCCGCACCGGCGCAGTACCCCCAGGGCGAACCGGGCGGTTCCCCCCGTGGGTACCGGCAGCCACGCCCGGCTCGGCCACCGCTCCGGCGGATCCCCGACCAGCACATGGCGGACCCGGTCGGCGGCCAGGTCCTCCAGCCACAGTGGCTCGCCCGCCGCCAGGACCTCGAACGCGGGCACCCCGGCCAGCGGGGGCACCAGCCGCCACCGGGCGGCGAACCGCGCGTCGATCCCGGCGTGCCCGGCCAGTTCCAGACCACCCTCGGCCCGCCGCTCGTAGAGGAGCACGGCATCGGCCCGCACCCGCGGCGCCAGGTGGTCCAGCAGGCGCCCGGCCAGCTCGTGCGCGGAGCGGACGCGGAGCAGGTCCCGCCCGATCTCCCCGAGCACCTCCGCCAGCTCCGAGGCGTCGGCGGGCGCGGTCACGGGCGCCGTACGGGGCACGGGCGCCGCGCCGGGCGGCCCGGGGACCGGCGTTTCCGGGGCCGGTGGTTTCCGCGGCGCCGGCTCCTGGACCGGTGGTTCCTGGGTCGATGGTTCCTGGGCCGGTGGTTCCTGGGGCGGCGGCTCCTGGACCGGTGGTTCCTGGGGCGGCGGGAGGGAGCCGAGCGTGAGCCGGCACTGTTCGAGAAGGGTGCGCCCGCTGTCCGCGGCGCGCCCGCGCAGTTCCTGCTCGGCGGCGTCGGGGGCGCACCCGGTGACCGCCATCAGGGCACCCTTGGCCCGTTCGAGGACCGCCGACGTCGCGGCGAGATCGCGCAGCCGCTCAAGCTCGGCACGCTGCCGGGCCACGACCTCGGCCGCGGTGGCGCTGTCGGCGCCGGTTCCCGGGTCGTCCATCGGGGGCACGGACTCGCTCGTCACGCGACGAGCATCGCACATTCGGGCACGTTCGATCACTCGTCCGGAGGGGGTGAAACGCTCCTGCCTTCCGCCCGCCCTTCCAGGGCGCCCGACCGGTCCGACATGGGCCGGGGCGGCCCGAGGGGGGCGCAGGCGGGGCGCAGGCGGAGTGCGGAGGGGAGGCGCGGCGGGACGGGGCTCAGCGGCGGGCCAGGGCCGTGCTGACCGCGCGGACGCTGCGGGCGATGTGCTGGAGTTGCAGCACCTCGGCGGCGTACATCTTGATCGTGTGCTCGATGACCGCCTCGGGCAGGCCGAGCGTCGGCAGCTCGGCCCGCGCGGTCTGGAGCGCGGTGCGGGCCACCCGGATCTCCTGCTCCACCTGGATCTGCGCGTGCCGGGCGAGCAGCACGGGGTGCCGGATCAGGGCCGGATAGCTGGCATAGCGCGCCGGGATCAGCTCACGCAGCCACTTGGCGGCCGAGCGCTCCCAGTCGTACGAGCCCGGGGTCTTGACCTGGCAGGGCCAGTCGGGGCTGATGCGCGTGCTGGTCAGGGGCATGGTCACTTCCGGTCTGCGGCGTCGTGAGGGTGGTCCGACGAGATGCGGGCGGCCCCGGCCTAGGGGATGACCGGGGCCGCCCCTGGTGCGGCACAGGGGCGCCGCACCACCGGACACCCTCCGCGCCGTCCGGGTAGGTGACGGCGGTCAGGGATGTCCGCGCGGGCGATCCGCCAGCAGAGTATTTATATATACCGAGCAGTTTGCAAGACGTATGAAAACATTCATGCTCGATATGGGGTGAAAGATCCCCCTACGGGTGATCGACGACCTCGAGATCTTCACGGGTGTGGGGGCGGCGCCGCAGGTCCGACGGCACGCGGTCACACGGAAGGGACGGCTCCGTGGGGGGGGGGCTCAGTCCCGCACGAAGAACTGGTGCTGGTCGGACACCTGCTCGTACTTCTCCAGCCGCGCCTGTGTCCGCTCCGGGTCGGCGTCCGTCATCGCCTGGAGCAGCGCCGCGGCCATCACGTTGGGCGCGGCGTAGGAGTCGAAGACCAGCCGGGAGCCGGTGCCGGTGGCGAAGGTGACGTCGGCCTCGTCGGCCAGCGGCCCGAGCGCGAGATCGGTGATCAGGGCGACCTTCAGACCGACCCGGTGCGCGACCCGGACCGCCTGGAGGGTCTCGTGCGAGTGCCGGGGCATGGCGAACGCCAGCACCCAGCTGCCGCCGGCCTCGCGGGACTGGAGCAGCGCGTCGTAGGCCACGCTGCCGCCCCGGGTGACCAGCCGTACATCGGGGTGGATACGGCGGGCCGCGTAACCGAAGTACTCCGCCAGCGACTCCGCGATGCGCAGGCCCAGCACGGTCAGCGGGGTGGAGCGGGACAGCTCGCGGCCGATGTGGATCACCCGGTCCGGGTCGGCGAAGTCGCGGCGCAGGTTCTCCAGGTTCGCGAGCTCGGCGTCCACGGCCGCCTGCAACTCGTTGGCGCGGTCCGGCTCACCGGGCCCGCCGGCCAGGGCCTTCAGCGCGATCGACTGGAGCCGTTCGCGCAGTGCGGGGTAGCCGCTGAAGCCGACGGCACCGGCGAAGCGGGTCACGGACGGCTGGCTGACCCCGACCCGGTCCGCCAGTTCGGTGATCGACAGGAACGCGGCCTCGGTGATGTGTTCGATCAGATACTGGGCGATCCGCCGCTGCCCCGGCGACAGGCGGGGGCCGTCGAACAACTCCCTGAGCTGGGAGGTCGGGGCGGCCTCGACCTCCGGTGCGGTCTTGCCCGAAGTGATCGCTGATGCCTGTGCGCGGGCCTGCTGCGGCGAGGGCACCGGTCCGTCTCCTTTGTCTCCCACGAGCACTCAACATAGCTCACCCAGGGCCGTGACCAGCGGGTTGACCAGCAATCGAGGGAACCGGCCCACCACCCGGCGCGGCCAGGGGAATCGGCCCGCCGACCGAGGACCGACCGGCCCGCACGGCCACGAAGGCGAAGGCGCGGCGCACCCGTAGGGGCCACGAAGCCGACGGCACCGGCCCCGCCGCCCTCACGACGGCACCGCCCCCGCCGCCCTCACCAAGGCGACGGCACCGCCCCCGCCGGGACCAGCAGATCCGCCCGCTCCCGGGTCGTCGCCACCAGCTCGGCGTTGCGCTGATCCGTGCCCAGCACCCACGCGCGCGCCGCCGCGGGCGCCTTGCCGAACTCCTCGTGCCGGGCCACCAGTCGGCGGATCCGCTCGGCCTCGGGTATCTCGCAGTACCAGACCTCGTCCAGAGCCGGCCGCACCCGCGCCCACGAACCCTCCCGCAGGAGAAGGTAGTTGCCCTCGGTCACCACGAGGCGGGCGGCCGGCGGCACCGGGATCGCACCGGCGAGCGGCTGCTCCAGGACCCGCTCGAAACCGGGCGCGTACACGACCTCCTCCGGCTCCTCCCGCAGCCGCCGCAGCAGCGCCGCGTACCCGGCCGCGTCGAAGGTGTCCGGCGCGCCCTTGCGGTCCCGCCGCCCCAGCCGGTCGAGTTCGGCGTCGGCCAGATGGAAGCCGTCCATGGGGACCTGGACGGCCCACGGCGGCCCGTCGGCGTTCAGCGCGCGCACCAGGGACGCGGCCAGCGTGGACTTGCCCGCGCCGGGGCCGCCCGCGATGCCGAGCAGGGCGCGCCGGCCGTCCCCGGGGAGTGCGCGGGCGCGCGTGAGGAGGTCGTCGAAGGTCGGGGGCACACGGTCGGAGGTCAACGGCACACCCTTGAGTGTGTCACCCCGACACCGGGAAAATTGTGGCGCGGGACACTCGCTGGAGCGCCGCCGATGGGGAACAGTCCTCGGTATGACTCAGCTCGGACTCCCCGACGACATCCAGGCCTGCCTCTTCGACCTCGACGGGGTCGTCACCAAGACGGCCGTGGTGCACGCGGCCGCCTGGAAGGAGACGTTCGACGCCTTCCTGCGCTCCCACGAGGGCGCGGGGGCACGTCCGTTCGACGCGGTCGCCGACTACGACGAGTACGTCGACGGCCGCCCCCGCGCCGACGGGGTGCGCGCCTTCCTGGAGTCACGCGGCATCCGTCTCCCGGAGGGCACGGCGGACGACCCGCCGGACGCGCTGACCGTGAACGGCCTCGGCAACCGGAAGAACGAACTGCTCCTGGAGCGGATCCGCACCGGCGGCGTCGAGGCGTACGAGGGCACCCTGCGCTACCTGGAGGCGGTCCGCGCCGAGGGGCTGCGCACCGCGATCGTCTCCTCCAGCGCCAACTGCCGTGACGTGCTGCGGGCCGTGGACGCCGAGCACTTCTTCGACGTACGCGTCGACGGCGTGGTCGCCGCCGAGCGCAAGCTGCCCGGCAAGCCGCACCCCGACACCTTCCTCGCCGCCGCCCACGACCTCGGCGTCGAACCCTCCCGGGCGGCCGTCTTCGAGGACGCGCAGGCCGGCATGGACGCGGGCCGCGCGGGCGGCTTCGGGTACGTCGTCGGCCTCGACCGGGTCGGCCAGCGCGACGCCCTGTACGCGCACGGCGCGAGCATCGTCGTGGCGGACCTCGCCGAGCTGGGAGGCAAGCGGTGATCACCCAGGGGTCGTACGCCGTCGAGCCGTGGGCGGTCCGCGAGACCACCCTCGACCTCGACGTACTCGCCCAGAGCGAGTCCGTGTTCGCACTGTCCAACGGCCATGTCGGCTGGCGCGGCAACCTCGACGAGGGCGAACCGCACGGACTGCCCGGCAGCTACCTCAACGGCGTGCACGAGGTGCACCCGCTGCCGTACGCGGAGGCCGGGTACGGCTATCCGGAGTCCGGCCAGACCGTCATCAACGTCACCAACGGCAAGGTGCTGCGGCTGCTCGTGGACGACGAGCCGTTCGATCTGCGCTACGGCCGCCTCATCGCCCACGAACGGGTGCTCGACCTGCGCCGCGGGGTGCTGGAGCGGACCTGCGAGTGGACCTCCCCGGCCGGTTCCACGATCCGGGTGCGCTCGACCCGGCTGGTCTCGCTCACCCAGCGCGCGGTGGCCGCGGTGGCGTACGAGGTGGAGGCCGTCGACGCCCGCAGCCGGGTGGTGATCCAGTCCGAGCTGGTCGCCAACGAGAGCCTGCCCGGCTCCGACGGCGACCCGCGCGCCGCGATGGCGCTCCAGTCGCCGCTGGAGCAGGAGGACCATCTCGCCGCGGGCAACCGGCTGCGCCTGGTGCACCGGACCCGGCGCAGCGGCCTGCGGGTCGCGGTCGCCGCCGACCACGTCGTCAGCGGACCCGAACGCACCACCACCCGCAGCGAGAGCGGCACCGACCTGGCCCGGCTGACCGTCACCTCGGTCCTGGAGCCCGGCCAGAGCCTTCGGGTGGAGAAGCTGGTCACCCACGGCTGGTCCGCGTCCCGCTCGCTGCCCGCGATGGCCGACCAGGTCGACGCCGCGCTCGCGGCCGCCGCCCACGACGGCTGGCCCGGACTGCTCGCCGACCAACGGGCCTGCCTGGACGACTTCTGGGCGCGCGCCGACGTCGAGGTCAGCGGCGACGAGGAGATCCAGCAGGCCGTACGGTTCGCCCTGTTCCACGTCCTGCAGGCGGGGGCCCGCGCGGAGCGGCGCGCGATACCCGCGAAGGGCCTGACCGGCTCCGGCTACGACGGACACGCCTTCTGGGACACCGAGATGTTCGTGCTGCCGGTGCTCACCCACACCGCGCCCGCGGCCGTCGCCGAGGCGCTGCGCTGGCGGTACAGCACCCTGGACGAGGCCCGCGAGCGCGCGGCCCAACTGGGCCTCTCCGGAGCCGCGTTCCCCTGGCGGACCATCGCGGGACCGGAGGGCTCGGCGTACTGGCCGGCCGGCACCGCAGCCTTCCATGTGAACGCCGACATCGCCGACGCCGTCGTGCGTTACGTCGAGGCCACCGACGACACCGCCTTTGAACGCGAGGCCGGGGTCGAACTCCTGGTGGAGACCGCCCGGTTGTGGCGCTCGCTCGGCCATCACGACGCCCATGGCGTCTTCCATCTCGACGGCGTCACCGGACCCGACGAGTACAGCGCGGTCGCCGACGACAACACCTATACGAACCTGATGGCGCGTCAGAATCTGCTGGCCGCCGCCGATGTCGTCGAACGCCATCCGCGCGAGGCGGCCGGGCTCGGGGTGGACGAGGAGGAGAGCGCGGCCTGGCGGGACGCGGCCGGGGCGATGCATGTGCCGTACAACGCCGAACTCCGCGTCCACGAACAGCACTCCGGGTTCACCCGCTACCAGCGCTGGGACTTCGACGGCACCCGCTCCGACCAGTACCCGCTGCTGCTGCACTTCCCGTACTTCGACCTCTACCGCAAACAGGTCGTGAAACAGGCCGACCTGGTGCTGGCGCTGTACACCTGCGACGGCTGGTTCGCCGAGCGGTACGACGAGGAGCAGATCGCCCGGAACTTCGCCTACTACGAGCCGCTGACCGTCCGCGACTCCTCCCTGTCCGCCTGCTGCCAGGCCGTCGTCGCCGCCCGGACCGGCCATCTCGACCTCGCCTACGACTACACGGCCGAGGCGGCCCTGATGGATCTGCACGACCTGGAGCACAACACCCGCGACGGACTGCACATCGCCTCGCTCGCCGGTACCTGGATGGCGCTGGTCGCGGGCTTCGGCGGGATGCGCCGCGACGGCGAACGGCTGCGCTTCGCCCCCCGGTTGCCCGAACGGCTCTCCCGGCTCGCCTTCCATGTGCAGTTCCGGGGCCGCAGGCTGCGGGTGGAGATCGACGCGGACAAGACGACGTACGAGCTGCTCGACGGGCCGCCGCTGGAGCTGCGGCACCACGGCGACGCCGTCACGGTGACCATGAGTGAGCCGGCCGTCCGCGCCGTACCACCGGGCCCCCGCCGGGCGCTGCCGGAACAGCCGCGGCACCGGGTGCCGAACGAGACCTCCTGAGGCCGGGGAGGCCCCGGTCCGCTCAGAGCGGCGCGCCCGTCAGCAGCCGGAAGAGGTCGCGCGTGGCGTCCGCCGCCAGCAGCGGCGGCAGGGTGCTCAGGGCGACCACGGCCAGCGCCGCGGACCCGAGGCTGGGCTGCGGGACGGCCTGGAGGGCGGCGATACGGCGGGTGACGGCGCGGTCGGCGAAGTGCAGCGCGCACACCGCACCGCCCCGCTGCGCCGTGAGCGCGGCCCGCGCCAGCGCGTGGGCGGTGGTACGACGGTCGCCGACCGCGGCCGCCGCCCGCTCGTCGGCCCACCGCTCCACCAGGTAGACGACGGCCGAACGCACCGGGCACAGCAGCGGATCGGCCGCCGCCGCGAGGGTGGCCGCCGTCACCAGGACGTCGTGCCGATGGGCGAGATGGGCCCGCTCGTGCGCGAGCAGCGCCCGCCGCTCCGCGGGCCCGAGCGCGCCCAGCATCGCCGAGGTGACCAGGATCCGGCCCGGCCGCCCGGGGACCGCGCACGCCCGCGGCACCGCCGAGGCGGCCACGATCAGCTCGGTGTCCGCCGGTTGCCCCGCGCACAGCCGCCGCAGCGCCCGGCGGGTGCGCCGCTCGGCCCGTACGGCACGGTGCAGCCGCACGCCGACGACCACCAGCGCCAGACACGCGGCGAGACCGATCACCACCGGCACCGGATCGGCCGCCGCACCACCGTCCCGTACCACCGGCGGCACGTCCCCGAGCAGCGCCGCGCCGAGCAGCACCAGCGACCAGGTGGTGGCCCCGGCGGTCACCACGGCGGCCGCGGCCAGCACCCGGGCAGCCGCCGCGGGCGCGACGTACCGGCCGGTCAGCGGGCCCCCGGCGGCGAGCAGCAACGACAGCACCAGCGGGCTGTACACATCGAATCTCATGCGCGAGACCTCATGTCGTGGACGTCGTGCGCGGAACCGCGTGTGCCGAAACCTTGTGCCGAAACCTTGTGCCGAACCTTGTACGGAGCCTTCGTGCGCGGCCCGGTGCGTGGGCCCGGCTGCGAGGAACCGTCCGCCTACGCGTCGCCCTCGGCGAGCAGCGCGCGCAGCGCCCGCTCCTCCTCGCGGCTCAGACCGGTCACGAACTGCTGGAGCGCGGCGATCGGGTCCGGGCCCCGGTCCAGGGCCTGGTGCATGGCCTCGGCGGTCAGCTCGGCCGCGTTCTTCGCCGGACGGTACGCGCCGCGCCGCCCGTCCGCGTCACGCAGCACCAGCCCCTTGTCGTACAGGCGTTTGAGAATGGTGTGCACCGTGTTGTACGCGAGGCCGCCGCCGATCTCGGTCTGGATCTCCGCCGGGGTGAGCGGCCGGTCGGTGGCCCAGAGGGCGGCCAGCACCTCGCTCTCCAGCTCCCCGGCGCTGCGCCGTTCCGCCCTGCCCCGGGACCCTGTGCCAGCCATGTTCCAACCTTACAGCGCGTAGTGGCGGCGCCCGCGGGCCGTACCGCCTTCCCGGACACCGGGGCGGGCGGCGGGTTCGCCGGAGATCTCCGGCCACTCTGTGGTGGGGTGGTCCTTTCCGGTTCCGCCCGGTTCGGGGCGAAGGGGAGGATGATGACCGGCAGCGCCGACGCCGTACTCACCGGGACGCGGTCCACCCGCTCCCGGCCGCCCTCCGACGGCGCCCGGAGCCCCCGGGCCGCCCTCCCGCTCGCGGCCGTCGCCGCCGCCTTCACCCTCGCCCAACTGCTCCTGGTCCGGCCCGGCACGGGCCTCGGCTGGGACGAGGCGGTGTACGTCAGCCAGGTCGGCGTCCGCGCCCCGGCCGCCTACTTCAGCGCGCCCCGGGCCCGCGGCATCTCCCTGCTCGTCGCGCCGGTCGCCGCGTGGTCGTCCTCGACGGTCCTGCTGCGCTGCTACCTCGCCGCCCTCTCCGGCCTCGCCCTGTACCTGGCGCTGCGGACCTGGCGCGGCCTGTTCCCGCCCCGCGTCCTCGCCCTCGCCGCCGCCCTCCTCGCCTCCCTGTGGGTGACCCTCTTCTACGGCCCCCAGGCCATGCCCAACTACTGGGTCGCGATGGGCGCACTGGTGACGGTCGGCTCGTATCTGCGCGCCGGCGCACGCCCTGTCGACCGGGCCGCGCTCGGGGGCCTCGCCGCGGGCGCCGCGCTGATGGGCTGGATGCGGCCCATGGACGCGGTGTGGGTCGTCCTGCCGCTGCTCGCCCTCGGCCTGCGGCACCGGCACCGGCGGCGGCTGTCCGTGCTGCTCGCCGGGCTCGCGGCCGGTCTCGCCGAGTGGGTGATCGAGGCGTACGTACGCTACGGCGGCCTGCTGCACCGGCTGTCCGAAGGCTCGGCGATCCAGGGCGGCCTGGGCTGGCACCTCGCCGTCGTCGACCAGCTGCGCAGCCTCGGCGGACGCACCCTGTGCCGCCCCTGCGCGGGTGCGCTGCCCGGCCCGCTCGTCACCTTCTGGTGGTGCGCGCTGCCCCCGCTGGCCGCGCTCGCCCTGCTGTGCGCGGTCCGCGCCGGACGTACGGCGGCCACCGCGCTGCCGCTGGCGTGCGCGGCGTCGGCCGCCTTCCCGTACCTGTTCCTCATCGGCTACGCGGCGCCCCGCTTCCTGCTGCCCGCCTACGCCCTGCTCGCCCCGCCCGTCGCCGCCGCGCTGCTCCGCCTGGCGAGCGCCCCGCCCCGGCCCTGGCGCCCGGTGGTCGCGGGCGCGCTCTGCCTGGCGTTCGCCGTCCACCTCGGCGCCCAACTGACCGTCCTCGTGCGCACGGCGGACATCGCCGCGGGCGGCCACCGCGCCTGGTCGCGCACCGCCGCCACCCTGCACCGCCTCGGTGTGCGCGCCCCCTGCCTGGTCACCGGCGAGGACGCCCTGCCCGTCGCCTTCTACGCGGGCTGCTCCTCGGCCGCGACCTCCGGCCCCAACGCCGACACGACGGCGGACGCCCTCGCGCGCAGGGCCCGGCGCGTTCCGACGGCCACCCTCGTACCGGCGGGGGCGAAACCGCCGCCGTACGCCCGCGATTGGCCGTGGGTCGCGGCCGAAAGCCGACGGCTGTACTACACGCCGGGGCACGGGGAAGGGTTTCCGGCTCGGCCGCGTCAGGTAGGAGACGGGTGATACCGCGTGTCTATGGAGGGGAAGCAGATGACGGGGAACGACACCGCCGGGCTGATGGACGAGGCGTTCTTCACGCCGGGAAGCTCGTCCTTCGCCGAGTTCCTGGCCGCCCACCGCCCGCGGCTGCTGCCCACCGCGTCCCCGCTGCCGCCCGGCACCAGCGCGGCCCCGGACAGCTTCCCGCACGGCACCACGGTGCTCGCGCTCACCTACGGCGAGGGTGTGCTGCTCGCCGGGGACCGCCGGGCCACCATGGGCAACCTGATCGCCCAGCGGGACCTGGAGAAGGTCCACCCGGCCGACGACCACACGGCCGTCGCCTTCGCCGGTACCGTCGGACTCGCCCTCGACATGGTGCGGCTCTACCAGGTCGAACTGGCCCACTTCGAGAAGATCGAGGGCATCCCGATGACGCTGGGCGCGAAGGCGACCCGCCTCGCGACCATGATCCGGCAGAACCTCGCCCAGGCCATGCAGGGCCTCGCCGTCGTCCCCCTGCTCGCCGGGTACGACCTCGGCGCGCCCACCGGCGAGGGCGGCCGCATCTTCGCCTACGACGCGGCGGGCGGCCTGTACGAGAAGCGGGAGTTCCACGCCGAGGGCTCCGGCTCGCCGTACGCCCGGGGCGCGCTCAAGAAGCTCTACCGGCCCGGCCTCACCCGCCGCGAGGCCGCCCTCGCCGCGCTGCACGCGCTGTACGACGCCGCCGACGACGACTCGGCCACCGGTGGCCCCGACCTCAACCGCCGTATCTTCCCGATCCTCTCCTTCATCACCGAGGACGGCTACGAACGGCTGCCGGAGGCCGAGACCGAGGAGCTGAGCCGCGAGATGGTCCGCCAGCGCGACACCCGCCCGGACGGCCCGCACGTGGCGCCCTGAACCCCGGCGGACGAGGCGCGGGACCGCTCGCCGAGAAGGCCACGGGCGACGGCTCGCCCGAACCGCCGCGCGCCTTCCTGGAGCACGGACGGACCGGGTCAGCGCTCGTAGACGCCGGTCAGCCGGCCGCGGGCGAGGACCGGCGCGGTGACGGCGGCGAGGAGGGCGCGGGGGCGGGCCCGTTCCGGCCGCGGCAGGTCCACGGGGGTGGCCAGGGCGAACAGCTGGAAGGTGTAGCGGTGGGGGCCGTGGCCCTTGATCGGGGCCGGGCCGTGGTAGCCGCGGCCGACGGTGGAGCGCAACAGCCGTACGCCGGGCGCCGGTTGCCGGGCCCCGAGGGCGCCGGGGGCGAGTCGCTCGGCCGCCGGGTCGATCAGGGCGAGGCAGTGCACGGCGGGTTTGGCCATCGGCACGTCGATGTCCTCGATCACCAGCAGGAGTTGGGCGGTACCGCTCGGGGGCGCCGTCCAGGCCAGGTGGGGGGAGAGGTCGGCGCCGCCGATGGTCTTCGCGCACTGCTGAAGCGGCAGGGGATCACCGTCGCCGAAGTCCCGGCTGGTGAGCGTCAGCGGCTCGGGACCCTGGAGATGGGGCATGTGCCACGCCCCGTGGGTCTCGCCCGCCCTGCGGTTCCTCAGAAGCCGGCCCACAAGGCTCATCGCGTCGCCTCCAGCATCGTGACGACCTCGGTGGCGGTGGCGGTCTCGCCGAGCTTGGGGAAGACGCGTTCGACGCAGTGGCGGTGGGCCTCGGCGTCCGGGTCGGTCATGGCGTCGGTGGCCAGGACCACGTGGTAGCCGTGGTCGGCGGCCGAGCGCGCCGTCGACTCCACGCCCGAACTGGTCGAGACGCCGGTGAGCACGACCTGGGTGACGCCCAGGTCCCGCAGCAGGGTGTCGAGCCCGGTGTCGTGGAACGCGCTGCGCCGCCGCTTGGTGATCAGATGATCGCCCGGCCGGACGCCGAGTTCGTCCACCGGCTCGGCCCAGTCGGCCGAACGCTCGGCCCCGCCCCCGGACCGGCCGGTGTCCCGGGACCGTACGGCGTCCGTACGACCCGGCGCGCGGCCGGTGACGTTGACGAGGACCACCGGCAGGCCGTGCCGCCGGAACTCGTCCGCCAGGTGCGCCGATCGCTCGACGGCGGCGGTCACCCGGGCGTCGGGGCGGGCGGAGACGATGCCCTTCTGGAGATCGATCACGACGAGTGCGCACGCCGGGTCGATCGTGGTCAGTGCCATGGTGGTTGCTTCTCCTGTGGGTGTCCGTGGTGCGGGGCCGCGGGTGTCCGTGGTGTGGGGCCCGGCCGTGCTGCGAAGCCACCCGGCCGGGTGGTGTCTCAGGCGCTGGTGCGCCGGTCCGGACGCGCGGTGGCGCCGTCGGCCGCGCGCGGTTTCGGCGCCCCGGCGGGGGTGTGGGCGCCGCGCAGCAGGGAGGCGATCGCGGCGAGGAAGGCGAGGGTGGCGCCGAAGGCGAACACGATCACCAGGCCGGAGTGGAAGGGCCCGGAGATCAGGTTCGGGAAGAACTCCCGCCCGGTCAGGGCCTGTTGCTGGGCCGGGGTCAGCCGGGCCAGGGCGCCGCTGGGCTCCAGCAGATGCCGGACCGGGTTGACGCCCAGCTGGGCGGCGAACAGCGAGGAGACCGGGGGCAGACCGCCGACCTGGGCGGCGACGTGGGCGGGCACGCCCTGCTGGCGCAGGCCCGCGGTGAGGGTGTGCGGGAGGCGGCTCGCCAGACCGGCGATCATCAGGGAGAAGAACACGCCGATCGAGACGGCGGTGCCGGAGTTCTGGAAGGTGGCGCGCATACCCGAGGCGACGCCCCGCAGCTCGGCGGGCACACTGCCCATGATCGCGGAGGAGTTGGGGGAGGCGAACATGCCGCTGGCGATCCCGTTGACCGCGATCAGTACCGCGAACACCCCGTAGCCGAAGTCGATCGGCAGGAGCATCAGTCCGAGGAAGCTGGCGCCGAACAGCACCGCGCCACCGGTGGCCAGGCCCCGGGAGCCGAGCCGGTCGGACAGATGGCCGGACACCGGGCCCGCCGCGAGGAAGCCCGCGGTCAGCGGCAGCATGAAGACGCCGGCCAACAGGGGCGTGTCGCCGTAGTCGTAGCCGTGCAGCGGCAGCCAGATGCCCTGGAGCCAGATGATCAGCACGAACTGCATCCCGCCGCGCCCGATCGAGATGGCCAGGCCCGCCAGATTGCCGAAGGTGAAGGCGCGGCGGCGGAACAGGCTCAGCTGGATCATCGGCGCGGCGGTGCGGTTCTCGATCACGACGAACGCGGCCAGCAGCGCGAGACCGCCGGCTATCAGCACGTCGACGAAGGGGTTCGTCCAGCCCATGGTGTGCCCGCCGTAGGGCTGGAGGCCGAAGGTGACCGCGATCAGGACCGCGCTGAGGCCCACCGCGAAGGTGATGTTGCCCCACCAGTCGATCCGGCCGCCGTCGCGCCTGCCGGTCTCGCGCAGGGTGCGGTAGGCCCACAGCGTGAAGAACACGCCGACGGGCACGTTCACCCAGAACACCGCCCGCCAGTCCCACGCCGACAGCAGACCCCCGGCGACCAGGCCGATGAACATCCCGGCCAGCGCCGCCACCTGATTGACGCCCAGGGCGAAACCGCGCTGCTCCTCGGGGAAGGCGTCGGTCAGGATCGCCGCCGAGTTCGCGGTCAGCATCGAACCGCCCACGGCCTGCACCACCCGCCAGGCGATCAGCCACATCGCCCCGTGGCCGCCGTCGAAGGGATCGAAGGACAGCAGGACCGAGGCGAAGGTGAACACCGCGAAGCCGCAGTTGTAGATCCGGACCCGTCCGTACATGTCCCCGAGCCGGCCCACCGTGACCACCAGGACGGCCTGGACCAGCCGGTACCCCATGATCATCCACAGCAGGTAGGCGATGTTGCCCGGGGCCAGCGGATCCAGGTGCACACCGCGGAAGACGGCCGGCAGGGCGATCAGCACGATGGAGCCGTCCAGCGCGGACATGAAGACCGCGGCGGTCGTGTTCGTCAGCGCCGTCCACTTGTACCGGTCACCGGGGGAGCGGCGCGGGGCGTGCGCCCGGGGGGAATCCGTCATCGGCCTGCTTCCTCGAGGGTTCGTCGGCGCGGGGGCGTGGCGGCGTCAGATGCTCTGGGCCAGCCGTCGCAGCAGCGGGGCGGTGGCCGCGAGCCGCTCCAGTTCCGCGGGCGTGAACGCGCCGCCGGTCAGGGCGCCCGCGATGAGCTCGGCCCGCGCGTTGCGCTTGTCCCGCAGTGCCTGCCGCCCGGCGTCGGTCACCGACAGCACCACGCGCCTGCCGTCCGCCGGATCCCGGCGGCGCTCGACCAGGCCCCTGGCCTGGAGCGCGCCGAGCGTCGCCCCCATGGACTGCGCGGTGATCTGCGCGTCCCGGGCCAGCGCCGACGAGGTGGTGGGGCCCGAGCGGTCCAGCTGCGCCAGCGCGCCGCGCTCCGGGAGCGTCAGCCCGCCCTCGACCGGCACCTGGCGGACCCGGCGCACCAGCACGCCGATGCTCGCGAGCAGGGCCGAGGCGACCGCCTCGGGGTCCAGATCATCACTCATATGCTAAGGCTAACTTATAAAGCTGCCTTAGTATCTACCCCGGTCCCGGTCCCTGAAGTCGGCGGGCGGCCACCGGGCCGCCGCCGTGAGCAGCAGGGCGAGCCAGCCCGCCGCGAACAGCCAGCCGCCCAGTACATCGGTGAACCAGTGCACCCCGAGGAAGATCCGGGTCAGCCCGACCCCCGCGCCCCAGCAGGCGGCCAGGAGCGTCAGCGGGCCCCGGCCGCGCGGGGCGCGCAGCCACAGAGCCGTGATCAGCAGTCCGGCCGTCAGGGCCGAGGTGGTGGTGTGCCCGGAGGGGTACGACCAGCCGGAGGCGAGCGCCGCCCAGTCCCCGTACGGGGGCCGGACCCGGCCGACCAGGTCCATCACGCCGTACCGCACCGCCTGCCCGAGGCCCAGGCAGAGCAGGCCCATGAGGGCGGCGGCGCACCGCTGCCGGGCTGTCCGGCCCGCGATCAGACCGGCCGCGATCACCAGGGCGTACGGCACCGCGCCCGTGCCCGTGTCGGTCAGTCCGCGCGCCGCGGCGAGCGCGACCGGCGGCCGGTGCCCGAGGGACCAGGCGAGCAGGGCGCGGTCCGGGGGGAGCGGGGCGCCGTGCCGGGAGACCACGATCAGGGTCAGCGCCGCGAACGCGGACCAGGCGCAGACGCCGAGACCGACGACGGCCGCGGCCCTCCGGCGGCTCACGACGCCGGCGGAGGCCACGCCGGGGACGCCCCCGCCGTTCGAAGCGTCGGCCCGTATCTCGTTCGAAGCGTCGGCCCGCATTCCGTTCGACGCACCGGCCCGCGCGCTGTCCGACGCATCGCCCCGCGCGCTGTCCGACGCACCGGCCCGCGCGCCGCCGGGCCCGTCACGGTGTCTCCTTCGCCGCCCTGCGCGAGCGCAGCACCTCCGCCGCGAGCGGGATCAGCGAGACCAGGACGATCAGCGCGATCAGCGGCAGCAGGTACTTGTCGACATTCGGGATCGAGGACCCGAGCGCGTACCCGCCGAGCGTGAGACCGAGGCTCCAGAGCAGGCCGCCGACCACCTGCCACAGGGCGAAGGTGCGGGCCGGTACGCCGAGCGCGCCCGCCATCGGGTTCAGCACCGTCCGCACCACCGGCACGAAGCGGGCCAGCACGATCGCCTTCGCGTGGCCGTACCGGTCCAGCAGCTCCTCCGCGCGGTGCGCGCCCTCGCGCAGTTTCGCCGAGCGGGTGCGGGCCAGCAGCGCGCCGCCCGCCTTGCGCCCGATCAGGAACCCGCACTGGGAGCCCGCCAGGGCGCCGAGCGCCGCCGCGACCAGCAGCGGGCCGAGCGAGAGGCGCAGCCCGCGGTCGGCCGTGCCGGTGCACAGCAGGCCCGCCGTGAACAGCAGCGAGTCCCCGGGCAGGAAGAACCCGATCAGCAGGCCGGTCTCCGCGAAGAGCACCACGCCGACGCCGAACACGCCGAAGGCGGCCAGCAACGAGTGGGCGTCGAGCACATTGACCGCGAGCTGTGACGCCAGATGTGGGGGAGTGGCCACGGCCGCACACCCTTTCCTTCGACTTGCTTCGACAACATGTGACTACACATTTGTAGACGTTCGCCGGGCGACCGGCGGACATGGACAGGGGATCCTTCCCGGACTTTGCCTGGGGATTGCCGGATCGTGACCGGTTGTCTACGAAGGTGTAGTCATCATGGTCCGCGAAGGTAAGGCATGCCTTCGCTTAGTTTTCCGGGAGGGCCGCAAGGCATGTGGGACGACGCGTTTCCGAGTTTCCTGATCGGATTGAGGGAGGGACTCGAAGCCGGACTCATCGTCTCCATCCTGGTCGCCACCCTGGTGCGCGCCGAGGCCCGCTCACGGCTGCCGCAGGTGTGGACCGGTGTACTGGCCGCGATCGCCGTCGCGCTGAGCTTCGGCGCGGTCCTCACCTTCACCGCCGCGTCCATGCCGCAGACCGCCCAGGAGGCCTTCGGCGGCGTCCTCAGCGTGATCGCCGTCGCGTTCGTCACCGCCATGGTGTTCTGGATGCGCCGCTCGGCCCGCAACCTCTCCAGCGAGCTGAAGCAGAAGGTCACCGGCGCTCTCGCCATGGGCTCCGGCATGCTGATCCTCACCTCCTTCCTGGCCGTCGGCCGCGAGGGCCTGGAGACCGCCCTGTTCCTGTGGACCACCGCCCAGGCGGCCGGTGAGTCCGCGGGCCCGCTGACCGGCGCCGCCATCGGCCTGGTCCTCGCGGCGGGGCTGTGCTGGGGCCTGTACCGCAGGGTCCTGAAGATCAACCTGACGAAGTTCTTCACCGCGACCGGCGTCGTCCTGATCGTCATCGCCGCCGGGGTCCTCGGCTACGGCCTGCGCGACCTCCAGGAGGGCGGCGTCCTGCCCGGCAGGACGGCCTACGCCGTCGACCTCGCGAGCAGCATCGACGCCGGCTCCTGGTACAGCACCCTGATCCAGGGCGTCTTCAACCTGATGCCCACCATGACCTGGCTCCAGGTGGTCGCCTACGTCGCCTACCTCGCCGTGGTGATGACCCTGTTCGTGCGCGGCGTACGCGGCACCGCGCCCAAGGCCGTGCCGGAGCCCAGGCCCGAACCGGCCACCCAGGGATCCACCCAGGAATCCGCCCAGGAATCCGCCCAGGTATCCGCCGACGGGTCCGGCGAAGGGTCCGCCGCGCCGAAGCCCGCCGCCCGGCGCCGCCCGGTCTGGGTGGTCCCGGCCGCCGTGGTCGCCGTACCCGCCGTCGTCGCCGGACTCTTCGTCGCCCTCGGCCGCCCCAAGCCCGCCGGTGACCAGACCGTCGCCGTCTCCGAGACCGACTGCGGCAAGGGCTTCACCGCCCCCAAGCCGGGCCGGCAGACCTTCCAGATGCACAACACCGGCCGCCAGGCCTCCGAGGTCTACCTGGTCGACCCGTCCACCGACGCCGTCTACGGGGAGATCGAGGGCCTCGCCCCCGGCACCACCCGCGACCTCGTCGCCACCGTCGCCGGTGGCACCTACGCCTGGCGCTGCGTCCCCGCGAGCGGCAAGGCCGTCACCTCCAAGGCGGTCACCGTCACCGGCGGCGGCGCCGCGAAGCCGGTCGCCCCCGTCTCCGAGCAGGACCTCGCCGCGCCCCTGAAGTCGTACAAGGCGTACGTCGGCAAGGGCCTGGACACCCTCGTCGGGCAGACCCGCGCCCTCCAGCACGACATCGAGGGCGGCCACCTCGCCAAGGCCCGCACCGACTGGCTCACCGCCCACCGCACCTACGCCTCGCTCGGCGCCGCCTACGGCACCTTCGAGGACTTCGACCAGAAGATCGACGGCCGCGCCGACGGTCTGCCCGGCGGTGAGCGGGACAAGGACTTCAGCGGCTTCCTGCGCCTGGAGTACGGCCTGTGGCACGGAGGCTCGGCCAAGGAGCTGACCGGACCCGCCCGGCAGCTCAGCTCGGACGTGGCCGGGCTGCGGAAGGCCTTCCCGAGCCAGGACTTCGACCCCGGCGACCTGCCGCTGCGCGCCCACGAGATCCTGGAGAACACCCTCCAGTTCGAGCTGACCGGCGACACCGACGAGGGCAGCGGCACCAACCTCGCCACCGCCGACGCCAACCTCGCCGGCACCCGCGAACTGCTCACCGTTCTCGAGCCGCTGCTCACCGGCCGCGCCCCCAAGGTGCTGCCGACCGTCGACACCGACATCGACCGGGTGCGGAAGCTGCTGGACGCACAGCACGAGGGCGGCCACTGGACCCCCGTCGAGAAGCTCTCCGACGCCGACCGCCGGCACCTGGACGGGGCCACCGGACAGCTCCTGGAGGACCTCGCGCCGATCCCGGACCTGCTGGAGATCCGGAAGTCCGCCTGATGACCACCGCGCACCCGCACCCCGAAGGGAACCCGCCCATGTCCACCGCCGACACGCCCTCCTGCCCCGTCGGCCCCGCCCGCCGCTCCTTCGTGCGCGGCGCGCTGGGCGCCGGTGCCGCCGGAGCGGTCCTGGCCGGCGGCGGCTTCGCGCTCGCCGAGAGCGGTGGCACGGCCCAGGCCCGGCCGAGCGGCCCGGACGGCCGTACGAAGGTGCCCTTCCACGGCGCCCACCAGGCCGGGATCGTCACCCCGCAGCCGGCCGCCGCCGCGTTCGTCTCCTTCGACGTCATAGCCGACGACCGGAGCGGCCTCGCCGAGCTGCTGAGGACCATCACCGAGCGGGCCCGCTTCCTCACCTCCGGCGGCACCCCCGCCGACCTCGGCGTCGGCGCGCCGCCCGCCGACAACGGCATCCTCGGCCCCGAGGTCCCCGCGGACGGCCTCACCCTCACCCTCGGCGTCGGCAGCTCCCTCTTCGACGACCGCTACGGCCTCGCCAAGGCCAGGCCCGCCCGGCTCGTCCCCATGCGGACCTTCCCGAACGACAATCCGAACCCGGCCGAGTGCCACGGCGACCTCTCCCTCCAGATCTGCGCGCAGAGCAGGGACACCGTGCTGCACGCCCTGCGCGACATCGCCCGGCACACCCGCGGCGCGATGCAGGTCAAGTGGCGCATCGACGGCTTCCAGAACGCGCCCCGGCCCACCGGCGCCCAGCGCAACCTGCTCGGCTTCAAGGACGGCATCGCGAACCCGGACGTCAACTCCGCCCGGGAGACGAACAAGCTGATCTGGGTCGGCGACGGCCAGCGCGAGCCCGCCTGGGCCACCGGCGGCAGCTACCAGGTGATCCGGATCATCCGGATGCTGGTCGAGTTCTGGGACCGGGTCTCGCTCACCGAGCAGGAGAAGATGTTCGGCCGCCGCAAGGACACCGGCGCCCCGCTGGACGGCGCCAAGGAGACCGACGCCCCGAACTACGCCAAGGACCCGCACGGCAACGCCATCCCGATGGACGCCCACATCCGGCTCGCCAACCCGCGCACCGCGGCATCGGACAGCTCCCGCATCCTGCGCCGCGGCTACAACTACGACCGGGGTGCGGACAACGTCGGCAACCTCGACATGGGCCTCGTCTTCTGCTGCTACCAGCAGGACGTCAAGCGCCAGTTCGAGGCCGTGCAGACCCGGCTGATCGACGAGCCCCTGGTGGACTACATCTCCCCGACCGGCGGCGGCTACTTCTTCGCCCTGCCGGGCGTCCGGGACACCAGGGACTGGCTGGGCCGGGGCATGTTCTCCGCCTGACCGGACACCCGGCCCCTCTTTGCCGCTCCCCCCGCCCTGGGGAGCGGCCTTTTCCTGTTCATGGTCTTTTCCTGACCATGGGAAAGGCCTGCCGTCGCCTTTACTGCACATGGGTTGCAAGTACGGGATGATGGCACAAGGCTGCGCTGTGCAGCCGCACCCGTACGACGTTAGGAATGACCCTCCCGATGACGGCCGCCCCTGGTTCCGCTCCGTCCCTCCCCGCCCAGGCCGGCGCCAAGCCGTCGGCCTGGCAACGCGTCCGCCGCTCCATGACGCGCCAGGAGTGGGTCAGGGTCGGCTCGATGGCCGCCTTCGTGCTGGCCCTGCACGTCATCGGCTGGGGCACCCTGGTCGGCGTCATCGCGCCCCAGCACTTCAGCGTCGGCACCGAGTCGTTCGGCATCGGCATCGGCGTGACCGCCTACACCCTGGGCATGCGGCACGCCTTCGACGCCGACCACATCGCGGCCATCGACAACACCACCCGCAAGCTGATGGGCTCGGGGCAGCGCCCGCTGTCCGTCGGCTTCTGGTTCTCCCTCGGCCACTCCAGCATCGTCTTCGGCCTCGCCCTGCTGCTGTCCCTCGGCATGAAGACCCTGGCCGGACCGGTCGAGAACGACAACTCGCATCTGCACGAGGTCACCGGCCTCATCGGTACGACCGTCTCCGGCGCCTTCCTCTACCTCATCGCCGCGATCAACCTCGTCATCCTGGCCGGCATCTGGAAGGTCTTCCGCACGATGCGCACCGGCCACTACGACGAGGCCGCCCTGGAGACCCAGCTCAACAACCGGGGCTTCATGAACCGCCTGCTGGGCCGGGTGACCGGCTCGATCAGCAAACCGTGGCAGATGTACCCGCTGGGCCTGCTGTTCGGGCTCGGCTTCGACACCGCGACCGAGATCGCCCTGCTGGTCCTCGCCGGTTCCGGCGCCGCCTCCGGACTGCCCTGGTACGCGATCCTCACCCTGCCGGTGCTGTTCGCGGCCGGGATGTCGCTGCTGGACACCATCGACGGCTCGTTCATGAACTTCGCCTACGGCTGGGCGTTCTCCAAGCCGGTCCGCAAGGTCTACTACAACCTCACCATCACCGGCCTGTCCGTCGCCGTCGCCCTGATCATCGGCTCCGTCGAACTCCTCGGTCTGCTCGCCGACAAGATGGACCTGCACGGCTTCTTCTGGGACTGGGTCGCCGGGCTCGACCTCAACACGGTCGGCTTCGTGATCGTCGGCCTGTTCTTCGTCACCTGGGCGCTCGCGCTGCTGGTGTGGAAGGCGGGCCGCATCGAGGAGAAGTGGACCTCGGGCCTCGCGGAGCAGTCCGCCGACTGACCCGGTCGCGCCGGCCGAATCCGGCGTGCGCGGGGTTGACGTCCCGGCTGCGGGAAACGCGGTCCGTGACCACCCCGCGAACACCGAAGGAGGCGACGATGAGCGAGGCGCAGACTCCGCTGGGGGACGATGCCTACCAGCCCACCGGGACCAATGAGGAACAGGCGGACGCCGCACCCGTGGACCCCGAGGACGCGGTCGGCGAACGTTCGTACGACGACATGCTGGACGAGGGCTACTCGCCGCCCGAGCGGCCCCTCGGCGTCACCAAGTACGGCACCACCGCGGCCGAGCAGCGCGCGGGGGAGTCCCTGGACCAGCGGCTCCGCCAGGAGGTCCCGGACCCGGACGAGCCGGCCGGCGACGGCATCGGCGACCTGCCCGGCGGCGAGGGCGAGCCCCTCGACCCCGAGGCGGGCGACTCCCGCGCGGGCCGCCTGTCGGCCCCGGACCCGGGAGCGGACACCTTCGCCGAGGACGTGGGCATCGACGGGGGCGCGGCGGGCGCGGAGGAGGCCGCGGTGCATGTCGTACCGGACCAGCAGGATCGGCCGTAATGACCGGACCGGCCGCAATGGCCGGAGCGACTCAGCCGACAGCAGGTGGTCCGGGCCCAGGGGCGCGCGGCGAACCGCGCGCCACGCCACCGGCGCCCCGCGGCTGACGACGTACGGACCCCCCTGAGCAACGCAGTCGGGATTACCGGCCGAGCCTCGATCGCACGCCGCTCGGCCGGTACCCGGTCGGAAAACCTACGGCAGCAGCTTCTCGATCGCCGACGGACCCTCCGTCTCCAGCTTGCGGCGCGCCCAGTCGAGCGTCTTCGGGGTGACGTCCCGCCCGGCCGCCATCACCAGGTCCTCCGGGGTGACGTCCTGCTGGGGAGCCGAGTGGAGCAGGGAGTCCGGGGTGCAGTGGTCGTCGGGCGACCTGGACCCTCCAGTTGCGGATGTCGACATGTGTTGCCTCCTCCTCGGTCCGGATGACCGCATCCGTGCCGGTGCCGCCGAACGGGGCACCCTCTCACCATTGCCCGCCGCGGCGCACCCTGCATCCGGAAGGACACGCCGGTGACGGGTGACCGGCGCCTGCCCACTCCACCGCGCCCCACTCGCTCCTAAGCTGGAGACATCGCGGGACGAGTTCGCGCACCCGCACCGGGAGGCCGCCGATGAGCCAGACGCCGTTCGCCGCGGACACCTCCGCGAGCCCCCGCTACCTGCCCATCGCCGAACACGGCCTGATCGGCGACCTGCGCAGCGTCGCCCTGGTCGGCAGCAACGGCACCATCGACTGGTACTGCTCGCCGTCCTTCGACTCGCCCAGCGTCTTCGCGGCCGTCCTGGACGCCGAGCGCGGCGGCTGCTTCGAGCTGGCCGCCGCCGTCCCGGCCCGCACCAAGCAGTTCTACTTCCCCGACACCAACGTGCTGATCACCCGCTTCTTCACCGAGGAGGGCGTCGGCGAGGTGCAGGACTTCATGCCGGTCACCGCCGATTCCGGGCAGCCCTGCGAGACGGTGCGGCACCGGCTGATCCGGCGGGTGGTGTGCGTGCGCGGCCGGGTGCCCTTCCGCGCCCTGGTCGCCCCCCGCTTCGACTACGGCGCCGCCCCGCACACCGTCCGCGACACGGACGGCACCCTGCTGTTCGAGTCGCCCGACCTGGCGCTCGCGCTCACCGCGACCGTGGCCATGGAGTGCGACGGCCGGGACGCGTGCGCCGAGTTCAAGCTCGGCGAGGGCGAGACGGCGGTGTTCGCCCTCGACCAGGCCGGCACCGCCATCGCCCCGCGCGGCTGCGCCCACGCCGAGGCCGAGCACGAGTTCAACGCGACCGTCGCCTACTGGCGGCGCTGGCTCCAGCAGTCCCGCTACCGGGGCCGCTGGCGCGAGATGGTGCACCGCTCCGCCCTCACCCTCAAGCTGCTCACCTACGCCCCCACCGGGGCCATCGTGGCCGCCCCCACCACCAGCCTGCCCGAGCAGCTCGGCGGCGAGCGCAACTGGGACTACCGGTACGTCTGGGTGCGCGACGCGGCCTTCGCCGTGTACGCGCTGCTGCGGCTCGGCTTCAGCGGCGAGGCCGAGGCGTTCATGCGCTTCCTCACCACCCACATCAGCCCCGGCGACGGCGCCGCCTCCGGCCCGCTCCAGATCATGTACGGCATCGACGGCCGCACCGACCTGCCCGAGCGCGAGCTGCCCCATCTGGAGGGCCACCAGGGCTCGGCCCCGGTCCGGGTCGGCAACGCCGCCGCCGACCAGCTCCAGCTGGACATCTACGGCGCCCTGATCGACTCCGTCTACCTGTTCGACAAATGGGCCCAGCCCATCTCCAGCGCCCAGTGGGACGACGTCACCCAGCTGGTCGAATGGGTCTGCGAGCACTGGGACCAGCCCGACGAGGGCGTGTGGGAGACCCGGGGCGGCCGCAAGAACTTCCTGTACTCGCGGCTGATGTGCTGGGTCGCGGTGGAACGCGCCATCCGGCTCGCCAACCGGCGCGGGCTGCCCGCCGAGCTGCTGCGCTGGCGGCAGACCCGGGACGCGATCTACCGGCGGATCATGGACCGGGGCTGGTCGGAGCGGCGGCACGCCTTCGTGCAGCACGAGGACGGCGATGTGCTGGACGCCTCCGTGCTGATGATGCCGCTCGCCAAGTTCATCGCCCCCACCGATCCCAAGTGGCTGTCCACCCTGGACGCCCTCACCGAGGAACTCGTCTCCGACTCGCTGGTCTACCGCTACGACCCGCTGGTCAGCCCCGACGGGCTGCGCGGCGACGAGGGCACCTTCTCCATCTGCTCGTTCTGGTACGTCGAGGCGCTGGTGCGGGCCGGCCGGGTGGACGAGGCCCGGCTCGCCTTCGAGAAGATGCTCACCTACGCCAACCATCTCGGCCTGTACGCCGAGGAGATCGGCCGCACCGGCGAGCAACAGGGCAACTTCCCCCAGGCGTTCACCCATCTCTCACTGATCAGTGCCGCCTTCAACCTCGACCGCGCCCTCGGCTGACCCGTCCCGGGCGGGGGCCGTGTATCCGCGGCTGCGCACCAGTTCCCGGGTGAGGCGGGTGAAGGCGAGGGCCGCGGCGCTGCGGTAGGCGTCGGCGCGGGCGAGGAGGGTGACCGTGCGGGTCGGCAGGGCGGGGTCGAGCGGCACCGGGGCGAGGCGGGGGTGGTCATGGGTGATCGCGTCCGGCAGCACGGTGGCCAGGGAGGTGCGCTGCACGACCTCGGTCAGGGCCTGGATGGAGTTGGCCTCCACCGCGATCCGCGGGCTGACGCCGTGCCGCTCCAGATACGCGTCGATATGACCGCGAGTGGCGAAGTCGCCGCTGAGCAGCGCGAGTTGGCGCTCGGCGAGGTCCCGCACCGGCAGCGCGGCCGAACTGCCCCCGGTGGCACCGGAGTTGCCGGAGTCACCGGTGACCAGGGTGAGCGTCTCGGTGAACAGGTCGGTCGCGGTGAGGCCCGGCAGATGGGTGCCCCGGAAGGCGATCCCGAGGTCGAACTCGTCGGCCAGCAGCCCCGTTTCGATCCGGTCCTGGGTGGTCTCCCGCACGGTCA
The DNA here is from genome assembly GCF_049222185.1 of Streptomyces sp. LaBMicrA B280. Lineage (NCBI taxonomy): Bacteria > Bacillati > Actinomycetota > Actinomycetes > Kitasatosporales > Streptomycetaceae > Streptomyces > Streptomyces sp. LaBMicrA B280. The sequence goes on along the minus strand of NZ_JBMJCT010000058.1, from coordinate 261,553 downwards.
GGGTGATGCCGGGGTGGCGGCCGTGCAGCTCGGCGGTGAGCGGGCCGACGAGATAGGCCGTGAACGTGGGCGTGACCGCCAGCCGCAGCCGCCCGCGCGTCAGGTCCCGCACATCGTGGACGGCGCGCTCGGCGGCGGCCAGCTGGTGCAGCGCGCCCCGCGCATGATGGGCGTACGCCTCGCCCGCGTCGGTGAGGCGCACGGTGCGCCCGGTGCGGTCGAGCAGCTGGCTGCCGAGGGTCCGCTCCAGCTGCCTGACCTGCTGGGACAGCGTGGGCTGGGAGATGTGCAGCTCCTCGGCGGCACGGGTGAAGCTGCCGTGTTCGGCCACGGCGAGCAGATAGCGCAGATGACGCAGTTCCAGGGCCACGAGGACGACTATAGATGACATCAATAGCTTCGATGTCCAGCACGTCTTGGACTCTATAGCCCGAGGTCATGCATGGTGGATCTCGCCGGGCCCCACGGGCCGGGCGCCACGAAAGGGAGTGACCCCATGCATGACCTCGCCCACGGCGTCGCGCGCTTCCAGCAGGACGTCTTCCCCGCCAAGCGGGAGCTGTTCAGCCATCTGGCCGCGCACCACACGCCGCACACGCTGTTCATCGGCTGCTCCGACGCCCGCGTCGTGCCCGAGCTGATCACCGGCTGTGAGCCCGGCGAGCTGTTCGTCATCCGCACCGCCGGCAATCTCGTCCCCGCCCGCACCCCGGGCGCCGACGGGGTCGCGGCGAGCATCGAGTACGCCGTCGGCACGCTCGGCGTACGGGACATCGTCGTCTGCGGGCACTCCGCGTGCGGCGCGATGACCGCCCTCGCCCACGGTCACGACCTCAGCGGCGCCCCCGCGGTCGCCGACTGGCTGCGGCTCGCCGACGCCTCGGTGGCCCGCACCCCGGGCACCGCGGACGTGCCCGCCCTGGTACGGCAGAACGTGCTGGCCCAGCTGGCGAACCTGGCCACCCACCCCTGCGTCGCCCGCGCCCTGGCGCGGCGGCAGGTCACGGTGCACGGCTGGGTCTTCGACATCGCCACCGGCCACATCGAGGACCTCACGGCCGCCGCCCCGCTCGCGGCCTGACGACCGACTCCCGGACCGGCCCCGTCAGGGCGGTCCGGTACCCACCCCATCCACACAGTGAGGAACGACCCCCCATGATCCACGCCCAGTTCGACCCCACCGCCCGTCAGCTCCTGGCCGCCGCCGCCGTCGAGGCCAAGACGCGCAAGGACCTCTCCTGGCAGCAGATCGCCGACGCCTCCGGCCTCTCGGTCGCCTTCACCACCGCCGCCGTCCTCGGCCAGCACGCCCTGCCCGCGGACGCCGCCGAGGCGGTCGCCGGCCTGCTCGGCCTGGACGCGGACGCCGCGCTGCTGCTGACCACCGTCCCCACCCGCGGCTCGATCCCCGGCGCGGTCCCCACCGACCCGACGATCTACCGCTTCTACGAGATGCTCCAGGTCTACGGCACCACCCTCAAGGCCCTGGTCCACGAGGAGTTCGGCGACGGCATCATCTCCGCGATCAACTTCAAGCTCGACGTCAAGAAGGTCGCCGACCCCGAGGGCGGCGAGCGCGCCGTCATCACCCTGGACGGCAAGTACCTGCCGACCAAGCCCTTCTGACCCGACCCGCCTCCCTACCTCTCAGGAGGACAGCATGGACTTCGTCCAGCGCACCATCGACCTCGCCCGGCGCAATGTCGCCGAGGGCGGCCGCCCGTTCGCGACCGTCATCGTCAAGGACGGCGAGATCCTCGCCGAGAGCCCCAACCGGGTCGCCCAGACCAACGACCCCACCGCGCACGCGGAGATCCTCGCCATCCGCGAGGCCTGCGTGCGGCTGGGCACCGAGCACCTGACGGGCACGACCATCTACGTCCTCGCCCACCCCTGCCCGATGTGCCTGGGCTCGCTGTACTACTGCTCGCCGGACGAGGTCGTCTTCCTCACCACCCGCGACGCCTACGAGCCGTACTACGTCGACGACCGCAAGTACTTCGAACTGGACACCTTCTACGAGGAGTTCGGCAAGGACTGGGACGAGCGGCGGCTGCCGATGCGGCACGAGCCGCGCGAGGACGCGGTGGAGGTCTACCGGATGTGGCGGCGCCACAACGGCGGCGAGCGCCGCGTCACCGGCGCCCCCACCGCCGGCTGACCGGCGCGCCGGACGGCAGGGTCCGGGTGGAGCAGCCCCTACGGCAGTGGCTGCTCCGCCCAGATGATCTTGCCGTTCGGCGTGTAGCGGGTCCCCCAGCGGTCGGCGACCTGCGCCACCAGGAACAGGCCCCGGCCGCCCTCGTCGGTGCTCGCCGCGTAGCGCAGATGCGGGGAGGTCGTGCTGCGGTCGGAGACCTCGCAGATCAGGGTGCGGTCGCGCAGCAGCCGTACCCCGATCGGGGGCCGCCCGTAGCGGATGGCGTTGGTGACCAGCTCGCTGAGGATCAGCTCGGTGGTGAACGCCAGCTCCTCAAGGCCCCACGCGTCCAGCGCCCGGGTGACCGCGGCGCGCACCTCGGAGACGGCCGCCGGATCGGACGGCACCTCCCACTCGGCCACCTGGTCCGGACCCAGCACCCGGGTCCGGGCCACGATCAGCGCCACATCGTCGCTCGGCCGGCCCGGCATCCCCTCCAGCACCGTACGGCAGGTCGTCTCCGGGGAGCTGTCCGGCGTCCGGCGCAGGGCGTCGCCCAGCAGCTCCAGACCGACGTCGATGTCCCGCTCCCGGTCCTCCACCAGGCCGTCCGTGTACAGCACCAGCCTGCTGCCCTCGGCCAGTTCCAGATCGACCGTCTCGAACGGCAGCCCGCCCAGGCCCAGCGGCGGCCCGGCCGGCAGCTCCGGGAACTCCACCCGCCCGTCGGGATGCACCAGCGCGGGCGGCGGATGCCCCGCGCGGGCCATGGTGCAGCGCCGCGACACCGGGTCGTACACCGCGTACAGACAGGTCGCGCCGGTCACCGCCGCGCCCTCGTCCGGGTTCTCGTCCTGGTCGATCCGGCCCACCAACTCGTCCAGCAGACCGAGCAGTTCATCGGGGGGCAGGTCCAGCGCGGAGAAGTTGTGCACGGCCGTGCGCAGCCGCCCCATGGTCGCCGCCGCGTGCAGCCCGTGCCCCACCACGTCGCCCACCACGAGCGCCACCCGGGCCCCGGACAGCGGCAGCACGTCGAACCAGTCGCCGCCCACCCCGGACTGCGCCGGCAGATACCGGTACGCGATCTCCAGCGCGCCCTGCTCGGGCAGCGTCCGCGGCAGCAGGCTGCGCTGCAGGGTCACCGCCATGCTGTGCTCGCGCGTGTACCGGCGGGCGTTGTCGATGGACACCGCGGCCCGCGCCACCAGCTCCTCGGCGAGCGCCAGCTCCTCGCTGTCGAACGGCTGCGGCTTCTCCGCCCGCCAGAAGTTCGCCACGCCCAGCACCAGGCTGCCCGCCCGCAGCGGCACGGTGATCAGCGAGTGGATGCCGTACTCCACCACCTTGTCGGTGCGCTCCGGCTCCTGCGCCCGCCAGCCCGGCGCGTCCCGCAGCCGCGGCTCCACCACCGACTGCCCGGTCGTCAGGCTGTGGGCCTGCGGCGAGGTCGGGACGAACCGGATCCGGTGATCCACCGGATACAGCGGGGAGTCCTTGCGGATGCCGACACTGGCCACCCGGCGCAGATCGCTCCCGGGCCGCGGCTCCTCTCCGTTCAGCACCGGTTCGAACAGGTCCACGGTCGCGAAGTCCGCGAACCGGGGCACCGCCAGCTCCGCCAGTTCCCCGGCGGTGCGGGTCACGTCCAGGCTGGTGCCGATGCCCACCCCGGCGTCGTACAGCATGTTCAGCCGCTCCCGGGCCACCTCGGCCCGCCCGGACACCGCCCGCAGCTCGGTGGAGTCGCGCAGCGTGGTGACGCTGCCGGCCGGGCCGCCGCGCAGTTCGGTGGGCCGCTGGTTGATCGCGAGGAGGCGGTCCTTGACCAGGTGCACCTCGTCCGTCGCCACCCGCCCCGAGGCCAGCAGCCGTGCCGTGTCGTCGTCCAGGCCCAGCTCCAGGACATGCCGGCGCTCGGCGTTCTGGGGCAGGTCGAGCAGGCGCTGCGCCTCGTCGTTGGCGAGCAGCAGCCGCCCGTCCCGGCCGACGATCAGCACACCCTCGCGGACCGCGTGCAGCACCGCGTCGTGGTGCTCGTACATCCGGGTCATCTCGTACGGCCCGAGTCCGTGCGTCTGGCGCAGCAGCCGTCTGCTGACCAGCGCGGTGCCCGCGGTGGCCAGCGCGAGCGCCGCCGCCGCGGCGGCGAGCAGCAGGGGCAGCTGCTGGTCGGCGGTGCCGCCCACATGCGCGGTGGTGATGCCGGCCGACACCAGCCCCACCACGGTGCCGTGCGCGTCCTTGACCGGGACCACGCTCTGCACCAGCGGGCCGAGCGTGCCGTTGACCGTCTCCACGACCGTGCCACCGGCGACCGCCGGGCCGATGGTGCCGACGAACTTCTTGCCTATGCGGTCGGGATGGGGATGGGTGTAGCGGATCCCCTGGGTGTTCATCACGACGATGAAGTCCACGCCGGTCGCCTTGCGGGCGGCCTCGGCCTTCGGCTGGAGGATCGCCGTCGGGTCCGGTGAGCGCAGCGCGGCGGCCGTGCCGGGCGCGTTGGCGAATGTCTGGGCCACCGCGAGGGAGCGGTTGCGGGCCTCGGTGTCGCTGTCGTGGCGCACCTGGAGGACCTGGGCCACCACCGCCGAGACCACCAGCAGCAGCACGATCACGACCTGGAGCACGAACACCTGACCGGCGACGCTGCGTCCGGTCACCGCCGCCCACAGCATCCCCGGCCGGTCGCCGTTCGCACCGGGGCCGTCCGGCGGCGGGGCCAGTGGTGCGCGCGGGTGCCCGAAAGGTCGGGGCGGCCGGGACACGGGCCGGCCGGGCAGTCGCACCATGTGCCCATGTCTACACTGCCCGACGCCATCAGGCGAGACCGTCACCCCGGGGAGCGGGCGTCGGGAGAGGCGGATGAGGCGTGCCCGGGGAAGGAGCGCGCGGAACGGGCGCAGGCGTTCGACGCGCCACCGCCGCCCGGCCCCCGGCAGCCACCGTGAGCGGACCGGCCCGCTACCCATGGCGGGGCCTCCTCGCCAGGAGCAGGGCCACGTCGTCGGGGCGGGCGTCGGCGTGGCGCGCGGCGGCGGTGAGGCGGTCGGCGACCCCGGACAGGGTGAGGCCGTCGCGCCGCCCGGCGGCCGCGCCCGCCCGGTCAAGGGCCCGGCCCAGATCGGCGATCCCGTCGTCGATGTCGGCGCCCGCCCGCTCCACCAGCCCGTCCGTGTACAGCGCGAGGATCGCGCCCGGTTCGAGGATCAGCTCGGTCACCGGATAGCGCGCCCCCGGATCCACCCCGAGGACGACACCGCCGGGGAGGTCCAGCGGCCGGGCCCGGCCGCCGGGGGAGAGCAGCAGCGGCGGCGGATGGCCCGCGCGGGCGATCCGGGTCAGCCCGGTGGCCGGATCCAGGCGCAGACAGCAGCAGCTGGCGAACTGGCCCGGGTCCAGGCCGATCAGCAGATGGTTGGTGCCGCTGAGCACCTCGTCGGGCGGCCGGTCGCCCAGCGCGAACGCCCGTACCGCGCTGCGCAGCTGGCCCATGGTCGCCGCCGCCTGCACCCCGTGCCCCTGCACATCCCCGATGACCAGCGCGAGACCGTCCCCCGACTCCACCACGTCGTACCAGTCGCCGCCCACGTCCAGCCCCTCGGTGCCCGGCAGATAGCGGCCCGCCGTCTCCACCCGGGGATGCGCCGACAGACGGCTCGGCAGCAGGGCCTGCTGGAGGCCCCGGGCGAGGGCCGCCTCGCTGTCGTAGCGCCGGGCCCGCTCCATCGCGTGCGCGATCAGCCCGGCGAGCGCGGTGAGCACCGTGCGGTCCTCCGCGCTGAAGCCGCGCGGGCGGTCGAAGCCGAGGACGCAGGAACCGACCGGCCGCCCGGACGCGATCAGCGGCAGGAACGCCCGGGCCCCGTCCTCGGCGTCCATCGGCAGTCCCGGATACGTCCGGGCCAGCTGCCGCATCGACTCGAAGAACAGCGGGCGCCCGGTGGCCAGGGCCTCCACGGCCGGGATCCGCGCGTCGAGCGCCACCCCGTCGAACGGCTCCAGGAAGCCCGGCGGGAAACCGGATTCCCACGCCAGGTGGAGATGCCGCTCCTGGAGCAGGTAGATGGCCAGCCGGCGGCCCCCGAACGCGGGCAGCAGCTCCTGCATCACGACCGCCGACACCTGCTGGGCCGTCACCGCGTCGGTCAGCGCGATGGCCAGCGCGATCGGCCGGTACGCCGCCGCCATCGAGGGACCGGCCGCCACCGCGGGCCCCGGCGGCGGCCCGTCCGGCGCCTCCATCCGGCTGGCCGGGACGAGCGTGCAGGTCAGCAGGTCCTCGCCGGGATACACCGACACCGCGAACCCGTCGTACCCGTCGTGCGCCCCGTCCGACACATCCGCGTCGTCCGCGCCGTCCGTCCCGTCCGCGCGGACCGGCCGCCGGACATGGAAGTGCACCGGCTCCGGGGACAGCAGGGCGCCGCGCAGATGATCGTCGTACGGCGGTCCGGTCAGCCAGGGCAGCGCGTCCCACAGCGTCCGCCCGAGCAGTGCCTCCCGCGCCCGCCCGGCGAACCGTGCCGCGGCCGCGTTGGCGTACACGATCGTCCCGAGCCGGTCCAGGCAGCACACGCCCTGCGGCAGCTGGTCGGCGGCGCCGTCGGCGAGGGCGGCCCGGCCGGGGTCGAACACCACCCCGCCGACCCGCGCCACCGCGCCGCCGCAGGCTCAGCGGCGCGCCCGGCGGCTTCCCGGCGGCGGTGTCGCGCAGCGCGGCCAGCACCCGGTACGCCTCCGCCGGGGCGAGCGCCTCGGCGAGCGCGGTGTCGGTGCCCGCGAAGTCGCCCGCCGCCAGGCCGAGCAGGGTGTGCAGCCGGTCGTCCGCGCGGACCGCGTGGGTGCCGGGGTCCCAGGTGAAGCGGCCGACCGCGGCCTGCGGGTGCCGGGCCGCGGGAGGCCGTACGCACTGCGGTTCCCCGTCCCAGACGATCGCGTCCCGGTCCCCGTCGGCGAGCGCGAGCAGCTCGGTGCCCAGGCCCTCGGCGAGCCTGGCCGGCAGCTCCCGGTCGAGCGGCTCGTCCCCGTCGTCGCCGGCCGAGGGACGCAGCACCGCGAGCACCCCGAGCGGACCGCCGCCGCCCGGCACCGGCATGTGCACCGAGGCGAAGGGGAACGGCAGCCCCGCCGCGAACTGCGGATACCGGCGCACGGCCTCGCTCGCGTTCGGCAGCACCACGGGCAGCCCGAGCCGGTAGGCGTCGCAGACGGGGAAGGGGCGGTCCACATGCACCCGCCACCAGGGGCGGAAGAGGGGCCCGGGGAGACCGGCGAGCACGGCCAGGCGCAGGAAGCCGGGTGCGTCGGCGGCGCGCAGATACACGCCCGCCACCCGGCCGCCCGCCGCGCGGAGCGCCGCGGTGGAGGCGTCCGCCAGCAGCGCGGCCAGCCGGGCCCGTGTACGGACCGCCCGCTCCCCGCTGCCCGCCATCGGCCCTACCTCGTCCTGTCCGCCTCCGGGTGGATCACACAGCAAGAATGCGCCAGGAGGAGCAGGGGCCGCACCCCGGCGGGGGGCGGGGCGGCGGGGGCTCACACCAGTGCCTCACCCGGGTGGCGGCGCGGGGCAGCGGCTCCTAGTAATGGACTGCGTACTGCGCGTGCCGCGGTCGGGGGCGTCGCGGCCGCACTCCTGCACTGGAGCCGAGATGACCACCCGCTCTTCGTCCACCTGTTCCGACGACTCCCTCATACCTCCCGCGCCGGTCACGGCCGGTGTCCGGCCGCTGCCGGTCCGGATCCTGACGCGGTCCGCGCCGCCGTCCGGGCCCAGGGCGGAGAGGCCGCCCGGGGCCGGGTCCGGGGCTTCGCACGGGGCCGCTCTCCAGTTCGCGCACGATGCCGCGCACGATGCCGCGCCCGAGGCCGCGCCGGGGTCCGGGGCGGACGGCCGGTACGACGATCCGCTGCTCGGCCTGGTCCGTACGGCCGTCACCACCCGCCCGCTGGAGGACGTCGTCCGCCTCATCGCCCTGCTGGAGGGCGCCCCCGAGCAGGCGCGGACCCTGGCCGAGGCGGTCCGCACGGCGGGCCTTCACCGCTCGGTCGCGGACGTCACCCGACTGGCGGCCCTGCTCACCCGGCCCCCGCGGACCCCTGCGGGCGCCGACGCCGTGCTCCGCGCCGCCGCCGGGCAGCGCCCCGTGGACGAGGTCGGCCCGCTGCTGCGGCTGCTGTACCGCACCCCCCTGGAGCCGCGCTGCCGGCAGACCGCCGTACAGGCCGCGGCCACCGGGCGGACCGTCGCGGAACTGACCGAGCTGATCGGCAGCCTGGCCGCCGACCAGCCGGTGCCGGAACTGCCGCCCGCGGGAACGCCGGTCGCCGAGGGCCCCTCGCCCGCGCACCCGCGCTCACCCGGGACCCCGCCGCGCCGGGCGCCACGGCTCAAGCTCCTCCGGCTGGAAACCGCCGCCCAGCGGCCTCGGCCGAGGAAGGCCGCTGGGCCTGCCCCGGCCGGGACCGGCGTCCGTGTCGCCGCGCTGCTGGTGTTCCTCTGCGGGGCCGCCCACGCGCCCCGCTACTGGGCCGGGCTCTCCCACGGGCTGCTCGGCGCCACGCTCGTCGCCTCCGCGCTGTGCATGCTCCGTGCTCAGCACCGCCGCCGTCACCGCGGTGACCCCCGCCCCGCCCAGCAGCCCGAGCGCCACCGTGAAGGACTGCCACGGCCGCCCTCGCGGTCACGGCGGGGCTCGGCGCGGGACAGGTGCTCGGCGGTCGCTTCGGGCTGCCGGACCCGGCCCGGCTGTGGGTGGCGACACTGGCCCCGCCCTGGCTCGCCGGTACGGCCGCGGCGGTGGCCGCCCTCGGGGCGCTCGCGGTGATGCTGGCCGTCCTGCTCGGGGTCAACGCCCCCGGTCGTCGCGGGGGTTGAGCCGGAGCGGCGACCGATCGGCCATCCGCAACTCCAGGCGGCCGGCCACCCGGGCGGCCACCATGGCGAACGGCACGCTGTCCGCCTCCAGACACAGCTCCACGTCCTGCGGATGCACCCCCGTCCAGCCCCGCCGTACCGCCTCCGCCAGTTCGGCCGCGGCGGACGAGCGGCGGGCCCGGGCCAGATAGGGCCCGGGACCGGTGCCGGGGTCGCGCACCCGGGCGGCGATGTACTCGGCGCAGGCGAGATCCTCCTCGGCCCGCCCGTCGCCCCCGGTGACGACGAAGGTCACCGCCCGCGCCCCGGCCCGGCGCAGCGCCTCGGCGGTCGCCCCGGCCACCAGGAAGCTCGCGCACAGCACCAGACCGGCGTCCGCCACGGCGAGCGCCCCGGCCGTACCCGCGGTGGTCTTCTGCACAATCGTGCGACCGCGTACGTCGAGCGAGCGCAGCCGCGCGGGCGAGTTGGCGAGGTCGAAGCCCGGCACCGGCGCCCCGTCCTGGAAGGCGAGCCAGCCCGGATTGCGGGCCTTGAGCGCCAGCGCCTCCTCTCGCGTTCCGGCGAACACGATCCGCTCGGCGCCGCGCCGCAGCGCGGCGGCGGCCACGGTGAAGGCGCGCATCACATCGACGACGACGGCGACGTCCGGGGCGGCGGGGGCGTCGGGGATCCCGGTGAACACGGCTCGCATCGCACCATGATCGGGTACGCGCCGACGGTTCAGGGCAGCCGGGGCGTCTCCGGTGCCTGTGGCCGGGCGGCGCGCAGGCTGCGCAGGGCGAGGAGCAGGACGCCGATGTCGTCCAGGTAGATGGGATCGGGCAGCAGATCGGTCGGGAGCAGCAGATACGCCACCGCGCCCCAGAACACCCAGCGCGGCCCCGCGGGCAGCCCGGCCCGCAGCAGCGTACGCCGGGTGCGCACCAGGCGTACGAGCAGCGCGACGGCACCGGCGGCCAGCCCCGCGGCGACGACGGCGGCGATGATCAGCAGCAGGGTGGTGGTGTCCATCGGGGCTCCTTGTACGGCACGGGGGCCTTACGACGGCAGGTCGGGGGAGGGCAGGTCCGCGCCGTCGGCGGTGTCCTCCGGGGGCGTCTTCGCCCGGCCGGGAAGACCGGGGAACCGCAGCCGTTCGAACGTCCGGGTGAGCTGCTGGAGCGGTGCGGGCGCCTTGGCGGCGGGCCGCTGCTGCGGCAGCGCGGGCGCCGGTACGTCACGGTAGGCAGCCAGCGCCTCCAGAGCCTGCTCCGCGGCCTGCTTGTACAGGTCCCGGGACTTCGTCATGGCCTCCAGCGCCTCGGCGTACATGGTGACGAGACGGCGTTCCCGGTCCAGCTCCTCCTGGTGGGTCATCAGGGTCCAGTTGTCCCTGAGGTCCGCCAGCGCCTCTGCCGCGTCCTGCGGCGCGGGGCGCGGCAGAGCGACGAAGTGCCGCAGCGCGGCGAGGAGTTCCGGGGGCTCGGAGCCGTCCAGGAAGACGCTGCGCACCCGGTGCGGTTCGCCGTCGTAGCCCTCGGGGGCCGGGTCGGGCGGCAGGATCACGGCGCCGCCGCGCGGCACCTCGACACCGAGGTCCTTCAGCGCCCAGTTGACGCCGCGCAGCTGGTGCGGGGCGGCGCGGTGCTCCACGACGCGGTGCCGCAGGGCGGGCGGCAGCAGCCGGGCGAGCGGCAGTTTGCCCTGCTCGTCGGGGGTCATGGCCTCGTGCACCACCAGGTTGACGCACCAGGCCTCCCGGGCCGCCTCGCGCAGTCGGCGGCGCATCTCCTTGTCGTCCGCGGGCAGCGCGTTGACCTGCCGGAAGCGCACGCCGGCGGCCGTGGGGTGGTGGTCCCAGGAGCCGTCGTCGCCGGAGCCGCCCTCGGGCCAGAACAGCGTCGCGGGGGAGGGCCAGCCCTCGTCCCACGGCCGCTCGGCCTCCGCGACGAGCCGCCACTCGTGCCCCTGGAGCTTGTTCTGCCGGGGTACGAGGCTCAGGCGGGCCCGCACGGTCACGGTGCCGCCGACCCGCCAGCGTGCCTCGAAGATCATGGGGGGCGCGTCGCTCCCGGAGGTGTCCTCGGGGGCGGGGGGCTCGGCGAAGTCGTCGATGTCCCCGCTCTCCTTGTGCCGACGCAGGGTGCGGCGGACGACGTCCTCAGGGGCGGGGCCGGTGTGACGGCCGCGGGCCGCCCAGACGGACTGCGGGACGGGGGCGCGGTCGGTGGCGGAGTTCGACATAAGCCAATCTGCTGATGGGGGCGGATGCGCCTCCCAGTATCACCGCTCGCCCGGGCGAAACGTAGACGGCCCCACGCCCGCGCGCGGCGCGTGTCCCTCCGGGGGATGCGCGGGGCGCCTTCGACCGGGGGCGCGCGGGCCGCTCGCGCCGGGGCGCTTTTCGGACCCGTCGGCTTCTCGGCCGACGGATCCGGCCGTTCCCCGGGGGCGCGGGAAACCGCGCGACCAGCCACGGCGAGCCCGCACCCGTACACCGCCGCAGGCCACCCGCCCACGGCGGCCGGGGCTCAGCCGGACCGGGGCTCAGCCCCGTTCGAGCTCAGCCCCGGCACAGGCGGCGCGCGGAGCGCGGAGCGCTTACGCGCCGCTCTCGCGCAGCATGTCCTCGCGCTCGACGATCTTCACGCGCTCGCGGCCCTGCGGTTCGCCCAGGGCGCGTTCGGCGGCGTCCAGGCGGTGCCAGCCCTCCCACGTGGTGTAGCGCACGCCGCGCTCGGCGAGGAAGGCGTCCACGGCCTGCGGCGCGGGCGAGGCGGGGGTGTGCAGCCGGCCGTCCGCGTGGTCCGCGAGCAGGTTGGACACCGTCTCGTTGGCGTCGCCCTTGGTGTGGCCGATGAGGCCGACGGGGCCGCGCCGGATCCAGCCGGTGACGTAGGTGGACTGGAGGTGGGTGCCGCCCTCCTCGATGACCCGGCCGCCCTCGTCCGGGACGGTGCCCGAGCCGAGGTCCCAGGGCAGCTTGGGCAGCTTCTCGGAGAGGTAGCCGACCGCGCGGTAGACGGCGGTGACGTCCCAGTCCTTGAACTCGCCGGTGCCCTTGACATTGCCGGTGCCGTCCAGGGCGGTGCGCTCGGTGCGCAGGCCCACGACCTCGCCGTTCTCGCCGAGGATCTCCGCGGGGGACTCGAAGAAGTGCAGGAAGAGTTTGTGCGGGCGGTCGCCGACGTCCCGGATCGCCCAGTTCTCCAGGGTCTTGGCGACCATGTCGGCCTGCTTGTTGCCGCGCCGGGTCTCGATCGAACCGGCGTCGTAGTCGATGTCCTCGGGGTCGACGATGACCTCGATGTTGGGGGAGTGGTCCAGCTCGCGCAGCTCCATCGGGCTGAACTTCGCCTGGGCCGGGCCCCGGCGGCCGAAGACGTGGATCTCCACGGCCTTGTTGGCCTTCAGACCGTCGTAGACGTTCCCCGGGATCTCGGTCGGCAGCAGCTCGTCCGCGGTCTTGGCGAGGACGCGGGCCACGTCCAGCGCCACGTTGCCGACGCCGAGCACCGCGACCTTCTCGGCCTCCAGGGGCCAGGTGCGCGGGACGTCCGGGTGGCCGTCGTACCAGGAGACGAAGTCGGCGGCGCCGTAGGAACCGGCCAGGTCGATGCCGGGTATGGACAGCGGGCGGTCGGCCATGGCGCCGGTGGAGAAGATCACCGCGTCGTAGAAGTCGCGCAGGTCGTCCAGGCTGATGTCCGTCGGGTAGTCGACGTTGCCGAACAGCCGGATCTGCGGCTTGTCCAGGACCTGGTGCAGTGCGGTGACGATGCCCTTGATGCGGGGGTGGTCCGGCGCGACGCCGTAGCGGATCAGACCGAAGGGGGCGGGCATGCGCTCGAAGAGGTCGATGGACACGCCGGGGTCGGCGGCCACCTCGGACTTGAGCAGGGCGTCGGCGGCGTAGATCCCGGCGGGGCCGGCTCCGACGATGGCTACCCGCAGGGGGCGCGGCATGATCAGGTTCCCTTCGAGTGAAAAAGTCGACTCGATCGGGAAGCCTAAGCTAAGGCAGACCTAAGTAGGTACGCGGGTCCCGCCTATGACCTCATAAGGGCACCTTATGGCTTCCCTAGGGGTGTCTTATGGCACCCCTCTTGCGGCCTTCCCCACCGTCACTCCGGTTGGGTCAGGGCCTCCTTCTGGAGCTGTACGGCCGCCAGCAGGCTCAGCTTCGGCTCCGCCTGGCGCAGGGCCTTCGTCGCCGCGACCGAGGAGAGGTCGCCGGTGAAGCCGACGGCGGCCAGCCGGGCGCGGGTCCAGTCGGCGCGCAGCTTGGCCTCGGTGGCCTGTGCGGTCGACTCGACCAGCGCGACGGCGCGTTCCAGACCCGGGCGCTCCTCGGGCGACGCCTCCGCGAGCGCCGCGCGCAGCGCCGAGGCCACCACATCCGCGTCCCGGATGACCAGTACGTGATTGTGCTTCCTGTTCAGACCCGCGATTCCCGTCATGGTGATCATCCTCGCCGCCAAGGGCCCCGAGGTCCAAGCGGTTTGAGGAAGACCAGAGGCTGAGGAAGGCCGGAGGCTACCGCGCGGGCCGTCGGCAGTGCAGGAACAGATGCGGCTCCGGTGCCGCCTCGGGATGCGCGGGCGCGAACTCCGCGTGCTCCTCGGCCAGTACGACGAGCCCGGCCCGGACCGCCACGTCCTTGAACGCGTCCGCGCCGAAGCTCGTCACCCGCACCGGCTGCCCCATGAAGAGCCCCTCGGCGCCCTCGATGTCGACGGGCACGGTCGCCAGCACCACGAACCCACCGGGCCGTACCGCCCGGGCGAGCCGGCCCACCACGGCCTCCTGTTCGGCCCGGTCCATCTGGAGCAGCGAGAAGTAGGCACAGGCCGCGTCGAACACCCCGTCCCCCAGCGGGAGTTCACGGATGTCCGCCCGGCGGAACTCGGCCCCCGGCACCTGCCGCGCCGCCAGCTCCGCCATCACCGGGGACACATCGACACCGAGCACCCGGTGCCCCGCGTCCGCGAGGGTCTCCGCGGTCGGCCGCCCCGTCCCGCAGCCCACGTCCAGCACCCGGCTGCCCGGCGCCAGCCGCTGAAGCAGCCACCGCAGGGACGCCCGGTGCGCCGCGGAGGAGGCGAACGCCTTCTCGTAGTCGAGACCCAGCGCGTCGAACACCACGGCCGCCGGTACCCGGCGCTCGTCCTCGGCCACCACGGCTCCTCCCGTCGCACGGCACCGACCCGCACGGCACCGATCCGCACGGCACCGACCGGTACCGCACCGATCCGCACGGCACCCCGCGGCGCCGACGCCGGGCATCCTCGCACCCGCGCGCCGCGCCCGCAACGGCGCGGGGCGACGGCCCGTTTGCGCACCGCGCGCCGGACCCGGCAGGGTGCGGGTGTGCCCACCTTGCTGATCGTCCACCACACCCCGTCACCCAACTGCCAGGCCCTGTTCGAGGCCGTCGTCTCCGGCGCCACGGCACCCGGGATCGAGGGCGTCCGGGTGGTGCGCCGCGCGGCCCTCGCGGCCACCGCCGCCGATGTCCTCGAAGCCGACGGCTACCTCCTCGGCACCCCCGCGAACCTCGGCTACATCTCCGGCGCCCTCAAACACTTCTTCGACCAGATCTACTACCCCTGCCTGGACGGGACCCGGGGCCGCCCCTTCGGCTACTACGTCCACGGGGGCGACGACGTCACCGGCGCGGTGCGCGCCCTCGACACCATCACCACCGGCCTCGGCTGGCGCCGCGCGGCCGAACCGGTCACCGTCACGGGTGAACCCGGCCGGGCCGACACGGAGGCCTGCTGGGAGCTCGGCGCCACCCTCGCCGCGGGCCTGTCCGCCTGACCCGCCCGCTCACACCCCCCGCTCGCCCGCCCACCCGTGTTCGCGCAACGGCCCCACCGCCAGGCCGCGTTCGGCACAGCTGTCCAGGATGCGCGGCAGGGCGCCGAGGGTGGCGCGCCAGGAGCCGGGGGTGGAGGCGGAGTCGGAGTCGTGGAGCAGGATCGTGCCGCCGCCGCGCAGATCGCGGACGACGGTCCGGTGCACCGACGACGGGGTGGCCCGGGCGGTCCAGTCCTCGCCCCAGCAGGTCCACAGCACCGGCGTCAGGCCCAGCCGCCGCGCGGCCAGCCGGGCGGCGGTCGACATCACCCCGTAGGGCGGCCGGAACAGGGCCGGGCACCGCCCGGTGAGATCGCCGACCAGGTCCCGCGCGCGGGCGAGGTCGTCGTAGGTCGCCCGGGGGCCGCGCAGCAGCAGCGGGCGGTGCAGCCAGCCGTGGACGCCGATCTCATGGCCCTCGGCGGCGATCTCGCGCACCAGTCCGGGGCTGCGCCGGGCCTCGCGGCCGAGCAGGAAGAACGTCGCGCGCACCCCGCGCCCGGCCAGCGCGCCCAGGAACAGCGGGGTGGAGTACGGGTCGGGCCCGTCGTCGAAGGTGAGGGCGACATGCCCGGCCCGGCCCCGCCCGGACAGCCGGGGCATGACGCGCTTGCGCAGCGGCCCGAACGTGGCGACCACCGGCGCGGCGTGCACGGCGGCGAGCACGGGCAGCGCGGCCAGGGCGGTGCCCCGCAGGGCGGGTACGACGGTCATCGGCGGTGCCCCGCACCGTGCGGAGCGGCGGTGTGCGGGGCGCGTGCGGCGTGGCCCGCGTCGTCTGGGTCCAGTTCGTGGCCGAGGGCGTGCATCAGCCGGGGACCGTCGTCGGTGGTGGCGACCGCCGTGCCGAACGCGGTCGCCCAGAGGGCGCACGCGACCGCCGCGACCGCGGCGATGCGCCGCGGGCGCCCGGCACGCCGCACCGGCAGGGGAGTTGGTACCGCCGTCGGCGCCAGGACGTGTGCTCTTCCGATCTGCCCGCCCTGGCGATGCGCGCGATCTCGGCGGCCGGACCGCGCCCGGCCTCCGCGAACAGCGCGCGACCGGCCGCCCGTTGCCGCAGGCCCCGCGCCCCGTTGGCCAACTCGAAGACGACCGAGGTGAGTTCGTCGGGGTCCCGGATCCACGCGGCGACCCCCGCCTCCGCCAGAGCCGCGGCATTGGTCTGCCCGTGGCCCGGTATGCAGCGGTAACTCGCCACCGGCAGCCCGGCGGCGAACGCCTCCAGGGAGGTCAGCCCCCCGGCGTTCTGCACCAGTACGTCGGCGGCGTGCATCAGGGCGGGCATGTCGTCCACCCAGCCGAAGGCGTGCTCGATGCCCTCGGCCCGCAGCCGCGCGGCCAGCGCCTCGTTGCGGCCGCACACCACCACCGGGACCGCGACCCTGGACGCCCGTATTTCCAGGGCCACTTGCCGTACCGGGCCCACGCCCCACGAACCGGCGACCAGCAGGGCCAGGGACGCCCGCGCGGGCAGTCCGAAGCGGGCCCGGGCGGCGGCGCGCGTCTCCTCGTCGGCCGGGCGGAAGCGCGGGTCGGTGACCGGCCCGGTCACCCGCACGTCCCCGGCCCCCGCGCCCCGGGCCTGCGCGGCGGGCACGGCGTGCGCCGCGAGATGGACGTCGACACCGTCGGCCACCCACAGCGGATGCACCGAGAAGTCGGTCAGATAGGTGAGCGCCGGGACGGTCAGCCGCCCCGCCCGGCGCAGCGCGCCCAGGACCCGGCTGGCACCCGGATACGTGGAGACGACCGCCCGGGTGCCCGGCGGCAGGGCCCGCAGCACCCGCTCCTCGGCACCGCGCAGCAGCGCCGCGGTCAACGGCCCGCCGCCGCCCGCGCGTTCGGTGCCGCGGTAGATGCGCTGATAGGCCCAGGGCGCGGTGCGCAGCATCCGGTGGTAGCCGTCCCGGACGAGCCGGCCGGTCCCGGCGGGCAGCAGGTCCAGCAGATCGAGCCGGTCCACCGTGAACCCGTCCGCCGTGAGCCGGCGGGCCAGTTCCGCGGCGGCGCCGTCGTGCCCGGCACCGACACCGGCGGACAGCAGCGTGACCCGCTCGGCCGCAGCCGGGGGCACGGGCGGCGGCGCGTCGCGCAGGGTGGCGGCCGCCAGGGCACGCACGTGGGCCGTACTTCCGAGATGGGGCATGGCTGTGCCTTCCGCGCGAGAGCAGCAGGAGGGGGATCCGCGCGGGAGCCGGGCGGAGCGACCGGAACTCTACAACATGTAGTAGATAAGCTCGTACGACATGTAGGAGCAGCCGGGTAGGGTGGTCCACCGGACCGTCAAGGCCGGGCAAAAGGCCGTCAGGGGGCGGGAGGAGGGACCAGGAGTGCGCGAGCGAGGGAGCGAGGCGGCGGGTGAGCCGTCCGGCCGACGGGCACGCGGCGAACTGGAGGGCAGTGTGCTGGCCGTCCTCTGGACCGCCGACCGGCCGCTGACCGCCCGGCAGGTCCTGGACGGGCTGCCCGGCGACCTGGCCTACACCACCGTGCTGACCATCCTGTCCCGCCTGTACGACAAGGGCATGCTGGTCCGGCGCCGGGAAGGCCGCGGCTACGCCTACGCCCCCGCGCGCGACGAGGCGTCCGACACCGCCGCCCGGATGCGGACCCTGCTGGACCGCGGCCCGGACCGGGAGGCGGTCCTCGCCCGGTTCGTCTCCGAACTCTCCACCGAGGACGAGCAGGTGCTCCAGCGGCTGCTGGCCGGGCCGGACCAGGACCGCCCGGCCGGGGAGCCGTGACCGGGTGACCTTCACCGTCTATGTGCCGCTGCTGGTGACCGTCGTCCTCGCCGTGCTCGCCCCGCGCGCCGCCCACCGGCTGCCGCCCCGCGCCGCCGCCCGCTCCCTGGCCTGCGCCGCGGCGGTCACCGCCCTCGGCTGGCTCGGCTCGCTCGCACTGCTCTCCTTCACCGGGCTCGCGCAGATCCCCGAGGTCGCCGAGCAGGGCCACTGGTCGGTGGCCGCGCTGCGCGCCGCCGACCCGGTCTCCCTCGCCGTCGCGATCCTCGGCGCGCTCGGCCTGGCCTCGGGGACCGGCTCGCTCGCCGTGGCCGCCGTACGCGGGACCCGGCATCTGCGGTGGACCCGGCGGGAGGCCGCCGCGCTGCCCGGCGACACCGAACTGGCCGTCCTCGACGACGCGGTGCCGCGGGCGTTCGCGCTGCCCGGCGCGCCCGGCCGGATCGTGGTCTCCCGGGGCATGCTGCGCTGCCTGGGCGACGACGAGCGCGCCGCCCTGCTCGCGCACGAACGCGCCCATCTGCGCGGCCGGCACCACCTCTACCTCGCCCTGTGGCGGCTCGCCGCGGCCGTCACCCCGCTGCTGCGCCCGCTCGCCGACGCGGGCGGCTTCGTCCTGGAACGCTGGGCCGACGAGGCCGCCGCCGCGCACGTGGGCAGCCGTACGGTGGTCGCCCACTTTTTCCCTCCACGACGCTCTTCCGATCTCCGGACGCCGCCACGGACGGCGCCCGCCACCGGCACCACCACCGCGGCCCGCACCGGCCCTGCGGCCGGGCGTAGTACCCCGGTACCACCCCTTCTGCCCCGTTCAGCCCCCAGTACCACGGGTTTGCGGGGTTTCGGCGCCTAGCGTTGCGGATGAGACGTCAGACGTGACGGACGCCGCCGCCCCCGAGGGCGCGGCGGACGCCGCGGTCCGCGACAGAGGGAGCCCGCATGATCGAGGCACGAGGACTGACCAAGAGGTACGGCGAGAAGACGGCGGTCGACGGACTGGACTTCGTCGTCGAGCCCGGCACCGTCACCGGATTCCTGGGCCCGAACGGCGCCGGGAAGTCCACCACCATGCGCATGATCGTCGGCCTCGACGCCCCGACGAGCGGCTCCGTGACCGTGGGCGGCCGCCACTACGCCGGCCACCGCGCCCCGCTCCAGGAGGTCGGCGCCCTGCTGGAGGCCAGGTCCGTGCACCCCGGCCGCTCGGCCTACCAGCATCTGCGGGCGCTCGCGCTGACCCACGGCATCCCGCGCCGCCGCGTCGACGAGGTGATCGGGCTCGCCGGGCTCGGCAGCGTCGCCGGGAAGCGGGCCGGTTCCTTCTCGCTCGGCATGGGCCAGCGGCTCGGCATCGCCGCGGCCCTGCTCGGCGACCCCCGCACGGTGATGCTGGACGAGCCGGTCAACGGCCTCGACCCCGAGGGCGTCCTGTGGATCCGCAACCTGCTCACCTCGCTCGCGGCGGAGGGCCGCACGGTCTTCGTCTCCTCCCACCTGATGAGCGAGGTCGCCCAGGTCGCGGACCATCTGATCGTCGTGGGCCGGGGGCGGCTGCTCGCCGACACGACCGTACGGGACCTGGTGCGCGCGGCGGGCGGCGACACCGTCCGGGTCGCCACCGAGGACCCGGGACGGCTGCGCGAGGTGCTCGCCGGGCCCGGCGTGGAGATCACCGGCCGGGTCGGCTCGGAGGAACTCCAGGTCAGCGGGGTGAGCGCACGGGAGATCGGGCTGAAGGCCGCCGCAAGCGGCATCCCCCTGTTCGAACTGAGCACCAGGGCGGTGTCCCTGGAGTCGGCCTTCATGGACCTGACCCGGGACGCCGTCGAGTACCACGGCGGCACCACCGGCACCGACCCCATCGGCCCCACCACCGGCACCGACCGCACCGGGAGCGCCGCATGAGCACCCTGACCGAGACCACCTCAGCCGCCGGGAACACCGGGTCCGCGCCGGACCGCCCCGCCTACCGGGTCACCGGGCGCCGCGTCCTGGCCTCCGAATGGGCCAAACTCTGGTCCCTGCGCTCCACCTGGATCACCCTCGGCCTGGGACTGCTGTTCCTCGTCGTCTTCGGCGTCATCGCCTCCTACCGCTACCAGTCCATGATCGGCTCACCGCGCATGGACAAGGACTTCGCCCGCTCCACGGCCCTCAGCCTCTCCCTCTTCGGCGCCAACTTCGCCCAACTCGCCCTCGGCGTCCTGGGCGTGCTGGTCACGGCGGGGGAGTACTCCACCGGCATGATCCGCTCCACCATGGCGGCGGTACCGCGCCGACTGCCCGTGCTGTGGTCCAAGGCGGCGGTGTACGGGCTGGTCGCCCTCGTCGTCGGCACGGCCGGCGCGTTCGTCGCTTTCCTCATCGGCAGCCGCGTCGTCGCCGACACGTCCGCCGCCCTGACGATCGGTCACACCGGTGTCGTCCGTGGCCTGTTCGGCGCCGGTCTCTACCTCGGCCTGGTCGGCGTCATCGGTACGGCCCTCGGCGCGCTGCTGCGCTCGGTGGCCGGTGGTATCTCCGTGCTGGTCGCCACCTTCATGCTCGTCCCCGGCCTCGCCTCGCTGCTGCCCAGCTCCTGGCAGGACGACCTCGGCCCCTATCTGCCGAGCAACGCGGGCCAGGCGATGTACGCCCTCACCCACGACGCCACCTCGCTGGCCCCCGGCGCCGGGCTGCTGGTCTTCCTCGGCTGGACCGTGCTGGCGCTGGCGGGGGCGGCCTACCGGTTGCGGCGGGGGGACGTCTGACCGGGAACCCCGCCATGACCACACTGTCCCCCGCCCCCGCCCCCGCGGCGGTCACGGAGGAACTCGGCGCCATGGGGCCGCTGGTCGCCCGGCTCGGCCGGGCCGGCCGGTGGCTGCGGGGCGCCGACCTGGCCCGGCCCTGGGTGCTGGACACCGCCCTGGTGGCCGTCGTCCTCCTGCTGTTCTGCCTGCCCGATCTGCGGCACGGCGGCGTCGTCGACGCCGACGGACCGCGCCGCTTCCGGCTCGCGTTCACCCGGCTGCCGCTCGCGGCCATGCTCGCCGCGCAGGCGGGCCTGGTACTGCCGCTGCTGTGGCGCAGACGCCGTCCCGCGACGGCCTTCGCCGCCGTCGCCGCCGTGTTCGTCCTCCAGTGGGCCCTCGGCGCCGCCCTGCACGCGGACGTCGCCCTCTTCATCGCCCTGTACAGCCTCGCCCGGCATGGCAGGCCCCGCCAACTGCCGTGGGCCTGCGCGGTGATGGCGGCCGCGCTGGCGCTGGTCGCGGTACGGGTGTCGGTCGTCGTGTCCGTCACGGACGCGCTGTTCTTCCTGGCGAGCACGGCGACCGCGGCGCTCGCGCTGGGCCTGGTGATCCGGATCCGCCGCGCCCAGCTGGCCGCGCTGCGGGACCGGGCGGCCCGTCTGGAGACGGAGCGCGACCAGCGCAGCAGACTGGCCGCCGCCTCCGAACGGGCCCGGGTGGCACGGGAGATGCACGACATCGTCGGCCACCATCTGTCCGTCGTGATCACCCTGGCCGACGCGGGCGCGCGCGCCACCGCCGGTGCCACCGCCGCCGAGTGGGGACGCGGCGCCGAGGCACTCCGGCTCATCGGTGACACCGGCCGCCAGGCACTCGGTGAACTCCGGCGCGTCCTCGGCGTGTTGCGCGACACCGACGCGCCGCCCACCGGACCCGAACTCAGCCCGCAGCCCGGACTCGCCGACCTCGACGCCCTCTGCCGCGGTGTGCGCGCCGCCGGGCTCGACGTCGTGTACCGGACCGCGGGGAAAGCGGAAGCCCTGGACGAGGGCGTGCAGTTGACCGTCTACCGGATCGTGCAGGAAGCCATGACCAACACCCTGAAGCACGCGGGCGCCGGTACCCGGGTGGACCTCGCGATCGACGTCGGCGAGGACCGGCTCGCCATCCAGGTCCGCGACACCGGAAGGACCATACGGGTAAGTCAACGGCACGACGGCCAGGGCCTGTCGGGCATGCGCGAGCGCGTCGCGCTGTACGGCGGCAGGCTCAGCGCGGGCCCCGCCCCGGGCGGCGGCTGGGCCGTGGCGGCCACCCTCGAACTCGGCCCGCGGGAGGGCGCGGCGTGACCACCGTACTCATCGTGGACGACCAGCCGCTGCAACGGTACGGCTTCCGGATGCTGCTGGACTCCGTGCCCGGAACCGAGGTGGTCGGCGAGGCGGCCCACGGCGCGGAGGCCGTCCGCCGGGCCGCCCAACTGCGCCCGGACGTCGTCCTGATGGACATCCGGATGCCCGGCATGGACGGCATCGAGGCCACCCGGCGCATCGTCGCCACCGGGGCCCGCTCGCGCGTCCTCGTGCTGACCACCTTCGACCTGGACGAGTACGTGCACGCGGCCCTGCGCGCCGGGGCCAGCGGCTTCCTGCTCAAGGACGCCCGCCCGGACGAGCTGCTGGCCGGCATCCGCGCCGTCGCGGGCGGCGACGCGGTGATCGCCCCCGCCCTCACCCGCCGCCTCCTGGACGAGTTCGCCCGCTACGGCTCCGCCCCCACCGACGACCCCCGCGTCGACCGCCTCACCGAGCGGGAACGCGAGATCCTGGTCGCCATCGGCAAAGGCTGGACCAACGGCGAGATCGCCACCCGCCTCGTCCTCTCCGAGTCCACGGTCAAGACGCATGTCGGCCGCGTCCTGGCCAAGACGGGCGCCCGCGACCGCGTCCAAGCGGTGATCTTCGCCTACGACCTCGGCCTGGCGAGACCGAGCGTGCGGTGAGCGCGGGCCCCCACCCCGGGCATCCCTAGGCCACCCGAGTGACCCCCGCCCCTCGGGAATATGCGACCGGCACCAGCGGCCGCCGACCCGCCGCATCCTCACCTCACGGCCCGTCTCCGGTGCTCGGCCGCGCCCCGCCGCCCCCGTTCCGGCCCCGGACAAAGGTGCGGGGCCGGTGGGGCTGGCACACGATGGACGCGGGTCGCGTCGCGCCGACGCGGCCGCAGCCGTCGTACGTCGTCGAACCGAGGGAGCGCCGGATGCGAGCGGACGGCACCGCACCCGGGCGGCCCGTGCCGGGCGGTCCGGACCCAGGGAACGTGCTGCGCGACTGCGCGCGGGACATGCTGGAGATCGCCGAGGGCATCCGCGCGGTGTCCGAACGCACCGCCACCACCCTGTCCGCGCCGGACCTGGCCGCCGCCACCCGCCGCCACCCCCGCACCGGCCTCGCCGGATGCTGGGCCCTGCTGCGGGCCCGCACCGCGAGACCGGGCCTCGGCGGCAGCACCCGCGCCCTCCGGCTCGCGGACCGGGCACGCGGCGGAGCGGACCTGGCCGCGCTGGTGGCCCTCACCTCGCTGCGGCTGCGCATCGCCGCCGTGCTCGCCGACCACCCCGAACTGTCCCGCGCCCCGGGCATGCGGCTGCTGACCCGGGCCGTCACCGCCGACCGCGACGAGGACGCCGTACGGGCCCTGCGCGCCCTGCTGCGGGACCGCACGGCCCAGCGCGCGCTGTCCGGACTCGCGCCGCTGATATCCGAACTCCTCGCCGTGTGCGCCCTGCTGGACGGACGGCCCGAGGGCGGCGGCACCCCCGAGGGCGGCGCCGAGGCCGTCGACCTCACCGATCAGCGCCGCCGGATCATCGCCACCGAGGGCTCCCTCCTCGGCTTCCTGCGCAACATCGAGGCGCTGTCCACTGACGGACGGATCCTCGTCCAGAACGTGCGCGGCCCCGACGGCGTCGTCCGCTACGTCGTCCAGGCCCCCGGCACGGCCCCCGGCCGCCCCCGCGCCGACGCCCCGCAGGACCTCCTGGGCGCCTGGCGCGACCTGCGCGCGACGGACTCCCCGTACACCCGCTCCCTGGTGCGCGCCCTGGCCGCGCACGGCATTCCGCGGGGTGCCGAACTCGCCCTGATCGGCCACAGCGAGGGCGGCAACGCGGTCCTCAATCTCGCCCAGGACGAGGACTTCTGCCGCGCCTACCGCGTCACCCACGCCATCGCCGTGGGCTCCCCGTCCGGCGACCGCAAACCCGCCGACCCCCGCACCTGGATCGCCACCGTCACCAACCAGTACGACCTGGTGGCCGCCCCCGACGGCCACCGCACCGAACCCGCGCCCCCCGCGGACCCGGCCGACACCACCCGCTATCACGTCGAATACGCCGGTCCCACCCGCGAGTTCCCCCTCTGCCACCGCCTGCGCGAGTACATCGAGCACCTGCGGACCCTGCTCCCCGTGGCCCGCGCGGACCTGGACGAGGCACTGGCCCCCTACCGCGGCCCCGTCGTACGCACCCAGGCGTACCGGCTGAAAGACCACGCCCACCCGCCCGCCGGCCACCCCTTCCTCACCCTCGCCACCGCCCCCGTACGCACCACGGTGGGCCCGGTCGACGTGCCGGTGCGGTACTACGACTCCGCCGCCGCGCACCTCTGCTTCCCCGTCGACCCGGCCGCCGCCCGGAGCCTGCTGCCGGACGCGGACTGGCTGACCCCGAGCCTGCTCGGCCCCCGGGCCCTCGCCGTGCTCTCCCTGCACGAGCACCGGTGCACCACCATCGGCCCGTACACCGAGATCGCCCTGTCCGTCCTGGTGGACGACCTGTGGCGGCCGCGTCCGTACGACGCCGTCACCGATCTGCTGCGCCGCGTCGACCTGCGCCGCACCGGCCGCTACGTCCTCTCGCTCGCCGTCAGCACCGAGGCGGCCCGCGTGGTCGCCCGGGAGATCTGGGGTCAGCCGGTGCTCAGGATGCGCGCCGAGGCCGACCTGACGGGCCGGGAGATCCGGGCCCGCTCCGAGGACCTCGGGCTCGTGGTCGAGGGCCGCCTCGGGCCGGGCGTCCGCTGCCCCGACGCCGACCGGGCCCTGTACGGCCGCCGGGGCACCGGCACGGTACGCACCCTGGTCCGCGCCCACGGCAGGCTCCGCTTGCATCCGGGCGCGGGTGTCCGGGTGCGGCTCGACACCGCGGCCGCCGAACCCCTCGCCGGACAGCTGCGCCGGCTCGGCATCGACGCGGCCCGGCCCCTGTTCGTGCTGGCCTGCCCGCAGTTCATGGCGCATCGCGGCGGCGGCGCCGAGCTGGCGCGCTGAAGTCCCGTACGCACGCAGCCTAGTTGGGAGTACCCATGGTGACCGAGTCCGCCCGGTCGAGCGCGGCGCAGGCCGATGAACTCCTCGCCCACATCGGCCGGTTGCGGGCCGACGCCGATCTGATGGACGGCTACGCCCGGCGCCTGCGCGCCACCGTCAGCACCCTCGGCGGCTGTCCGACGGCCCCCGAGTGGGGCCGCCCGGCCCTGGAGCGGCAGGCGGGCTCGCCCACGCGCGCGCCGACCGGCCGACGCGGGGCGCGATGTCGGGGGCGTAGCCGTAGCGGGCCCTGGCAAGAGGGGCGGGCGCGGGTCAGTCGGGCTGTTCCTCGGAGCCGGGCTTCGGGCGGGCCCGGGTCCAGGAGGGGTCGAGGACCGGGAGGGGCCGGGGGAGAGGCCGGGGTAGGGGGAGGGGAGCGGTGTGGTGCATGGGGATCCTTCGGACTGGTGGGGGTTGGCCCAGAGCGGCGGTTCGACGAGCGGCGGCGCTACCGGAAGAGCCGGGTGGGGCAAGGTGCTTCAGACGGACCGCAGTTCCGCCCGGACGACCCGCGTGGCCCGGTCGGAGGGGAGGGTGACGCCCCAGCCGAGGCTCAGCGCCTCCACCAGGAGCAGCCCGCGCCCGTGCTGGTCCTCGGGCCCGGGACGGCGGGACGCCGGGAGCGCGGGGCCCGCCTCCCCGGTGATCTCGTCCGCCACCTCGACCCGTATCCGCTCGGCCGTGCGGTGCAGGCGGCAGCCGATCCGCGTACCGCCCGCGTGCACCAGGGCGTTGGTGACCAGCTCGGAGACCACCAGGACCACATCGTCCCGTGCCCCCTCCGGCACGTCCCACACCGTCAGCAGTTCCCGTACGACCCGGCGGGCGGCGCCGACGGACAACGGGTGGGCCGGCAGTTCGAAGGAGGCGTCCGACGTCGGGATTCGTGCCTCGGCCGGCGGCCCGCCGGCCTTCTCGAACAGCGCGCCTCGCCTCGGGCCCGGACCGTCCACGCGAGACGACCGGTCCGTTCTCGCGTCCGGGGGCGGGCGGTGGAGCGGTCGGGGGAGGAAGGGCGGAGCCATCGCCGTGCGCCTTTCGTCCGGCCTCGCGTGGGGAGCGTCCGGCCGTGCGTGGTGAGGGGTGGGGGGTGGTCGGCCGACCGCGCGCAGCAGACGGCACACCGCCCCGCACGAGGCCGTGCCGCGGCCCGGTCCCCCGACCGGCCACGCCGCCTGCTCCTCGGTCGGCCGGAGCAGTCGCCCCACTTTCCCACCTGCCAACAACGGCCCGCAACCTGCGAGTTGAAAATGGCAGTCAGTCGTGTGCATGCTGCCCGCGCGGGGCACACCGGGCGTGGCGTGCCCGCCGCGACGGTGTACGAGGGCGACCCTGCTGCCTGCTTTCGGGGGTGCGGATGACCACGGAGACCGACTGGGGCGGCGCCCCTTGTGTGCTGCGCATGATCCTCGGGCGACGGCTGGAGCGGCTACGGATCCGGGCCGGGCTCGGCTACGCGGAGGCGGGCGCCGCCATCGGGGTCAGCCACTCCACGATCCGCCGCATGGAGGCCGCCAAGGTGGCCCGGCTGCGCCTGCCGGACGCCGAGAAACTGCTCCAGGTCTACGGCATGACCGACCCGCACGAGATCGACACCTTCCTGCGCTCCGTGCGCGAGGCCAACAAGCGGGGCTGGTGGCACGGTTACCGCGATGTCATGCCCGAGTGGTGCGCCGCCCACCTCGGTCTGGAGCAGGCCGCCGACCGTATCCGCGGCTACGGGAACAGTTGCGTGCCCGGCCTGTTGCAGACCGAGGACTACGCCCGCGCCCTGCTCCGCGCCACCCACCCGGGCGCGTCCGCGGAGGCCACCGAACGCCGGGTCGCCCTGCGGATGCGGCGGCAGCGGCTGCTGGCCGGGGCCGAACCCCCGCAGGTGTGGCTGGTGTTGGACGAGAGCGTGCTGCGCCGGACCGTCGGTGGGCCCGGGGCGATGCGGGCGCAGATCGACCACCTGGTCGAGATCGGCCGGCTGCCCCATGTGACCGTGCAGCTCATGCCGTTCGCGCACGGCCCGCACCCCGCGATGCCCGTGGCCGCCTACCACCTCTTCCGGTTCCGGGCCCGCGAACTGCCCGACATCGTCTACGTGGACGGCCTGCTCGGGGCCGCCCACCTCGACAAGCCCGAGCACGTCGAGCCGTACCGCGAGGCCCTGGACCGCCTCGCCGCGCAGGCGCCGCCCGCGACGCGGACCGAGTCCCTGCTCGGCGCGATCCGCAGGGAGTTGTAGGGGGTGCGGTCGGGGTGCGGTAGGGACCGTGCCGGGGGTGGGGGACGGGTGTGCCCCTGATCGCCGGTTGGAGTGAACCGCCCGGTCCGGCCCGTCAACACGCCGGACCGGGCGCGGAAGATCGGGTTCCGGGAGCCGGGCGTCGTCCGGGACGGGCCGGCCGGAATCGGAAGGATGCGACGTGACCACGACGCCGATGGTGCCGATGAGTGACCTGTGCCAGGACCTGTACGGCTTGTCGGCCGCCCCGCGGGAAGCCTTCCTCAACTACGGCAAGGCCCTGCTGGTGATCGCGGGCGCCGACGGCGAGGTCGGCGAGGCGGAGCTCGCCTGGCTGGTCGACCACCAGCGGCGGATGGGCGCGCCGGAGGAAGTCATCGAACTGTACCGGGAGTTCGACCACCGCGAGGCCGAGCTCACGGATCTGCTGCCGGCCATCCGTACCGACGTGGACACCTGGCGAGCCGCTCCGCACCTCGTGTACCACGCGATCCAGATGTGCGGCGCGGACGGCGTCTACGCGGAGGCCGAACGCGCCCAGGTCCTGCGGGCGGCCCGTCTGATGGGCGTCCCCGACGACATCGTGCTGTCCCTGCACGCCCTGGTCGACATGGAGCGAGCGGTGGGCGATCTGCGTGCCGCCCTGTTCCACGTCAACAGCATCTGACGCCGCGCCGCCCCCGTCCCCGGGGATCGCCCCCCGGGGACCTCGGCCCGGGTACCGTGCCCCCCGTGTACGCCACCCGAGTCACCCGTCATGTGCGCACGGACCCCTCGGCCGTCTACCGGGCCCTGACCGACCCCGGCGCGGTCGCGCGGTGGCGGGTCCCCGACGGGATGACCGCCCGGGTGCACACCTTCGAGCCGCGGGAGGGCGGCGCCTTCCGGGTCTCCCTCACCTACGCCGAGGGCGGCGGCACCGGCAGGTCGGGCGGGCGCACCGACACCTACCGCGGCCACTTCGCCCGGCTCGTCCCGGACTCTCTGGTCGTGGAGGTGCTGGCGTTCGAGACGGACGACGACGCCCTCGGTGCCCCCATGACCATGACGACGACGCTCACCCCGGCCGACGGCGGCACGGACGTGGAGATCCTGCACGAGGGCGTGCCCGACGCCGTTCCGCGCGCGGACAACGAGCGGGGCACCCGCATGGCCCTCGACCGGCTCGCCCGGCTGCTGGAGGAACGGTAGAACCGGATACATGACCGGATCGGCATGCTCCGAGACCGGAAACCGACGCAACCTTTTCCGCCTTGCCGCATGCCCGGAATCATCCGGAAACCACCGGAACCACCCTTGCCGAAACGTGGTCTTACCAGCCGTCAGCGGCCGGGATCAGCCCGTCCGTCACGAACCGGGGGAACGAGACACCATGTCCGTCCGCAGCCGTACGACCCTGTTCACCGCCCTCGCCCTCGCCGCCGGCCTCAGCCTGGCCGCGGTGACACCCGCGCTCGCCCGACCCGCCACCGCCCGACCCGCCGCCGCGCGCACCACCGCCGTCGCCCAGGGCGACGCGCGCAACGCCACCCAGCACGTCGCCGACTTCTACGGCGCCTACATCGACGCCGTCTGGGCCACCGACGACAAGGCCGCGGGCGCCGAGGCCAAGGCCCTGCGCGCCTTCTACCTGTCCCCGGCCGCCCAGAAGCGGGTCGCCGCCTACGAGACCAAGGAGCATGCCGACGGCATCCTCTTCGCCCAGAACGTGCCGGTGCGCTGGCAGGTGGCGTACACCGGTTCGGGCGCCGGGCATGCCACCAGCCAGGTGACGCTGACCTGGAGCGACGGCCCGCACGCCCAGGTCACCCGGATCGATGTCCAGTCCGACCTGCGCACCCTGAAGATCACCGACCTCAAGCCGGCCGACTGAGCCCGACGGCACGTTCGTACGGCCGCCCCGCCCCGACCTTGCTCCGGCCCGGGCGGGGCTACGACCGCTCGGCGCCCGCCGTGTCCTGCCGTACCGCCGTCCGCCCGTGTCCGCGCCCATGGCCGTGGTGGCGGTGCCGGTCGACCGGGGTGCGGTGCAACGCGATCAGCGCGGCGTCGTCGCCGAGCCGGCCCCCGGTATGGGCGAGCAGATCGCGGCGGATGTGGTGCAGCAGCGCCTCGGGGCTGTCGTCGGTCCAGCGCGCCACCCGCTCCGCCAGCGGATAGAACCGGCCCCGGGCGTCCCGCGCCTCCACCACGCCGTCGGTGTAGAGCAGCAGCGTGTCGCCGGGCTCGAAGGAGAAGACGTCCAGCGTGTGCTCCACGCTCGCGGGCAGCCCCTGCACACCGAGCGGCGGCGAGGGGTGCAGGCTCGGCATCGTCACCACGTGCCCGGGACTCAGCAGCAGCGGCGGCGGATGTCCGCAGCTGGTCATCCGGGTGATCTGGTCCCGGTCCGGGATCTCCACCAGCAGCGCGGTGGCGAACCGCTCGCCCGCCTCGTCCTCCGGCTCCAGATCGGCCGTGTACCGGGTGACGCTCTGCTCCAGCGTGTCGACCAGGTCCTCCAGCGTGTGATGCCGGTGGGCGCTCTCCCGGAACGCGCTGAGCAGCAGCGCGGCCTCCCCGATGGCGGGCAGGCCCTTGCCGCGGACGTCCCCGATCAGGACCCGTACGGCGTTGTCGCACACGGTCGCCGCGTAGAGGTCGCCGCCGATCTGGGCCTCGTCCTCCGCGGCCAGGTACAGGGAGGCGATCCGCAGCGGGCCGATCTGCTCGGGCAGCGGCCACATCAGGACGTGCTGCGCGGCCTCGGCGACCGTGCGGACCTGGGCCAGCTGGGCCTGGCGCCGCTCGCGCAGGGCGCTGTAGAGGACCACCAGCACCGAGAGCACCGCGAGCGTGATGATCTGCACGACGTGGTTCGAGGTGCCGATGCCGCCGTGCGCGACGCCGATGACGATCTGCGCGAGCGTGGCCAGCGCGCCGACGGCGGCGGTGGTCCGGGGTCCGGCGAAGGACGGGGTCAGCGCGGGCGCGATCACCAGGGCCGGCCCGAGGTGGATGCTGGTCGGCGACTGTATGTCCACCACTGTGATCACCACGATGAGCGTGATCGGCAGCAACAGCAACGCGTGCGACGAGTGCCAGAATCGCCGTTCCCCCGCCGACCCGACCGGAGATCTCATGCCTACCAGCGTGCTCCCGGCCGGGACGGGCGGCCACTTGCGCCTTGGTACGCCCCCGAGCCCCTACGGGCCGTCCCCCGATCGGCCGCCGTGTCGCCCCCGGCGCCCCGGGTACCCGTACGGCCCTCGGTGCCCGCCCGGGTCGCCGAGAGTACGGCGCGGCGCCGGGAAGGGATGGGCCATGTCGGACCACGGGGAGGAGACCGCGTCCGCGCGGTGGCCGGACGTACCGGAGGTCACCGGGTTGCGCCTCGCGGCGGACGGCACGCAGCCGAGGGCCGCGGAAGGGGTACGGCCGCACGCCCTGCCGGACCCCGGGCCGCGGCCGGGCGCCCCACCGGGACGGGAGACACGGCAGCAGGCCGCGCCGGACGCCGGGCCCCCGCCGCACCCCCCGCCCGGATGCGAGCCGCAGGCAGAGTCACAAGCCCCGCCCGGCGCCCCCGACCTCCCGCATGACCGCAGCCAGGCCATCCTGGAGGCCGCCAAGCGGATCGGGGCCCTGCTCAAACGGGCCGGGCACCCCTTCGCACTGGCCGGCAGCGTCGCCGTGTACGCGCACGGCGGCAGCCGCTACCTCCAGCACGACGCCGATTTCTGTGTGCTCCCGGACGACGCCGACGCCGTGGCCGCCACCCTGCACGCGGCCGGGCTCCCGCTGCGCGACCCGCCCGAGGACTGGCTGCTGAAGACCACCTGCCAGGGCCAGAACGTCGACATCATCTTCGCGCTGGCCCACGAGCCCGTCACCGGGGCCATGCTCGACCGGGCACACGTCCTGCCCGTCGACTCGGTGCTGATGCCGGTGCTCTGCCCGACCGACCTCATCCGCAGCCTGATCAGCGCGTTCTCCGAGCACTACTGCGATTTCGGGGCCGTGCTGCCGGTCGCCCGCGCCATGCGCGAGAAGGTCGACTGGGACGTCGTCCGCGACACCTGCGGCGAGCAGCCCATGCCCGCCGCCTTCCTCTTCCTCCTCGAACGCCTGAACGTGATCGCACCCCGTGAGGACCGGCCATGACCGATGTCCCGCCCCTGCCGGAGACCCGACTGGACTACCGCGTCGCCCACCTCGCCGAACGCCTGGCCGCCGGAGACCTCGGCGAACTCGGCGTACGCCTGGAACTGCGCGGC
Organism: Streptomyces sp. LaBMicrA B280; assembly: GCF_049222185.1. NCBI lineage: Bacteria > Bacillati > Actinomycetota > Actinomycetes > Kitasatosporales > Streptomycetaceae > Streptomyces > Streptomyces sp. LaBMicrA B280. Next base: position 230,347 of record NZ_JBMJCT010000058.1, on the reverse strand, counting down.
GACACCGTCCTGCTCACCGGCACCGTCCCGTCCGCCCGGTGCCGCGACGAGATCCTGGCCGCGGCCCGCGAGGAACTGGCGCCCCATCCCCTCCACAGCGACCTGCTCGTGGCCGACACCTCCTCGCCCGACCACGGAGAGGACCTCACATGATCCGCGTCGCGGCCGTCGGCGACATCCACCTGGGCCCCGACAGCCAGGGCACCCTCCGCCCCTCCTTCGAGACGCTCCCCGAGTGCGCCGACGTCCTGCTGCTCGCCGGTGACCTGACCCGGCACGGCACCCCCGAGGAGGCCGCCGTCGTCGCCCGGGAGATCGAGAACCTCGGGGTGCCCGTCGTCGCCGTGCTCGGCAACCACGACCACCACGACGAGCACCCCGAGGAGGTCACGGCGATCCTCCGGGACGCGGGCGCCCACGTCCTGGAGGGCCAGGCCGCCGTCGTCACCGCGGGAAAGGCGCGCGTCGGGGTCGCCGGCACCAAGGGCTTCGGCGGCGGCTTCGTCGGACGCTGCGCCGGTGAGTTCGGCGAGCCGCTGATGAAGGAGTTCGTGCGCTACAGCCGCCGCTGCGCCGACGGGCTCCACGCCGCCCTGAAGGACCTGGAGCAGTGGGGCCCCGACGTCCGGATCGCCCTCACCCACTTCTCGCCCGTGCCCGACACCCTCGCCGGGGAGCCGCCGGAGATCTACCCGTTCCTCGGCAGCTACCTCCTCGCCGAGGCCATCGACACCGCGGGCGCCGACCTCGCCGTCCACGGCCACGCCCACGCCGGCACCGAGCACGGCATGACCAGCGGCGGCGTCCGCGTCCGCAACGTCGCCCAGCCGGTGATCGGCCGGGCCTTCCACGTGTACCACCTGCCCGACCACCCGGGGTGAAGCGGGCGCCCGCACCCGGCGCCGCCCGCGGCCCCTAGGAGGCTGTCATGGCCGATGACCAGCACGGACGCACGCCCCCACCGGCACCCCGCGCCCGCCCTCGCACCCCCAGCGGCACCGAACCGGCCACCGCCCGCAGCGACCTGCGCCTGCGCCTGATCCTGTCCGCCCTCTTCCTCCCCGTCTTCACCGCCGCCACCGTGGGCTTCGCCCTCTGGTCCGCGCACCAGGGCCCCGGCGACAGCCCCGGCAGCGGCCCCCTGACCGTCCTCGCGGTGGTGTGCGGAGTCCTCGCCCTGTCCGCCGCGCTGGGCCTCGTCCGGGTGACGGGCCGCAGGCGACGCGAGAGCGACCCGACCGACGACGTCATCGGCTAGCCCCTGGGCGCGCTTTGCGCGGCTTTGGCCGGAAGCAGGGCGTGAATATGCCATACGCACGCTACTGAATCCCGGATTCCGGAGGCAGTCTGCTCACGTACCGCCTGCCCCGCCGTGTTCACGAGGTCCGGAAGCCTCCCCGCACTCGGCGGGGCAGGCGTTCGTAGGGGCCGTAAATACATTGCGGCGGGACCCGCGCGCTCGGTGAGCTGGAGCCATGGACACCGAGGCGGACGTCATCGGGCGAGCGGAAAAGTCCGGGACCCGGCGATCGGGCTCCTGGCGCGGCCCGGCCGTGCTCGGCGCCCTGATGCTGTCCGCCCTCACCTTCAACACCGCGGAGAACCTGCCGGTCGGCCTCCTGGACGCGATCTCCCGGAGCCTTCGGGTGTCACCGTCCACGGTCGGTCTCCTGGTCACCGGTTACGGCGTGACGGTCGCCCTCGCCTCCCTGCCGCTCGCCCACGGCGTCCGGGCGGTGCCCCGGCGCCATGTGCTCACCGGGCTGCTGGCCGCGCTCGTGCTGTCCAGCCTGCTCGCCGCGTCCGCCCGTTCCTACGGGCCGCTGCTCGCGGCCCGGCTGCTGACCGCGCTCGCGCAGGCGCTGTTCTGGGCGGTGATGGGCCCGGTCGCGGTGGGCCTGTTCGCGTCCGAGGTGCGCGGACGGGTGATCGGGGCGCTGTCCGTCGCCGGTTCGCTCGCCCTCGTGCTCGGCGTGCCCGCCGGCACCTGGCTGGGCGGGCACACGGACTGGCGGGTGCCCATGGGCGCGCTCGCCGCCCCGGGCCTCGTCGCGCTGGTGACGATCGCGGCCCTGCTCCCCACCTCGCCGCCCGAGGCCGAGCCCGCCGCCTACGGCACCGCCCCCGACACCCGCCGTTTCGCGACCGTGCTCACGGCCGGGGCCCTGTCCGCCACCGGGGCGTTCACGGGATACACGTACCTCGTCCGGTTCCTCGGGGCGGTGAGCGGGTTCTCGCCGGGCGCCGTCGACATCCTGCTCGTGGTGTTCGGCACCGCGTGCCTGACCGGGGTGGTCGTCACCGGCGCGCTCCTGGACCGCTTCCCGCGCGCCGCGCTGCCCACGGCCGCGGCCGTCCAGGCGGCCGGCATGCTGGGCCTCTGCGCGAGCGGCGCGCACCCGGTGCCGGCGGTGGCGTTCCTCGCCCTGATGGGCGGCGCGCTCGGACCGGTGTTCATGGCCGCCCAGAACGAGATGCTGGTCTGCGCGCCCGGCCGTACGGACCTCGCCCTGGCCGCCGACTCCGGTGCCTACAACGCCGGTATCGCGGCGGGCGCCGCCCTCGGCGCGCTGATCCTGCCGCTCGCGGACGTGCGCGGTGCCTTCCTCGTCGGCGGTCTGCTGAGCGCCGGGGCCTGCGCGGTGCTGCTCGCCGAGAGCATCCGAGTCGGATGACGTGACCGACGCGGGAGAGGTTGCCTTCCCTCCCCAGTTTTCCCTTCCGTCCGCCTGTGGGGCTTCCCACCCATTAAAGATCTTGACGACCGTCGCGCGGATCGCTGAACTGTCCCCCGGGCCGTGCGACCACACGACCCGGGGGAAATCCGCCGGCGTCCGGTCGGTGATGCCTGAAACGAGCGGGTACTGGGAAAAGCCTCGTACGGTCGATCACCGGACGCGGGCCGAAGGGGGCGATGTGCATGACAGGTGCGTCGAGAACGAGGAAGACGAAAAAGACGAAGGTGACGGGCTGTCCCGTCTCATGACCGCGGAAAGACATATCGACCGGCTCCGCCCGGCGGCGGCCCGCCTCGCCCGGTTCACCGGGCGCACCCTGCGCGGCGAGTGGCACGCCATCGTCGTCGAGCCGGTACGGCAACTCGCCCGGCGCGGACTGTCCGGGCTGCTGCTGGCCTTCGTCGCCGCGTTCGGCGTCATCTTCTTCCACGACATCGCCCAGCACCCCACCGGCGCGGTGTGGGTCACCCGGCTCGGCGGCGTCAAGGCCGACCTGCCGCTGTGGCTGTCCCTGCTGCGCACCCCGGTGTCGCTGTACGTCCCGGCGCTCGACCTGCCGGTCTGGGCCGGTATCACCCAGCTGTTCCTGGCCTTCGCGCTCGCCGAACTCACCCTCGGCCGCTCCCGCACCCTCGCGATCGCCTACGCCACCACGCTGGCCGGCACCCTGGTCGCTCGGCTGATGATCGCGGTCGGGCCCGGCTGGTCGGGCTTCGGCCTGCCGGCCGCGTGCGGGCAGGTCCTGGACACCGGGCCCTCGGCGGCGGTCGTCGGCCTGTTCACCTACCTCTCGGTCGTCAGGCGCGCGCCGGTGGTCTTCACCCTCACCGGCGGCTCCATGGTGTGGGAGTCGATCGCCGTCCCCAATCTCGCCGGCCGCGAGCATCTGATCGCGGTGGGCTCGGCCGTCGTCCTCGGCCTCCTGCACGGCCGCCGCGCCCGGCTGCGCGCCCTCGGCCGCTCCCTCCTCCCCACCCGCACCCCCACCCCCGGACCAGCCCCTACGGCCCCTACGGCCCCTAAGGCGTCCCCGGTCCTCCCCGTGACCGCCTCCGCCACCGCCTCCGCCACCGTCCCCGCCCCCACATCCCCCCACCCCGCCTCCGGCCGCACCCCGATGACCTCCCTCGAACGCTGACCGCGACACGTCCGCACCCCAGCCAGAAGTCCGTCCCGAACCGCCGCGCACACCTGTGGCGCCGCCCACACCACCGGTGTGATGGTTTTCGCATACGGCCCCGCACGGGCAGCCCCTAGGGTTGCGCGGGAAACGGCAGGGCAGGGCGTGTCTCAACCACCATGACGTTCGTCGCCGCCAGGCAGCTGAAGGGATTCCAGGATGTTCCGTAAGGTGCTGGTCGCCAACCGCGGAGAGATCGCGATCCGCGCGTTCCGGGCGGGCTACGAACTCGGCGCGCGCACCGTCGCCGTGTTCCCGCACGAGGACCGCAACTCGCTCCACCGGCTCAAGGCCGACGAGGCCTACGAGATCGGGGAGCCGGGGCACCCGGTGCGCGCCTACCTCTCCGTCGAGGAGATCGTGTCCGCCGCCCGCCGGGCCGGGGCGGACGCCGTCTACCCCGGTTACGGCTTCCTGTCCGAGAACCCGGAGCTGGCCCGCGCCTGCGAGGAGGCGGGCATCACCTTCGTCGGCCCCGGCACGGCCACGCTGGAGCTGACCGGCAACAAGGCCCGCGCGGTCGCCGCCGCCCGCGCCGCCGGGGTGCCGGTGCTCGGCTCCTCCCAGCCCTCCACCGACGTGGACGAACTGGTGCGGGCCGCCGAGGACATCGGCTTCCCCGTGTTCGTGAAGGCGGTCGCGGGCGGCGGCGGCCGCGGTATGCGCCGGGTCGAGGACCCCGCCCAGCTGCGCGAGTCCATCGAGGCCGCCTCCCGGGAGGCCGCGTCCGCGTTCGGCGACCCGACCGTGTTCCTGGAGAAGGCCGTCGTCGACCCGCGCCACATCGAGGTGCAGATCCTCGCCGACGGCGAGGGCAATGTCGTCCACCTCTTCGAGCGCGACTGCTCGCTCCAGCGCCGCCACCAGAAGGTGATCGAGCTGGCGCCCGCCCCGAACCTCGACCCCGCGCTCCGCGAGCGGATCTGCGCCGACGCCGTACGCTTCGCGCGCGAGATCGGCTACCGCAACGCGGGCACCGTGGAGTTCCTGCTCGACCGGGACGGCAACCACGTCTTCATCGAGATGAACCCGCGCATCCAGGTCGAGCACACCGTCACCGAGGAGGTCACGGACGTCGACCTGGTCCAGGCGCAGCTGCGGATCGCCGCCGGTGAGACCCTCGCCGACCTCGGCCTCGCCCAGGAGACCATCACCCTGCACGGGGCCGCGCTCCAGTGCCGTATCACCACCGAGGACCCCGCCAACGGCTTCCGCCCGGACACCGGCAGGATCAGCGCCTACCGCTCACCGGGCGGCTCCGGCATCCGGCTGGACGGCGGAACCACCCACGCCGGTACGGAGATCAGCGCCCACTTCGACTCGATGCTGGTGAAACTCACCTGCCGGGGCCGGGACTTCAGGGCCGCCATCGGCCGCGCCCGGCGTGCCGTCGCGGAGTTCCGCATCCGCGGTGTGTCCACCAACATCCCCTTCCTCCAGGCCGTGCTGGACGACCCGGACTTCCAGGCCGGGCGGATCACCACGTCGTTCATCGAGGAGCGCCCGCATCTGCTCACCGCCCGTTCCTCCGCGGACCGCGGCACCAAGCTGCTGACCTTCCTCGCCGATGTCACGGTGAACAAGCCGCACGGCGAACGGCCCGACCTGTTCGACCCGTTGACGAAGCTGCCGGTGCCGGCCGTCGCCGAGCCGCCCGCCGGATCGCGTCAACTCCTCGTGGAACTGGGCCCCGACGGCTTCGCCCGCCGGTTGCGCGAGTCGCCGACGATCGGTGTCACCGACACCACCTTCCGCGACGCCCACCAGTCGCTGCTCGCCACCCGGGTGCGCACCAAGGACCTGCTGGCCGTCGCCCCGGTCGTCGCCCGCACCCTGCCCGAGCTGCTGTCCCTGGAGTGCTGGGGCGGCGCCACCTACGACGTCGCCCTGCGCTTCCTCGCCGAGGACCCCTGGGAGCGGCTGGCCGCCCTGCGCGAGGCCGTGCCCAACATCTGCCTCCAGATGCTGCTGCGCGGCCGCAACACCGTCGGCTACACGCCGTACCCGACGGAGGTCACCGACGCCTTCGTGCAGGAGGCCGCCGCCACCGGCATCGACATCTTCCGCATCTTCGACGCCCTCAACGACGTCGGCCAGATGCGCCCCGCCATCGAGGCCGTGCGCGAGACCGGCACGGCCGTCGCCGAGGTCGCCCTGTGCTACACCGGCGACCTGAGCGACCCCGGTGAGCGGCTCTACACCCTCGACTACTACCTGCGGCTCGCCGAGCAGATCGTGGACGCGGGCGCCCATGTCCTCGCGATCAAGGACATGGCCGGACTGCTGCGCGCCCCGGCCGCCGCCACGCTGGTCTCGGCGCTGCGCCGCGAGTTCGACCTGCCCGTGCATCTGCACACCCACGACACCGCGGGCGGTCAGCTCGCCACCTATCTCGCCGCGATCCAGGCGGGCGCGGACGCGGTGGACGGCGCGGTCGCCTCCATGGCCGGGACGACCTCCCAGCCCTCGCTGTCCGCGATCGTGGCCGCCACCGACCACTCCGAGCGGCCCACCGGGCTCGACCTCCAGGCGGTCGGCGACCTGGAGCCGTACTGGGAGGGCGTGCGCCGGATCTACGCCCCCTTCGAGGCGGGCCTCGCCGCGCCGACCGGGCGGGTCTACCTCCATGAGATCCCCGGCGGCCAGCTGTCCAACCTGCGCACCCAGGCCGTCGCGCTCGGCCTCGGCGACCGCTTCGAGGACATCGAGGCGATGTACGCCGCCGCCGACCGGATCCTCGGCCGCCTGGTGAAGGTCACCCCGTCCTCCAAGGTGGTCGGCGATCTCGCCCTGCACCTGGTGGGCGCCGGGGTCTCCCCGGCGGACTTCGAACAGACCCCCGACCGGTTCGACATCCCGGACTCGGTGATCGGCTTCCTGCGCGGGGAGCTGGGCACCCCGCCCGGCGGCTGGCCGGAGCCGTTCCGCACCAAGGCGCTCCAGGGCCGCGCCGCCGCCAAGCCGGTGGCCGAGCTGTCCGCCGAGGACCGCGAGGGCCTGGCCAAGGACCGCAGGGCGACCCTGAACCGGCTGCTGTTCCCGGCGCCCACCAGGGAGTTCGAGGGCCACCGGCAGTCGTACGGCGACACCAGCGTCCTCGACAGCAAGGCGTTCTTCTACGGTCTGCGTCCGGGCAAGGAGTACGCCGTCGATCTGGAGCCCGGGGTGCGGCTGCTGATCGAGCTCCAGGCGATCGGCGAGGCCGACGAGCGCGGTATGCGCACGGTGATGTCCACGCTCAACGGCCAGTTGCGGCCCATCCAGGTCCGTGACCGGGCGGCCGCCTCGGACGTGCCGGTGACGGAGAAGGCCGACCGTTCGAACCCGAACCAGGTGGCCGCGCCGTTCGCCGGTGTGGTGACGCTCTCCGTGGCCGAGGGCGACGAGGTGGCGGCCGGTGTCACCGTCGCCACCATCGAGGCGATGAAGATGGAGGCCGCGATCACGGCTCCGAAGGCGGGCCGGGTGTCCCGGCTGGCCATCAACCGGATCCAGCAGGTGGAGGGCGGCGACCTGCTGATCGAGATCGGCTGAGGCCGAGCGCGCGCCCGAGCGGCCGGGTCCTCGCCGGACCCGGCCGCTCGGACGTGATCAGCCCTGTGGCGCCGTGGGGCCGTCCCAGAGCGGGTACGCCATCACGTGCTGGAAGCCCTGCGGCCGTGCGCCGCTGTAGGTCAGGGTCAGCTGGGTGAAGCGTTCGAAGGACGGGTGCTTCTTCCACTGGGTGTTGCCGCTGAGCCGGATGACCACCGGGTAGGGGTGGAAGGTGCCGGCCGCGCAGTACGGCTTGCAGTCGTTCACCCAGTTCGTGCCGGTGCCGGTGGCGCCGCCGGAACCCCAGGAGGTCCAGTGCAGCCCCTTGAGCCGGCTGTTGCCGTCACCGCAGGCCAGGATGAAGTCCGTGGGGCGCACATTGCGGTGGGAGAAGCAGTCCACCAGCACCCGGTCCCCGGCCCCGGACCGCGCCGTCGCGGTGGGCGACGCGGTCGTGGTCGGCGGACTGGCCGAAGCCGTCGTCGCCCCTGTCGTCAGCAGAGTCGCTGCCGCCAGGGTCACCGCCGTGCCCACCACTGATCCGCGCATGGCCGCTCCCACCGTTCGTGCCGTGTCCGAGCAGGTCACCTCGACGCTACGGCCACTTGGCGTATTCCACCAGTCGCGCAGGTCGCACCGTGTGTCATCCGGACGGACCGGTTCCGGGACACGCGTGCGGCCGGGGGCCCGTCCGGTGCGAGGAACACCGGACGGGCCCCCGGCCACGGGGCGGGCACGGGATCAGCAGGCGCCCTCGTCCTGCCAGGGGCCCCAGGTGGAGGCGCCGGGCACCTCGTTCTGGGTCCACCACTTGGCCTTCCAGTTGTGCTGCTGGTACGACACCTCGGTGCCGCCCGTGTACGCGGTGGCGGAGTTCCACGCGGGCTTGCACGAGGTCGGGGTCGGCGTCGGGGTGGGCGTGGGCGTGCCGGTCGGCGGGGTGACGCCCGCGAACTTCACCGAGTACTTCGCGAAGTCCCAGTCGCTCTGCGCCACGCTCGAACAAGTCCCGGACGTACGGCCCCCGTTGTCGGGCGGGCTGCACTGTCTGTCGCGGTTGATCGACCAGAAGGTGAAGCGGTCCATGTGGTGGCTGGTCGCGTAGTCCAGCACGGTCTGGAAGTCGCTCTGGGTGAAGATCTCGCCGGTGTCGCTGCGGCCGTTCATGCCGGAGAAGCCCTCGTGGGCGTAGGCGGTAGCCTCGTCCCAGCCGAAGGTGGACTGCAGGATCGAGTTGAAGTTGGTCAGCGCGCCGGTCTGGCTCGCCGCCCCGTTGAAGCCGCCGTCGAAGGGCATGATGGAGAAGTTGTTCGGGGTGAACCCCTGCGACTTCGCCTCCAGCAGCATCTGCTTGCCGAACCAGCCGGTGCCGTCCGCGGTGCCGGCCGTCGTCACGGAGACGTACAGGCCCGGGTTGTTCTGCTGGAGGATCTTCGCCGCGCCGATCTCGTTCTTGATGGCCGCGGTGTTCTCGTACTCCGGCTCCTCCAGGTCGAAGTCGATGGCGTGCAGGCCGTACTTGGTGATCACCTGCTGGTACGCCGCCGCCGTGGACGCCGGGTCCGCGCAGGCCTGGCCGAGCTTGGTGCCGCCGTAGCCGCCGATGGAGACGGACACATCGCCGCCCTTGGCGCGGATGACGTTGATCGTCGACTGCACGGCCGTGTCCGAGGAGACGGGTGCCGTACCGTCCCAAGTGGGCGAACAGCCGCCCCCGTTGGGGGCGAGCACGAAGGCCAGCTGGAACGCCTTGAGGCCGGTGGCGTCCATGATGGCGGCCGCGTCGGGCGGGTCGTTGTCCAGCGGCATCAGATAGGGGGCGGCCGCGTACCAGCGGTTGCTCAGGGCGTCCTGGGGCGTTGCGCCCGAGGCGTTGGCGGCGACCAGGGCGGTGGTGCCCGCGGCGGCGAGCACGACGGCGGCCGCCGCGCTCAGACAGGCGTGAAGACGTCTCACTGCGTGCCTCCAGAGGGTGGGGAGAGACCCGGGTGGGGGAGGAGCCCCCACCCTCCGGGAGCTGTTGCGGCCACGTCAATAAGTTGGCCTAGACCAACCTGCTCTTTGGACTAGACCATACGATCCCTTTACCGTTTGTCGACCAATCGCAGACCGAAGCCCCGGTCCAGCGGCAGGCTCGCCGTGGTGATCGTCGTGACCCGCGTGGCCGGGTCGAACGACCAGGCGGAGCGGGGAAGTTGACGCCCGTCCAGCAGCACCCGCGCGGGCGCGGAGCCGCCGTGCACGGTGAACCGGTACGTCCGGGCGGTCACCTTGCCCTGATAGGCGCCCTTGCTCGCGCCGACCGACACGGTCGTCCCGTGCGCGTCCCGGTGCAGGGCGACCCGCTGGGCCGCGGCCGCTCCCTTGGTGAAGTCACGGGTCACGCCGTCGTCCTCGTACAGCGTGTAGTGACTGGTGCCATGGGCCGACGGATACAGGTCCCAGTCCAGCTCGTGCCGGTCCCGGGTCTCCCAACTCGTCGTGCCCTTCGGCCACATGGGCACGATCGCGCCCTCGCGCACGAACAGCGGGAGGGTGTCCAGCGGCGCGTGGTAGCCGTTGACCGTGGTCGGGCCGTGGTAGGTGCGGCCGGTCCAGTAGTCCGTCCAGGTGCCCTTGGGCAGATAGATCCCGTCGCGGGTGTCGGAGTCCTGGTACACCGGCGCGACCAGGAAGTCCGGGCCGGACAGGAACTCGTATTTGGCGTTCGCGCCCAGGGTGCCCGGGTCGTCGGGGTACTCCAGCCACAGCGGACGCACCGCGCCCACACCGCTCCTGGCCGCGTCGGCGGAGAGGGTGTACATGTACGGCAGCAGCCGCTCCTTCAGCTGGAGGTACTTGCGGTTGACGGAGGTGTACGGCTCGCCGTCCAGCCACGGCTGCTGGTCGGCGGGCTTCTTGGTGGTCAGGTCGGTGGCCCAGCCGTCCATGGTCATGATGGCCGGCAGGAACGCCTTCCACTGGAGGTCGCGGGCGTACATCTCGGGGTCGTGGCGGTAGATGCTGCCCACGTCGCCGGTGTTGTACGCGATGCCGGACATCGTCGCCCCGGCGTACGTCGGGATCTGCCAGCGGATGTAGTCCCAGGACAGCTGCTGGTCGCCGCTCCACAGCACCCCGCAGCGCTGGGCGCCCGCCCAGGAGACGGGCAGCCACACGAAGCCGCGGGCGTCGCTGTTGTCCTCGATGCCCTTCTTCGCCGCGTCGCAGGCGTCCAGCGCGAACTGGTAGCCGTTGCCGACCCAGGCCACGTCCAGCTTGGCCACCCGCTGGCCCGCCTTGACCTGTTCGGCCAGCTTGTCGATGCCGTCCTGCGTCCACAGACCGAGCTGGGCGTGGTGGTCGTTCAGGCCCTGGGCGGTCTGCTGGAGGTCCTCGTAGCCGCAGCCGTAGCCGTCGTTGACCAGCATCCAGCCCAGCGGCATCTGGTGCTGGGTGTAGCCGTCGGCGACCTTCAGGGCGTCCAGGGTGTGCCGCTCGCCCCGGTTGGCGTTGTGCAGATAGCAGTCGGAGTCACCGGGCTCCAGGCCGTAGACCGGCGGCATGAACGGCTTGCCCACCAACTTCGTGTACTTGCCGATGACTTGCTTGGCGTCGCCGAGGAAGTAGTAGGCGTCCAGGCGCCGTTCCTGCTGCCCGGTGGTCACCGGTGAGTCGAAGGTGTACACGCCCGGCGCGAAGGTGTTGCGGAAGACGCCGTAGCCCGCGCTGGAGAGGTAGAACGGCTGGGAGTTGTTGTAGCCGCCCTCGTCCCAGTCGAAGCTGTTGGACACGTACATCGTCTGCCCGCGGTGCGAGAAGCTGCCGTTCTGCTCGCCGCCGCCGAAGAACTGCTCGTCGGCGCCCCGGTCCAGGCTCTGCCGCATCCCGCCGGTGGACCAGCGCAGCGGCTTGTCCTCCTGCCAGATCCGGGTGCGGTTGTCCGCCTTGTACAGCCCGAACCGCAGCGGCTTCTTGTACACGCGCAGCACGGCCCCGGGCGCGCGGATGCCGTAGTAGGCGCCCGCGTCGAAGGTGGAGGTGCGCCGGTCCGCAGCCGGTTCCTTGCGTACGATCTCGGTGCCGGCCGGGTCGCTCAGCGAGCCCGACGGGTCCGCCTGGAGCCGGAGTTGACCACCGGTCAGGAAATCGGCGCGCGCCGTGAGCTGCCCGGCCCGGATCGTGTAGCTGCCGTCGCCGCCCGAGAAGGACGTCAGATCACCGGCGTCCTCGGTCGCGGGCAGATACGCCGTGCCGGTGAAGGAGTTGTCGTGCACGTCGTACGGCACGACGACCACGTGGTACGTCCCCGACGCCCGCGGGATCACGGTGGCCTCGGGGTCGGCGGTGCCCGCGCTGGAGGCGACCTGGGTGCCGTGGTCGTCGTACACGTACAGGTCGAAGTCGTCGGTGGGGTGCTCCCACTTGACGGCCAGCGGGACGCCGCCCTCGGGGTTGTCGTTCCAGTAGTTGGCCGGTACCGAGACGGACAGGTCGAAGCGGTCGCAGACCTGGTCGTCGGGGTCGGCGCCGGGGGCCGGGCAGTCCTTCGGGTCGCCGACGGTGCCCTTGGGGTAGACGGGGCTCTGCCAGCTGACACTGCTGTGGGCGGGGTCCAGTACGGCGCCGGTGGCGGCGGCCGCGGCGGGCGCCGGGACGACCAGCGCGGTACCGGCCAGGGCGGTCACCAGCCCCAGCGGCACCCAGGCCGGCCAGGGCACCCGGTGTCGGAGTCTTCGCACGGCGGAACAGCTCCCCTCGCGTCGGTGCGGAATATCTGAGCGTGCGCGGAAGTGCTTGAAGATGCGCGAAATCAAGCAACTTCACGCACGAAGACTCGGAGGAAGCACAGGTTCATGTCAATACCGCGGGCGGATCCGGAACGCCTTACGGGGCGACGCGGGCGCACATGGCAAAGGGCCGGACCCCGCCCTCCGGCGCGGTCCGGCCCGTCGGCCGCGGTGTCTCAGTCGGCCTGTCTACGCAGCACGATCTGCGTCTGCGTGGTCTGCCCCACCAGCCGGTCCCGGTCGTCGCGCAGCTCCGTCTGCACCACGATGAGGGTGCCGCCGAGATGCAGCGGCCGGGCCGTGGCGTGGACGTGCCCCGAGGTGAGCGCGCGCAGGAAGTTGGTCTTGGACTCGACCGTCGAGGTGCCGGCCGCCCCCTCGGGCAGGTTGAGGTAGGCGCACACCGCGCCCACGCTGTCCGCCAGCGCCATCAGCGCCCCGCCGTGCAGCGCGCCACCGGCCGTGCACACCTCGGGCGACCAGGCGAGCGAGCCCACGGTGCGCTCGGCGGTGGCCTCCCGCAGCTCGATGCCGAGACCGGCCGCGAACGGCATGGTGGCCAGCAGCTCGGCGGGCTCGAAGTGGGACGTCATGACGTACCGCCTTTCATGAGGGCCAGGATGATCGGGAAGTCTGCCAGCCGGCGCCTTCCCCCGTGGCGGAACGGGGAGTTCACGAGGGAGCGGCCGCCCCCGCGTCGCCCTGCGCGCCCTTGACAGGGTCCGTCTGTTTCGCCAGTTTTGAGCAGCGGCGCACGGCGGGGGACCGGGCGCCCGTCGCGCGGCGGGAAGGCGGGGGAGCCGAGTGGAGATCACCGTCCACGGAACCGGCGAGCTGACGCCCGGACAACACCGGGCCTGGCACGAGGCGATGGACTCCTCGTTCGCCTTCGCCAACCCCTTCCTCGCCCCCGAGTTCGCCCTCGCCGTCGGCCGGCACCGGGGCGGGGCCCGGGTGGCGGTGCTGCGCGAGGGGGGCCGGGACGTGGGCTTCCTGCCGTACGAACGGGGGCCGTTCGGGACCGGCCGGGCGATCGGACTCGGGCTCTCCGACTGCCAGGCCCTGGTGCACCGGCCCGGAACCACCTGGGACACGGGCGAGTTGCTGCGGGCCTGCGACCTGAACAGCTTCGAGTTCGACCATCTGGCCGACGGACAGCGGCCGTTCGAGCCGTACGTCACCGGCACCTTCGCCTCGCCCGTCATCGATGTGCGGCCCGGCGACGGCGACTACGCCGCCTGGCTGCGCGGCACCTACCCCGGGCAGGCGAAGACGACCCTGAAGAAGGAGCGCCGCCTCGGCCGGGACGTCGGCGAGGTGCGCTTCGTGTTCGACGAGCGCGACCCCGAGGCGCTGCGCACCCTCATGCGCTGGAAGTCCGCGCAGTACCGCAGGACCGGCCGCATGGACCGGTTCGCCAGGCCTTGGATCGTCGCCCTGGTCGAGGAGTTGTCCCGGCTGCGCGCACCGCACTGCACCGGCGTGCTGTCCGTGCTCTACGCCGGGGACCGCCCGGTCGCCGCCCACTTCGGGCCCCGGTCGAGCACGGTGCTGGCGGCCTGGTTCACCGCGTACGACCCCGAACTGCACCGCTATTCACCGGGGTTGATGATGCATCTGCGGACCGCCGAGGCCGCCGCCCGGCACGGGGTCGCCATGGTGGACCTCGGACGCGGCGACAAGGAGTACAAGGACTGGCTGAAGACCCGCGAACTACGGGTCCAGGAGGGCTTCTTGACCCGGCCGCACCCGGTGGCGCTCGCCCACCGCCTGTGGCGCGGGCCCGCGCGTGGCCTGCGCAACACCGTGCTGGCCCACCCCCGGCTGCGCGAACCCGCCGACCGGCTGCTGCGGACGGCGGGCGCCCTGCGCACCCGAGGACAGGGCCCCGCCGGTCCGTGAGGGAACGAGGGCACGAAAGAGGCCGGGATCCCCGCGGGCACGCACGCGTCAGCAGGCCGTCGCGCGCTACGCGGAGGGCCCCACGACGCTCCGCAGCGACACCGTCGAGGACGGCGCCGCCGTGGGACAGGCTCCCGCGGCCCGTGTCCACCAGTCGGCGCCGTCCTCGATGTAGCGCAGCAGGATGCCCTCGCGGATCGCCCAGGGGCAGACCACGGCCCGGCGCAGCCCCATCAGCTTCAGCGCCGTGTGCCCGACGACGGCACCGGCCAGGCTCTGCGCGGCACGCGGCGCGGAGATGCCGGGCAACTGGGCCCGCTCGGCGGCGGGCAGCGTGGCCAGGGTGTGCGCCGCCGCGCGCAGGTCCCCGCCGCAGGTCCCCGCGCCGCAGCGCGCGCGGCTCGAACGGCCCGAACCGGCCCGGCGCGGCCCCGCACAGCCGCGCCAGCTGCTGGAACGTACGGGAACTGACCGCGGCGGTGCGCGGCGACTCCCACCGTATCCGCGCCGCCACGTCCCGCAGCTCGTGCCGGATCCGGCGGCGCAGCTCCTTCAACTCGCCCGCCCCGGGCGGGTCCTGGACCTCCAGGTACTCCCGGGTCAACCGGCTCGCGCCCAGCGGCAGCGAGGCCGCGAAGTCGGGCAGCCGGCCCCGCCCGAAGGCCACCTCCAGCGAGCCCCCGCCGATGTCGAGCAGCGCGAGCGGGCCCGCGTTCCAGCCGAGCCAGCGGCGGGCCGCCAGGAACGTCAGCTCGGCCTCGGTCTCGCCCGGCAGGGTGCACATCCGGATCCCGGTCCCGGCCGCCACCCGCTCCAGCACCTCCGCGCGGTTCGGCGCGCCCCGGACCACGGCGGTGGCGAACGCCAGCGGGCCCGCGGCCTTCCACCGCAGCGCCGTGTCGCCCGCCTCGGCCACCGCCTCGACCAGCCGCTCCACCGCCTCCTCGGCGATGGTGCCGTCCGGGCCGACCTGTTCGGACAGGCGCAGCTTCCATTTGACGGTGTGCACCGGCAGCGGAACACCCCCCTCCACATCCGCGATCACCAGTCGGACCGTGTTCGATCCCGCGTCCACCACACTCACCCGCATGGCGGGTCCGTACCCACTCCGTCGGCCGAAACGCCTCCGTCCGAGGGGCGGTCGTGCGCACACCACGCCCCGGCGGGCGGCGCCCGGGGCACGGACGGCACCCACCGGCGCGCGTCGGCCGAGGCGCCCGCCCCTGTCCGGATCCGTGCCCCACCCGGCGCCCCCGGCCCACGGCTGTACTTGGATGGTCATCACCACGGTCGGCATGGGGAGCGGCACATGACCGGTACGGCAGCGACCAGAGTCCTGGTGATCGGCGGCGGCATCGCGGGCGGCGCCGCCGCACTGGGGCTGCACCGCGCCGGCTTCGACGTGCGCGTGTACGAGGCGCACTCCGGCGCGGACCAGGACATCGGCGCCTTCCTCACCCTGGCGAGCACCGGCATGCGCGCCCTGGCCCAGCTGGACGCCACCCGGGCCGTGACGGCCATCGGTTTTCCGCTGACTTCGCTGCGCCTGCTGGACGCGGCGGGCGCCGAACTGGCCCATGTCCCGCTCGGCGAGGTCGCCGAACCCGATCTGCGCTACCGCTGCCTGCGCCGCGGCGAGCTGAACTCCGCGCTCCAGCGGGAGGTTTCGGCCCGCGGCATCCGCCTCACCCACGGCGCCCGGCTGACCTCGGTGACCGACGGACCCTACGGTGTCACCGCGCGCTTCGCGGACGGCACCACCGCCACCGGCGACCTGCTCATCGGCGCCGACGGCCTGAACTCCGCCGTCCGCCGCGCCCTCAGCCCCGGCATCCGGCCCCGCTACGCGGGACAGCGCGTCTTCTACGGCCGCACCCCCGGGGCCCCGGGCGCGGGCGGGGGCGGCGTCATCACCATGGTGCGCGGCAGCGAGAGCGCCTTCGGGTACGCCGCGGCGCCGACGGGGGAGACGTACTGGTTCGCCCGCGTCGGCGGCGACCCGCTGCCCGAACGGGGGCCGGGCGCGCGCAGCGCCGTACCGCGCGAGGACCTGCTGCCCCTGCTGCGCGCGGACACCACCCCCGCCGCCGCGCTCGTCGCCGCCTGCCCGGGCCCCGTCATGGTCACCAGCGCCACCGAGATGCCGCTCGGCGCCCGCTGGCACACCGGCAGGGTCCTGCTCATCGGCGACGCGGCCCACGCGGCCTCCCCGGCGACCGGGCAGGGCGCCGCCACGGCGCTGGAGGACGCGGTGGTCCTCGCCAAGGCGCTGCGCGATCTGCCGGACGCCGCACGGGCGTTCGCGGCGTACGAGCGGCACCGGCGCCCGCGCGTGGAGCACAACATCACCGTCAGCGGCGGCATCTCCCGCGGCACCCACGCCCCCGCCCGCCCCGCCGACCCGAACCACCGCCCCGACCACCGGGACGACGAACTGATCCGCCAACTGGCCTGGGACGCACCGCTGTCCGAGGAGGGCTGACCGGCCGGCCCGCGCGCGAAAGTGCAAGAGGCGGCGCACGGGAGTCCATTGCCGGGACACCGCCGGGGGTTGATCGTTCCGTGGGACCGGAGCTTCGGCATGACCTCCGGCATCACCTCCGGCATCACCTCCGGCACAACCTTCGGCAACGAGGAGCATCCGTGCGACTGTTGAGCAGAGCGGGCGGCGCCGTGGCCGCGGCCGTCGCCCTCGTCCTGGGCGCCGCCCCCGCGTCCCCGGCGTCCGCCGCCCCCGCCTACACCGTCACCGTGGGCAGCCCGGTGCCCTTCCCGTACCCCACGGACACCCCCGCGAGCCCCTTCCTCGACCGGGACGGCACCTTCCACTACCAGCAGTCCGCCGCCCTGTACGGCGCGAACGACCCCCGCAGCTGGGACTTCTACACCGGCACCGACTTCGACACCGCCGCCTTCGACAGCGCGCTGAGCACCGCGGTGAACCCGGCCGACCCCGCCGACCGCAACGACGACACCACCGCGCGCTGCGACAACAGCCCCACCGGCCGCGAGGCGAGCTACCCCCCGGCCGGATCGGGCTACTCCCAGAAGAACTACTGCGACCTGTCCGGGGTGTGGGTCGACCCCGACACCGGCGACTGGTACGGCCTGGTCCACAACGAGTTCACCCCTCAACCCTTCGGCGACGGGCTGCACTTCGACGCCATCGACTACGCCGTCTCCACCGACCGGGGCCGCACCTGGACCATCGAGGACCACGTCATCACCTCCCCGTTCAGCACCGTGCGCGGGGACACGGCCGCCTTCCCGAACCAGACGTACGACTACGGCGACGGCGATCAGCGCCTGTTCGTGGACACCGCCTCCGGCTACTTCTACGTCTATTACGGCTCCCGGATCGTGGACAAGAAGGGCGGCTGGAAGGCCTTCTACGAGCACGTCGCCCGTGCCCCGATCGCCGACAGGATGGCCCCCGGCTCCTGGCGCAAGTGGTACGACGGCGCCTGGTCCCAGCCCGGCACCGGCGGCAAGGAGAGCAACATCGTCCCCGTCGACGCCGACCACCCCACCGGGCACACCCCCGCGGCCGCCGAGTACGACCCGGCGAACACCGGCACCACGGCCGAGCAGATCGCCGCCGGAAAGACGCCCCCGACCTCCCCGCTGTTCGTGATGAACATCGCCTACGACGCCTACCTCGGGCTGTACATCGGCGAACCGCAGGGCGTCGACCAGAGCGGGAACGCGCCGCAGTACCTCTACGCCACCGACGACCTCGCCACCCAGAAATGGCACCTGATCGGCGACACCGGTAGCTACACGAACGCCTCCTGGTACCGCTGGTTCCTCGACGGCGCGAACCGCACCAGCTCCTCGATCGTGGGCAGGACCATGCGCTCGTACTGCTCCTTCGGCTGCGCGCACGGCGCCGACGGCGAGTACGTCGACCTCACCCTCGACTCCGGCGCGCCCGCGGCGCCGCCGGTGGCCGCCGGGCATCGCTACCGGATCGCCGCCGGCAGCGGCCGTGTCCTCGCCCAGAACCCCGGCGCCGCCACCACTGCGGCCCGGCCCACCCCGGCCGCCCGCGCCACCTGGACCTTCCGGCCCACCGGCGACGGCGCCTACACCGTGACCAACACCGCCACCGGCGCCCTGCTCGGCGTCGACTCCACCAGGACCCGGGACCGCGCCTGGGGCACCGTGCCGACCGTCACCCCGCGGCACGGGAAGAGCCCGGCCGTCGGACAGCAGTGGTTCCTGATCCCGGACGCCTCCCCGGCCCGTACCTTCCACCTCGTCAACCGCTACAGCGGCCTGGTCCTCGGACTGTCCGCCGATCCCGGCCGGGGCGCGGAGACCGTCCCGGTGCGCACCTGGACCGACACCACCCACAGCGCCGTCGGCCACGGCCGCACCGCCGCCGAGCAGACCCTCACACTCACCCCGGTACGGGACTGAACTCCGAGATCCCCGCGGCGAGTTGCGGAAATCCGACGCCCGCCCGGCCGTGACCGCGGCCCGGGCGGGCGCCCCCGCCGCACTCCCCGCGACGGCCGGGCGGCAGGCGCGAAAAGGGACTTGACGCGGCGCCCCGAGCGGCGCGGGTGGAAAGGTTCGGCTTCCGAAGGCTTGTGCGGCATCCGTCTCGCCACTTAAATCAAAACGTGAACTAAGTAGTGAGCGATCGATGTTCACCCACCGGTCTTCAGGGAGCCGCACATGAGATTCCGATCCGCGGGTGTCGCGCTGGCCGCCATGGCCGCGCTGATCACCCTGCCCCTCGGCCACGGCCGGGCCGTCGCGGCCGAGGCGCCGTTGTCCCAGGGGAAGACGGCCACCGCCTCCTCCGAGGAGAACTACGGCACCACCGCGGCCGACGCCGTCGACGGCGACACGGGGACCCGCTGGTCCTCCGCCACCACCGACGACCAGTGGCTCCAGGTCGACCTGGGCGCCACCGCCTCCGTCACCCGCGTCGTCCTCGACTGGGAGGCCGCGTACGCGAAGGACTACAAGGTCCAGATATCGAAGGACGCCGTCAACTGGACCGATCTGAAGTCGGTCACCGGCTCGGACGGCGGCGACGACACCCTCGACGTCTCGGGCCAGGGCCGCTACGTCCGCATGCTCGGCGTGCACCGCGCCACCCAATGGGGCTACTCCCTCTGGGAGTTCCAGGTGTACGGCAGCACCGACACCGCACAGCCCGCCTGCGGCACGGCGAACGCCGCCCAGGGCAGGCCCGCCACCGCCTCCTCCACCGAGAACGCCGGCACCCCCGCCTCCGCCGCCTTCGACGGCGACACCGGCACCCGCTGGTCCAGCCAGGCGTCCGACCCGCAGTGGGTCCAGGTCGACCTCGGCTCGGTGCAGGACCTGTGCAAGGTGGACCTGAACTGGGAGACCGCCTACGGCAAGAACTTCCAGATCCAGACCTCCACCGACGGCCAGAACTGGAGCACCCTCAAGAGCGTCACCGGCGCCACCGGCGGCAGCGCGTCCTACGACGTCAGCGGCTCCGGCCGGTACGTCCGCGTCTACGGCACCGCCCGCGGCACCGGCTACGGCTACTCCCTGTGGGAGGTCGCCGTGCACACCGGCACCACCGGCACCCCGCCCGTGCAGGGCGGCGGCGATCTCGGGCCGAACGTCATCGTCGTCGACCCCTCCACGCCGAACCTCCAGCAGAAGTTCGACACCGTCTTCGCCCAGCAGGAATCCGCCCAGTTCGGCAGCGGCCGCTACCAGTTCCTGCTCAAGCCCGGCACGTACAACAACATCAACGCCCAGATCGGCTTCTACACCTCGATCTCCGGGCTCGGCCTCAACCCCGACGACACCCAGATCAACGGTGATGTCACCGTGGACGCGGGCTGGTTCAACGGCAACGCCACCCAGAACTTCTGGCGTTCGGCCGAGAACCTCGCCATCAGGCCGTCGAACGGGGACGACCGCTGGGCCGTCGCCCAGGCCGCGCCCTTCCGCCGCATCCACGTCGAGGGCGGCCTCAACCTCGCCCCGAACGGCTACGGTTGGGCCTCCGGCGGCTACATCGCCGACTCGAAGATCGACGGCACCGTCGGCCCCTACTCCCAGCAGCAGTGGTACACCCGCGACAGCTCGGTCGGCGGCTGGACCAACGGCGTGTGGAACATGACCTTCTCCGGCGTCCAGGGCGCGCCCGCCACCAACTTCGACAGCGGCCCGTACACCACGCTGGACAACACACCCGTCTCCCGCGAGAAGCCGTTCCTGTACCTGGACGGCTCCACGTACAAGGTGTTCGTCCCGGCCAAGCGCACCAACGCCCGCGGTGTCTCCTGGCCGAACACGCCGGGCACCTCCCTCCCGCTCGACCAGTTCTACGTCGTCAAGCCGGGCGCGACCGCGGCCACCATCAACGCGGCCCTCGCCCAGGGCCTCAACCTCCTGTTCACCCCGGGCGTCTACCACCTCGACCGGACGATCAACGTGACCCGCGCGAACACCGTGGTCCTCGGCCTCGGGCTCGCCACCCTGGTCCCGGACAACGGCGTCGACGCCATGCACGTCTCCGACGTCGACGGCGTCAAGCTGGCCGGACTGCTGATCGACGCCGGATCCGTCAACTCCGACACCCTCCTGCGCATCGGCGACCCCGGTGCGAGCGCCGACCACTCCGCGAACCCCACCACGGTGCAGGACGTGTTCTTCCGCATCGGCGGCGCGGGCCCCGGCCTCGCCACCAACTCGCTGGTGGTCAACAGCGACGACACGATCATCGACCACACCTGGATCTGGCGCGCCGACCACGGCAGCGGCGTCGGCTGGACCACCAACCGCGCGGACTACGGCCTGCGGGTCAACGGCGACGACGTCCTCGCCACCGGTCTGTTCGTCGAGCACTTCAACAAGTACGACGTCTACTGGAGCGGAGAGCGCGGCCGGACCATCTTCTTCCAGAACGAGAAGGCGTACGACGCCCCGAACGCCGCCGCCGTCACCCATGACGGCATCACCGGCTACGCCGCCTACAAGGTCGACGACTCGGTCACCACGCACGAGGCGTGGGGCCTGGGCAGCTACTGCAACTACACCGCCGACCCCTCGATCGTGCAGGCCCACGGCTTCCAGGTGCCGACGGGATCCGGCATCAGACTGCACGACCTCCTGGTGATCTCCCTCGGCGGCAACGGCCAGTACGCCCATGTCGTCAACACCACCGGAGCCGCCACCTCGGGAACCAGCACCGTCCCCTCCAAGGTGACCTCCTTCCCGTAACCCCTCGCACCCCGGGACCGGCCCCCACCGGACCGGTCCCGGGACCCGCCACGACCGGCCCACCCGACCTGCGCAGACCCGGGGCGGCCCCTAGGGTGTCGTACACGGGCGGCCGGGTGCTGCCCCGTACCGGGTCAAGAAGCCGCCTCTCCTGGCGAACATGCCCCCGGCAAGGGGGACTTGACCCTGCCCGAGCGGTCCCCGGGCCCGGACCAGCGCGTCCGGCGGGCCAGCTGTCCCGGCAACTCGACGGGAGACGGTCCGACTTCACCCCGGCCGGTGATCCCCCGATTCCCGGCTTCGGGCGCCCCGGCCCGGGGACCTCGGCCCACGATCCGCTCGACCCGCCCCCACCTGCCCGGCCGGAATCATTCGGCCGACCGCGCCACCCCGTCGGCGTATCCGGAGAGGCGAGCCCCGCGGGAGCCGGGTGTGATGGTGCTGTCCCTACCGTTCGACCAGTAAGGCAGATTCATGCGCATCCGCAGCATCGCCACAACGGCCGTACTCGCAGGTGTCTTTGCGCTGGGCGGCACCGCCAGCGCCTTCGCGGCCGACCCCGACCCGACGACCGGCACGGCCGTGGGCAGCCCGGGTGTCCTGTCCGGGGACGTCATCCAGGTCCCGATCCACATCCCCGTCAACGTCTGCGGTGACAGCATCGACATCATCGGACTGCTGAACCCGGCCGCCGGGAACACCTGCGTCAACCAGTGACCGCACGCCCGTGCGCCGGTTCCCCGCCCAGGGGACCGGCGCACGAGCGCGTCAGGGGGCGGTGCGGCACAGCAACAGGCAGATGTCGTCGTCGTGTTCGGAGTCCCGCAGCATCGGCTTGAGCAGCGCGTCGGCCGCCGCGTCCAGCCGCTCCAGGTCCGCCGCGCCGAGCGTGCCCAGGGCGTCCGCCAGCCGCTCTATGCCCGCGTCGATCCCCGCGGACCGGCGCTCCACCAGCCCGTCCGTGTAGAGCGCGAGCGTGGCACCGGCCGGCAACTCCTCGTGGTGCTCCTCGTACTCGTAGGGCACCGGGACCCCGAGCATGATCCCCGGCTTGGCGTCCAGCACCCGCACCTCGCCCCCGGGGCCGCGCACCAGCGCGGGCGGATGCCCGGCCGCCGCCCACACCACACCCGGCTCACCCGGCGTGAACCGGGCGACGGCACAGGTCGCATACAGCTCCGGCTGCTGATGGCGCAGCATCCGGTGCAGCAGGGTGAGGATGCGGGCGGGCCCGTTGCCCTCGACCGCGTAGGCGCGCAGCGCGGTCCGCAACTGGCCCATCATCACCGCGGCCCGCAGCCCGTGCCCGGTGACGTCCCCGATCACCGCCAGCACACTGCCGTCGGGCCCGGGGAACGCGTCGTACCAGTCGCCGCCGATGTTCAGGCCGTGCGTGGCCGGCAGATAACGCGCCGCCAGCGCGAGCCCCGGGGTGTCCGGCAACTCGGTGAGCTGGGCGCGCTGAAGGGCCTCGGCGACGTCCCGGTGCTGCTCGTACTGGCGGGCGTTGTCCAGCGCGATGCCCGCCCGCCGGGCCAGCTCCAGCAGCATCACGGCGGTGTCCGGCGCGAACCGCTCACCGGGCGCCGACAGGGTCAGCACGCCCTGCACGGTGCGCGCGCCGAGCGGCAGGCACAGCAGCGGCCGGTCGGGGGAGAGCGCGGAGGCCGGCAGATCGTCCACGCCGGGGAGCCCGCCGGGCTGCGGCGCCGTAACCGAGCAGTCCGCTCATACCGACGTCGAACTTGTTGTCGTACTGGATGAACTCCTTGCCGCGCAGGGCGTGTCCCACCGGGGACTTGACCTTCTCGGCGAACTCCATGACCCTGCGGCGCCGCGTGCTGGGGGCGCCCGGTGCGGGCCGCCGTCACCGCCGCCGCGGCCCGTTCGGCGGGCGGGGTCCGCTCGTCGTCCACCAGCCATACGTCCACCTGCCGGGCGTGCTCGGGCACCAGCAGCTTGGGCAGCCGCCGCAGGATGTCCTCGTGATCCAGCGAGGCGTTGAGCGAGGCGCTGGCGTCGGCGAGGAAGGTCAGCAGCCGACGGGCGTTCTCCGCCTCCGCGCGCGCCGCCCGCTCGGCGTCCAGGAGTTCCCGCTGCGCCAGCGCGGCCGCCTCCAGCTCGGCGTGCAGCGCGAGCACGCCCTGGTTGGTCTGGTGCAGTTCCTCGCGGTGGAACCGCACCAGCTCCTCCGCCTCGTCCAGACCCGCCAGTACGACGGCGGTGTCCTCGCCCGCGCCGAGCAGCGCCTCGGCGAGGTCCGCCTCGGCCAGGTCGCCGGGCCGGGGCAGCGGCCGGGGCAGGGGAGAGGGGCAGGCCAGCGTGTGCCGCCAGGGCTCGGCGCCGTCCAGGGCGATGTGGAGGTCCTCGGCGGCGGTCACGGTCAGCCGCTGCCGCCGCCCCTCCCGGGAGGGCCGCAGCAGGGCGGTCAGTACGGCCAGGAAACGGGCGCGGTCCCGGGCCGGCACCCCCGCGTCCGCCGTGAGCCGCGCCAGCAGGGCACGGGCGCGGGCCGCGTCGACGGGGCCGGTCAGGGTCCAGGTGTCGCAGGTCGTGGTCATGGGCGGCGGTCCTGGGCCAGTACGGCGACGCTGGTGTCGTCGCGCGGGGGGCGGGCGGCGCTGCCCGCGTCCCGCAGGACGGTCGCGGCCAGCACCGACGGATCCTGGGCGAGCAGCCGGGGGTCCTCGGGCGGCGTCCAGCGGCTGGGCAGCCCGTCACTGTGCAGCACGAGCAGACTGTCGCGGTGCCACGGCGCCCGGCGCAAGGGGACGTGCGCCGGGAAGTACGCCCCGACGATCCCCGGATGCGACACCAGCGACGTCCACCCGTCCGCGGTACGCAGCCGGGCCCCGATGTTGCCGACCCCGGCGAAGCCGAGTTCGCCCTTCCCGGTGTCCACCTGGGCCACGGCGATCGCGGCCCCCCGGGTGGGGCGCAGGGCGGTGTGCAGCCGCCGCAGGATCTCCTGGGGCGGCGACTGCGCGGCCCGCCGCAGCTCCGTGACCGCCGCGCCGGACGCGTGCCCGGCCTTGGGTCCGTGCCCGAGCCCGTCCGCGAGCAGCAGGGTCACCAGCCCCTCGTGGCCTACGCAGGCCCAGGCGTCACCGGAGTGCTCGGCCCGGTCGAGCGAGGCGACGATGCCACCGGCCGTGGGTCCCTCGGATGCCCGGCCGCCCCGTGCGCGTTCCGGATCGATCCGCGCCGTCGCCACCGTGCCCCGGCCCGGGGCGCCGTACAGCTGGAAGGCGTCGGCGTTGCGCAGACAGCTGCCGAGGCCCGCGCCGAGGGAGGGCCCGGCGGTGGTGCAGCCGTCGCGCAGGGCCGCCGTGACATCGGCGATGCCCGGCCCGTGGTCCAGCGCGAACAGCCGTACCGAGGTCCCCGTGCCGGACGGCGGTGCCACCAGGTTGACCACCAGGGTGCCGCCGCCCGCGTGCCGGAGCAGATTGGTGGCCAGCTCGGTGGCCACCAGCTCCCCGGCCGCCGTACGCTCGGGCCCCAGGCCCGCCTGTCCGCACGCCTCGCGGACCGCCGTACGGGCGTCCCGGACACGCGTGGAGTCGTGCACCGGGACCTCCCAGACGCGGCTCATCCCAGCCCCGATCGCGAGGCGGGCACCTGGGTCACCCAGGCGACGGCCGTGACGGTGGTGCCCCGGCCCGGCGCGGTGTCCACGCTGAACTCCTGCACCAGCCGCTTGGCACCGCTGAGCCCGAGCCCGAGGCCGCCGCCCGAGGTGTAGCCGTCGGTCATGGCCAGCTCCAGATCGCGGATGCCGGGGCCGCTGTCGACGAAGCTCATCCGCAGGCCGCGGGCGCGGCCGTTGTCCAGCGGGGTGATCTCCGCGTGCCCGCCACCGCCGTGCACCAGGGTGTTGCGGGCCAGCTCGCTCGCGGCCGTGACCAGCTTCGTCTGCTGCACCAGACCGAATCCGAGGGCCGCCGCGCACTGCCGCACCTGCTGTCGCACCCAGGCCAGATCCGCGTCCGAACCGATGGGCACGGTGGTTGCGGACGCCTGGCCGGACGGATGCATCATCTCCCCCTCTGGGACAGCACTTCCATGGCCCGGTCGACGTCCAGCGCGGTGGTCAGACCGGGCAGCGCCAGCCCCAGTTCGACCAGGGTGATCGCGACGGCGGGCCGCATTCCGGCGAGGACCGTACGGGCGGCGAGCAGCCGGGCGGTGGACGCGATCTCCGCGAGCACCCGGCCGAGGAAGGAGTCGACGATGTCCACTCCGGAGATGTCGATGACCACCCCGGTCACGCCGGTGGTGGCGATGCGGTGGCTGAGGTCCTGCTGCAACTGCTCGGCGAGTCCGTCGTGCAGTTCGCCCTGGAGCGAGACGAGCAGTATGTCGCCCAGGGTCAGTACCGGCACCGGGGCCGGATGGACGGGGACGGGTTCGTTCACCGGGCGTTCGTACCCGTCTGCGCACGGGAGACCTCGATGCCCTGCCGGCTCAGCGCGTAGGCCAGCGCGTCGGCGAGCGAGGCCCGGGTGAGCACCGAACCCAGATCGATGCCGAGCTGCACGATGGTCTGGGCGATGGCCGGGCGGATACCGGAGACGATGCACTCGGCCCCCATCAGCCGCGCCGCGGCCACCGTCTTCATCAGGTGCTGCGCCACCAGCGAGTCCACGGTGGGCACACCGGTGATGTCCAGGATGGCGTACCGGGCGCGCTGCTCGACGATGGCCTCCAGCAGCGACTCCATCACGACCTGGCTGCGGGCGCTGTCCAGGGTCCCGATCAGCGGGACGGCGACGGTGTGCTCCCACAACTTGATGACGGGGGTGGCCACTTCGAGCAGCTGCTGGCGCTGCCGCTCGATCATCTCCGCGCCCGCGTCCAAAGTGGTCTCCAGGACGACCAGGCGCAGGGTGCCCAGCAGCAGGGTCAGGGTCAGCACGCATTCCTGGGCCTGCGGGGCGGTCGGGTCGGCGAACTCCTCGCGCAGCAGATCGACGGCGGGGGCGCGCAGCGCGGCCACCTCGTCGGCGATCCCGGCCGGCGTCGCACCGGCGCGGGCCCGGTTCTGGGTCATCCGGCCCAGCTGCTCGCGCACCGGTTCGTACCCGGGCGCGGTGGTGTCCTCCAGGCGCCCGCTGACGGCCACGTCGGACAGGGCGTCCACGACCGCCTTGCTGGCCTCGACCGCCTCGTCCCGGGAGACCGTGAAGACCGACCTGAACATGGGTGCGTCCGCCCATCGCTGGGCGATCTGCTCCTGGCGTCGCTCCAGGAACGAACCCACCAATTGCGGCGCCGACGCTGCCGCGTCCTGGTCCTGTGGCACTGTCACACTCTCCTCTCGCCCACCCGGGAGCCGCCGGCCGGCAGCTGATCTTCACCGTTCCGGCACCCTAGCCCCCGCCGCCCGGACGGGCCAACCCGAGCAGGCCGCTGACGTGCCAACTCTCCCTTTTTCACGGCGAGTTCACACCAGCAGCCGACCCGGCGACGACCGTCCCGACGGCGGCCCCGCGCCGGTTGCGGCGCGGGTGCCGGGTGGCCGTCTACCCCGGATCGCGCGAGAGTCCCCCGACTGTTGCGAACGTCACCCCCGCGGGTGCGCTTCCGGGTCGCCGTTGACCGGCCCGGCGAGGGCGAGAGGGCTGATCCGGCGGCGCGGCCGCGCCGGGGGGGGGAGGAGGCCAGGGCGAGCGCGGCGATCTCGGCGGACCGACGGCGGCCACCGCGAGGCCGCGCGTTACGGCCGAGCCCGCGGCCGAGGTCCCCCGCCCGCCCTCCTCCTCAGTCCGAAGGGGCGGCGGCGGGGGCCTCGCGCCGGGCCGGGACGGGGTCGGGCTGCGGCTGCTGCTTCGCCGCGGACCGCCGACGGCGCAGCAGCAGCCGTCTGGCCGGGCACTCGACCGCCTCGTACAGCACCCAGGACAGCCCGAGCGAGACGGCGAACGCGGTGGCGGTGACCGCGAGCCCGGCGAGAACGCCGAAGTGGGGCTTGGTGCCCAGGAGGTTGCTGCTGGCGCGCAGCACCAGCAGATGGATCATGTAGAAGGCGAACGACAGTTCCCCGAGCCGCACCAGGCGCCGGTGCCGCCACAGGGACGGCAGCCCGTTCAGGTCGGCGACGGCCGCCGCCGGGATGAGCAGGGCGAACCCGGTCAGGGTGCACACCGTGGCGGAGTAGCCAGGGGCGACCTGGGGTACCAGGAAGTAGCCGATGATCGCCAGCGCGAGGGACGCCTCAAGCCCCGGCCCGCGCCACCGGCCGAGCAGCACCAGCCGGGCGGTGACCGCGCCGAGCACGAACTCGGGCAGCCGGGCGGCGGGGAAGGAGTAGAGCGTGTACGTCCACCAGTGGTGCGCGTCCGACCAGGCCAGCACCAGCACCGAGGCCGCCGACAGGGCGCCCAGCGCGGCCGACGCGCGTGCGCCGAGGTGGCGCAGCAGCAGGATCAGCAGCGGGAAGGCGGCGTAGAAGAACGCCTCGCAGGCGAGCGACCAGCTGACCGGGTTGAGCGTCTGCCACCAGGGGTGCCACCAGGAGTGCAGCAGCAGGACGTTGGCGAGCGCGGGCTTCGGCGTGGGGTCGCCCTGGTGCGCCAGGGTGAGGGCCATCAGCAGGGCCACGGCGAGGGTGACGAGGTGCACCGGGTAGATCCGGGCGATGCGCCGCCGCCAGAAGGCGAGGGGTCTGTCTCCGGGCCGGGCCGACCAGGTCAGGACGAAACCCGACAGGACGAAGAAGAACGACACTCCGGTGGAACCGGCACCAAATCCCCAGTTGACCAGGTGGCCGCCGGTGCCGCCGAAGTAGCCGAAGTTGTTGACGTGCGTTCCGAACACCAGCAGTGCCGCCATCCACCGCAGCCCCGTCAGGGACGGCAGGGAGGGATTGGCGGCGGGTGGGACCCGGGCGTTCGTCGTGCCGGTCGGAGCGAGCGGCGTCGTCCGGAGCGCCCGGGTCGTCGCCGTGGTCATCGAATCACCTGCCGCAGAGGGTGGTTGGCGTGGGTAATGAAGGAGACTGCTGCCCGCTTCTGCCCGTTCCATCAGGTCACATGTCGAACATCACACAGATGCCGAACGAGGCAACCCCCGCCGCGCCACGGAGAGCACGCCCCGCTACACCCGTACGAGCGACATGGTCTCCACCGCTTGGCTGTGTGCGGGGGTGGCCGAAAACCGCTCGCCCAACTCGTCCTCGGCGAGGCCGACATGCCGGGCGGGCGCAGGCGAAGGGGGCGCGGTCCGAAGAACCGCGCCCCCTTCCTCCGGCACCGCACGTCAGTCGGTGTCGTGCTGTGCCACGTCGAGGTCCACCTCGCAGGAGTTGCCCTCGTCCAGGGTCACGTCCGCGAGGACGGGGCCGTAGCCGGAGGTGACGACGGTGTAGGTGCCCGGGGCCAGGTTCTGCAGGGTGTAGGTGCCGTCGGGGTTCGTCGAGGCGGAGGCGACCACCTCGCCCGCGGAGCTGAGCAGGGTGATCTGCGCGTCCGGGACCGGCCGGCCGGTGTGTTCGTGGCGCACCGTGCCGTGCACGCTGCCCAGGCCCGCCAGGGTGACGTCCGGTACGACGGGACCGGCCTCGGCGTCCAGGTGCACCGCCCGCGGGTGGTGCCCGGTGGCCGAGACGACCAGGGTGTACGACGAGGGCTCCCGCGGCGTCAGCTCGTACGTGCCGTCCGCACCGGTGCTGGCGAGCGCGCGCTGCCGTCCGGAGCGGTCGACCAGGGTGAGGGTCGCCCGCGCGATGGGCCGTCCGGCGCCGTCGTGGACCCGCCCGCGCAGCACTCCGGCGGAGGGCGCGGTGCCGGTCGGCTCGGCGGCTTCCTGGACGGCCGCGGTGGCCGGGGGTGACTCCGGCGCCGTCACCGGTGCCGGAGAGGGGGAGGCCGCCGCCACCGTCTCCGTACGGTGGCCGCGGATCAGCGACGCGCCCGCCGCGGCCAGCGACATCGCGATGGCCAGGGAGAAGACCACGACCAGGCCGTCGTGGAACGGCTGGGAGATCAGGTGGGGGAAGAACTCGCGGCCGGTGAGATGCGCCGCGGCGGACGGGGACAGATGGCTCAGGATGTCCGGGCCGAGCAGGTGCTGGATGGGGTTGTAGCCGAGGAACGCGGCGAACAGGACGCCGACCGGCGGGAGTTGGGACACCGTGTGCGCGGCGCCCGCGGGCACGCCCTGGGCGGTCAGACCGGTGGTGAGGGTGTCGGGGAGGGTACCGGCGAGACCCGCGACCATGAGCGAGAAGAACACGCCCATGGACAGCACCATGCCCGCGTTCTGGAAGGTGGCGCGCATGCCGGAGGCCGCGCCGCGGGCGTCGGCCGGCACGCTGGACATGATGATCGCCGTGTTGGGGGCGGCGAACAGACCGCCGCCGAGCCCGTTGAGGAAGATCAGCGCGGCGAACACCCAGTACGAGAAGTCGCTCGGCAGGACCAGCAGCCCGGCGAAGGACACCGCCATCACCAGGAAGCCGCACGCCGCGAACAGCCGCGCCCCGAACTTGTCCGACAGCGCGCCCGACAGCGGCCCGGCGAGCAGGAAGCCGATGGTCAGCGGGAGCATGTAGATGCCCGCCCACAGGGGGGTGTCGGCGTAGTCGTAGCCGTGCAGCGGCAGCCAGATGCCCTGGAGCCAGATGATCAGCATGAACTGGAGCCCGCCGCGGGCGATCGCGCCGAGCAGGGTCGCGGCGTTGCCCCCGGCGAAGGCCGCGTCGCGGAACAGCCGCAGCGGGAACATCGGTTCGGCGACCTTGGCCTCCACGAGGCAGAACACCGCGAGCATCACGGCGCCGCCGATCAGGCCCGCGAGCACCCAGGGGTTGGACCAGCCCATGGTGTGACCGCCGTACGGCTGGATGCCGTAGGTGATCCCGGCGAGCAGCGCGGTCAGGCCGATGGCGAAGGTGATGTTGCCCCACCAGTCCATCCGCCCCGGCCTGCGAATGCCGGTCTCGTGCAGCGACTTGTACGCCCACACCGTGCCGATCAGGCCGATGGGCACGTTGACCCAGAAGATGGAGCGCCAGTTCCAGGTGACCAGCACACCGCCGAGCACCAGGCCGAGGAACGAACCGGCGATACCGGCCACCATGTTGACGCCGAGCGCCATGCCGCGCTGGCGCGCCGGGAAGGCGTCGGTGAGGATCGCCGCCGAGTTGGCCATCAGCATCGAACCGCCGATGGCCTGCACGATGCGCCAGCCGATCAGCCACAGCGCGCCGCTGCCGCCGTGGAAGGGGTCGAGCGAGAGGATCACCGAGGTGATCGTGAAGATCAGGAAGCCCGCGTTGTAGATGCGGACCCGGCCCATCATGTCGCCGAGCCTGCCGAGCGCCACGACCAGCACCGCGGTGACGAGCATGTAGCCCATCAGCATCCACAGCAGATAGCTGACGTTGGCGGGCTCCAGCGGGTCCAGGCGGATGCCGGTGAAGATGCCGGGCAGCGAGATCAGCACGATCGAGCTGTTGATCGTGGCGATCAGCATGCCCACCGTGGTGTTGGTCAGCGCCACCCACTTGTAGCCGGGGTGGTCCGCGCCGATCCACCGGCGTCCGCGGTGCTGCCCGGTCCCGGAGGCGCCGGGTATGCGGTCGGTCTCCTTGGTCGTCATCGGTTGCTCCCGGTGTCAGGCCGTTCGGGCTGGAGGGCGGGCTGGGCGGGCTGCGCGGGCCGGGCGCTCTTGGCGGCGTCGGTGAGCATGCGCCGCACGAGCGGGGCCACGACGCGCATGGCCTCGGCGAGCGCGCGCCGGTCGTCGTCCGGAAGGGTGGCCATCAGGTCGGCCAGGCGGGCGTCCCGCGACCGCCGACGGGCCGCGAGCACCTCCCGCCCGGCGTCCGTGACCGCGATCAGCGTCACCCGGCCGTCCACCGCGTCATCGACGCGCATGACCAGGTCCTGGCGTTCCAGCCGCTGCACCAACTGGGTCATGGACGGCTGGGCCACGCCCTCCGCCGCCGCGAGGAGCGTGAGCCGGACCGGCCCTTCGCGTTCCAGCCGCGCCAGGGTGGAGGCCGCGGTGAAACTGAGGTCCCGGTGATCCGTCACGACCCTGATCACGGCAGATGCCGTCTCCGCCAGTGACTGTGCGGTCTGCTGCACGTCCGCATCTCTGTGAGAGTGATCCACACTCTTTAAGTATCACCCGCCTATATAGGAACCCTATGAAAATCTTCGTAAGAACTTCCGAACATGCGAGTGCCGGGACGGCGAGGCCGTCCCGGCACGGGTGAAAAGCGGTCGCTCAGCTGACGGTGACGTCGAAGACCGGGGACGCCGTGCTGCCGCTGACCATGCGCAGATCGTTCTTGCCCTTCAGGCCCAGCTCGACGCGCAGCGCGTAGGAGCCGCCGCTGTTGACGGGAGTGGACGCGGGCAGGGCGACCCACTTGCCGTGCTGCTTCTGCTGGAGGGTCACCTTGCTGCCCGCCTTGATGCCGGTGGTCTTGCCGGTGATCCGGAACAGCGTCCAGGCGCGCACCGAGGACACCGACGGCGTGGCCGTGATGGTGGGCTTCGCGGTCGCGGCCGTACGGGCACCGGCGACCGTCGCGGTGTGGACGGCCGGGGTGGCGGCCATCGCCGTGCCCGCGAGGGCGAGAGAGGTCGCGCCCAGGACGCCGACGACGGCAACGCGCAGGGAACGCCGCTTCGTGACCATCATGAATCTGTCCTTTTCTGTGGTGAGTTCAACTGTTCACGCCAAAGGAGAGGAACATGCCGATTGGCGCGGTCACTTGGAACGACGTCACCACGAGCGCGGGCGTTCACTCACGGTTTGTCCCCGTCTTGTAACAGCCGGTCCGGTAGCGGCCGGTCCGGCGCTACTCGCGGGGCCCGATCTCCTTCCCCTCGGCGTCCCGGACGGTGATGGCCTGCATCGGGCAGATGTCGGCCGCGTCCAGGGCGGCCTCGTCGCCCTCCGGGATCTGCTCGCGCACCGGACGCGCGTGGTCGCCGTCGAGGACGAACAGGTCCGGCGCGGTCCCGGCGCACATGCCCGAGCCCATGCACTGGCCCCGGTCCACGCTCAGTCGCCAGCTCATCGCCGCCTCACCAGCCCACCGGCATCACGCGGGGCCCGCGCACCAGCATCTCGGTCTTCCAGGTGATGTCGCCCGCGAGGTGCAGCCGGGGGAAGCGGGCCACCAGCGCCCCGATGGCCTCCTGGAGTTCGAGCCGGGCGAGGGGAGCGCCCAGGCAGTGGTGCACGCCGTGGCCGAAGCCGAGGTGCGCGTTGCCGCCGCGGGTGATGTCGAGCGCCCCGGCCTCGGTGAAGCGCAGCGCGTCCCGGTTCGCCGCCCCGATGGCGACCAGCACCGGCTCCCCGGCCCGCACCAGGGTGCCGCCGACCTCGATGTCCTCCTTGGCGTACCGGGCCTGTCCGGCTCCGCTGCCCAGCGGGACGAACCGCAGCAGCTCCTCGATCGCCTGCGTGATCAGCGAGGGGTCGGCGCGCAGCCGGGCCAGCGCCTGCGGGTGATCCAGCAGGGTGAGCACGAAGTTGGGGATCTGGGTGGCGGTGGTCTCGTGACCGGCCACGAGGATGCCGACGCACAGGTCGACCAGCTCCAGCTCCGACAGCCGGTCGCCGTGGTCGCGCGCCTCGATCAGCGCCGTCATCAGGTCGTCCCGGGGATCGGCGCGATGCGCGGCGATCAACTCGGCCATGTAGGCGCGCAGTTCCTCGCGGTTGCGGTCGAACTCGGCCGCCGTGAGCGAGCTGGTGGACAGCGCCGCGTCGCTCCACACCCGGAACTGGGGGCGGTCCCGCTCCGGCACCCCGAGCAGTCGGCAGATCACCGCCACCGGGATGGGCAGCGCATAGCGGTCGACCAGGTCGACGGGCGGGCCCACCGCCTCCATCGCGTCCAGCAGGGACGCGGTCAGCTCGCGCACCTGCGGCCGGAGTTTCTCCACCTGGCGCACGGTGAACGCCTTCGCCACCAGCGAGCGCAGCCGGGTGTGGTCGGGCGGGTCCATGCTGAGGATCCCGCTGTCCCGGCGCCCCTCGGAGGCCCGCGGCTCGTCGTGGTCGAGGCTCAGCGCACGGCTGAAACGCTGGTCGCCGAGGACCAGCCGGGCGTCCGCGTACCGGGTGGCGAGCCAGGCCGGCTCGCCGTACGGCATCCGCACGCGCAGCAGCCCGGGGGTGTCACGGGCGCGCTCGTACGCCTCGGACAGATCCAGGTCCTGGCCGGAGTTGAAGGGGTAGGCGAGGGGTGCGTGGTCGGTTGCCGTCACAGCTGTCTCCCTTGTGTAAGCACACGCTTACAACGCTAGGAGCTGGGCCCGGGGCGCGCAACGACGCGAATCGGCCGTTACTCTGCGGGGCCTCGGCAGACGCGCGTCGGGCGCGGGACGGCGAAGGAGCAGCGGGTGGACGGCGGCGAGTACACGCGGGACCAGCACCGGAGCGCCGGGGGCGCCCCGGACGGGGAGCCGCCGGGGCGTCCGCGCGATGCCCGGGAGACCCGCGCGCGCATTCTGCGGGCGGCCGGCGCGGTCTTCGCGGAGCGCGGTTACGAAGCGGCCACCGTCCGGGACATCGCCGCCCGCGCCGGGGTGAACCAGGCGCTCATATTCCGCTACTTCGGCTCGAAGCAGGCCCTGCTCACCGAGGTGATGGCGCAGGACGGCAAGGAGCAGGTGAGCAGCACGCCCCCCGAGCTGCTGTTCGAGACCGCGCTGCGCGGTGTCCTCGCGGAGAGCGGCGGCGCCGACGCGGACCGGCTGGCCGTCTACCTTCGCTCCATCGGCAGCGCCGACGCCGCCCCGGAGACGGTCCGCGCCCTGGGCGAGGAGTACGCCACCGCGCTCGCCGCCCTCTCCGAGGCCGAGGACGGCACCCTGCGCGCCCAGCTCGCCATGGCCTGGCTGCTCGGCATCGGCCTGATGCGGGTCGTCGTACGCCAGGAACCGCTCGCGACCGCCGAACCGGACGCGATCTGCGCACATGTCCTCACCGCGCTGAACCGTCTCCTCCCGGCACTCCCGGGCGCCGAGCCGGGTTCCGGGACGGAGGGCCCGGGCGTCGGTCGCGGGCCGCGTTGAACGGGGCGACGGGAGGATCTTGGCACCCTGACGCGCTCGGACTCACCCGCGACGGCGGGCGGCGGGGTTCGCCCGGGTCACCTACCCGCGTCCCGCGTCAGGGGCAGGCACTCGGCGAGCAGGTCGAGGACATCGTGCCAGGCTCGCTGCGCGTGCCGTGGGTGGTAGCCGACGCCGGGGCGCACGATGTGGTCGACCGTCGGGTGGTGGAAGGCGTGCAGGGCGCCGCCGTAGACCACGAGGCGCCAGTCGACGCCCGCGGCCTGCATCTCTTCGGTGAACGCGCTCCGTTGCGCGGGCGACATGATCGGGTCCTCCGAGCCGACCCCGGCCCACACCGGGCAGCGGATGCGCGCCGCCTCGCCCGGCCGGCCCGTGATCAGTCCGTTGACCGTCCCGATCGCGCGGAGGTCGACGCCGTCGCGGCCGAGTTCCAGCCCGACGGCGCCCCCGGTGCCGTAGCCGACGGCGGCGATCCGGTCGGGGTGGGTCCGCGGTTCGGCGCGCAACACGTCGAGCGCCGCGTGGCCGATGTCCCGCATCCGGTCGGGATCGGCGAGCAGCGGGGTGCAGCGGGCCAGCATGTCCTCGGGGTCACCCAAGTAGCGCCCGCCGTGCAGGTCGAAGGCCAGCGCCACATATCCCAGCTCGGCGAGGGCATCGGCCCTGCGGCGCTCGACGTCGCTGAGCCCCATGCCCTCCGGTCCGAGCAGCACCGCGGGCCGCCGGTCGGCACCGGCCGGGAGCGCGAGGTGCCCGATCATCGTCAAACCGTCGGCCCGATATTCGACCGTACGTGTCGTCATCGTTGTCATGGGTCTGGACCGTAGTGCCCGTCGAGCGCGGTACGGCCGGTGTTCTGCCACCGGCGGACAGGGGCGTCACCAGCCCCCTCAGGCCGTCGCCGTCGACCCCGCCCCGAGTCCCGCGAGATACGCGCCGAGCACCCGGTTCAGTCGCGGTTCCACCTCCACCACCGCGTGGCCGAGCCGGGGGTCGCTCGTGTACAGCTCGCGCAGGCGCGGGCCGGGCGTGGCCATCTGCCACAGGGCCCCGGCGAGGCTGGTCGCCGCGGCGATCATGTCGACGCCCTGCGACTCGTCGAGGCCGAGCAGCCGGTCCAGTTCGCCGCCGATCAGCTCGACCTCCTTCAGCGTGACGAGCTTGAAGGAGCGCACCGACTCGATCGACACGTTCCGCTCCAGGTTCAGCGGCGCCTGCGCGAGCAGGTCGCAGAACATGGGCCGCGCCGCCAGCGTGCCCGCGAAGACGGCCGCCACCTCGGCGGGCGTCGCCTCGGACCGTCGTCCCAGGTCGGCGCGGAGCTCGGCGGACCACTCCCGCCAGCCCTCGGCGGTCAGCGCGAGGAAGATCTGCTCCCGCGTCTCGAAATAGCGCAGCAGCGCGGACTTGTGCATGCCCACGGCCGCGGCGATGTCCGTCAGGGTGACGTCCCGCACCCCCCGCACCCGGCCGAGCGTCCGGGCGGCGTCCAGGATCGCCGCTTCCCGCGCCTGTTTGGCCTCGGCACTGCGCGCACGCTGAAAGGCAGGCTCACTCATGCAGGACATCATAGGAAGAGGTAAGGCAACGGCGTTGCGTTAATAAGAGAACGGTGTTTCACTAACGGTATGAGTACACAGGATCCCCAGGTCTGGTTCATCACCGGTTCGTCGCGCGGCTTCGGTCGCGCCCTGGTCGACGCCGTGCTGGCGGCCGGCGATCTGGTCGTCGCCACCGCACGCCGCCCCGAGGCCCTCGCGGCGGACCTCGCCGAGTACGGCGACCGCGTACTGACCCTCACCCTGGACGTCACCAGCCCAAAGGCGGCACGCGCGGCCGTCGAGGCGGCCGTCGCCCGCTTCGGCCGCCTCGACGTGCTCGTGAACAACGCGGGGTACGCGAACGTGTCGCCCATCGAGACGACCGACGACGCCGACTTCCGCGCCCAGTTCGAGACCAACTTCTGGGGCGTCTACCACGTCACCAGGGCCGCGCTCCCCGTCCTGCGCCGACAGGGAGCGGGCACCGTCGTGCAGTTCTCCTCGATCGGCGGCCGGGTCGGCGGCTCGCCGGGCATCGCGTCGTACCAGGCGGCCAAGTTCGCCGTGGACGGCTTCAGCCGGGTGCTGGCCACGGAGACCGCGCCGTTCGGGGTGCGGGTCATGGTGGTCGAGCCGAGCGGCTTCGCCACCGACTGGGCCGGCTCCTCGATGACCGTCCATGACGTGCCCGAGGCCTACGACGCGACCGTGGGCGCGATGAACCGGCTGATGCGGCAGAACACCGCGGGCGCGGCCGGTGACCCGCGCCGCGCCGCTGAGATCATCGTCCGCACGGTGCGGCGCGGCGAGGTCCCGGGCCACCTGCTGCTCGGGGTGAACGCCGCGACCATGGCCCTGGACCACGCGCACCGGCAGCTCGCCGAGGCCGGCGCCTGGGAGCGGGTGAGCCGCTCGGCCGACTTCGGCGAGCCCCACCCCGTGCCGCTCCCGTCGGAAGAGACCGCGTGAAGCCGGGCAACTCCCGCCGGGGAAGGGTCACTTGCCCAGGAGCAGCCCCGCCCCGCTGACGTAGACATGGATCCCGTCCTTGTCCACCGCGACGCGCTGGAGCCGCAGGCGGCCCGAGGGCGGGTTCGGGATCCGGAAGGCGAAGTCGAAGCGGTCGGCGATCTGCGGGCGGGTCAGCTTGGTCAGGGAGGTCAGCAGGGAGAGGTCGACACCGAGCCGCTTGAGCACCTCGGGGTGGGCGAGCGCCACGTCCACGAGGTTCACCCGGATCAGCTGGTGCAGGAAGCGCGGCGCGCCGGTGAGCCGGTGGAGCTTGTCCTCGTCGTGCAGGGCGGCGTGCACCGCGCTGTCCGGCACGCCCATGCGGTGCACGATCTCCGGGACGCCCAGCAGCGCCTTGATCTTGTCCGCCTCCTCGGTGACCCGGCGCGCGGCGGTCCGGGTGAGGTGCAGCCCCTCGCCACGCCCGGTGCCGGGCCGGTAGGTCGCGAGGTCGCCGATGTCCAGTCGCATCCCGTCCACCGAGGTGCTGATGCCGCGGTCCCCGTCGCGCTGGACGTGGGCGTAGGCGCGCACCCGCACATCGTGTCCCGCCAGGCGCAAGGAGCCGAGCGCCCGGATCCGGCCCGGACCATGGGCGCTGAACGACACCTGGGAGGCGCCCAGTTCGCGGTTCATGTCGGCGAAGGACAGCAGCACCTGGCCGTGCATCCGCTGAACGAGGGCCCCGCGTACGGCGGTCGGGCCGTCGCCGTCGATGCGTATGTCGCGCGCGGTCGCGGTGACCTGGGTCAGGGTGACCCGTTCGGCGGGCACGTCCGGGACGGTGACCTGCACCGAGTCCAGCCGCTGGTCGAGCAGTTGGGTCAGGAACGGGAAGCCGCCGATCCGCACCTCGGGCGCGGCGGTCAGATGCAGCCGGTCCTTGAGCCGGTCGGCGGCCTGGCGCTCGGCGTAGAGCAGCGCCCAGCGGTCGGCCAGGGTGACCAGGCAGGCGAAGGTGAGCACCCAGACGGTCAGCCTGAGCAGGGTGGGCAGCCCGGTGGCCCGGTTGCGGCGGCGGCCCCCGCGCCTGTGGTTGGGTGGTGCCCAGGAGTCGTCGATGTCGTCGTCCCGCTGGTCAGGGGCGTCGTCCACGCGGAGGAAGTCGTCCAGCGGGCCGTCCTTCGGGCCGCCCGGAGGATCCTCCGCGAGCGCGGCCAGTTCGTCGTAGGGACTTCGCGGGGGCGGAACCCGGTCGGGGCCGGGTCCGTCGGAGTGAGCGAGGTGATGCGTCGGTGTGTGGGGGGTACGCATCGGCAGATTTGATCACATAACCCTACCGGGCTCGCAACTCTGACGAGACGCCGGCCGGGGAATGGCCCGATTCGCACGCGTTATCGAGCCATGCGTAACTCGCCTGTGCGCGGCCGTCGTTGGACACTGGCGGCGACGGCTCCGTGAAGGACGGAAAGGATGACTTCCATGACGGCAAGGGACACCGGGCGTTTCGTGGACAGGGTCGCGGTGGTGACCGGTGGCAGCCGGGGGATCGGGGCGGCGGTGGCCAGGCGCCTGGCGGCCGAGGGGGCGGCCGTCGTCATCGGCTACCGGAGCAACCGGGCGGCGGCCGACGCGCTGGTCTCCGCGATCGAGGCGGACGGCGGCAAGGCCCTGGCCCATGGCGCGGACGTGGTCGATCCCGGCCAGAGCGAGGCGCTGATCGAGCGCGCGGTCACGGAGTTCGGCCGACTGGACGTGCTGGCCTCCTGCGCGGGCATCGAGCACTTCGGGGCCCTGGCGGATCTCACCCCGGCCGACTTCGACCGCGTCTTCGCCGTGAACACCCGCGGCCAGCTGTTCGCGGCCCAGCACGCGGCCGCCCGGATGGGGGAGGGCGGCAGGATCGTGCTCACCTCCTCGGTCAGCGCGTCCCGCGCGGTCTTCGAGCACACCCTGTACGCCGCGTCCAAGGCCGCCGTGGAGTCCATGGTCCTCAACCTCTCCGCCGAGCTGGGCCGGCGCGGCATCACCATCAACGCCATCGCCCCCGGCGGCACCGACACCGACATGGCCACCGAGAACTCGGCCGGATACCAGCACCCCCTGCTGCGCGGCGAGATGCCGCTCGGCCAGTGGCTGTCGGTGCACGGCGCGCTCGGCCGCCTGGCCACACCCGAGGAGATCGCCGCGGGCTACGCCTACCTGGCCAGCGACGACGCCGCGTACATGACCGGCCGTACGCTCCGTGTGGACGGCGGCTTCTTCTGAGCCGCCGGGTGAGCCGCTTCCGACCTGCCGGTCCGCCCCGCGCGGGCGAGCCGTTTCCGACGCGCCGGTCTGAGTCGCCGGGCGCGCCGCTTCCGACCGCCGAGTCCGTCCCGTCGGGGGAGTCGCTTCCGACGTGCCGGGCGAGCCGCATCCCGACCTGTTGGGTGAGCCGTTTCCGACGCGCCGCTCCGATCTGTTGGGGGAGCCGTTTCTGACCGCCGATCCGTCCCGCCGGGCGAGCCGCCTCCGTCCCGTCGGGCGAGCCGCCTCCGTCCCGCTGGGCGAGCTGCCTCCGGCCCGCCGGGCGCCCCCCCGACCCGCCGCCGGATGCCCGTCAGGACTGCCCCGAGCGCACCGGATCGTCCGCCACCTCCTGCGGACGCTTCCCGCCCCCGGACCGTGCCCGCCGGTCCCGCTGCCAGTCGAACGTGGCGAGCGCCAGGGACGCCACCATGCCGATGAGCGCGGCGCCCAGCGCGATGACGACGGCGGCGCGGTAGTCCTGGTGCCGGCCGAGCACCAGGTAGTAGAGGCCGGGCAGCGCGGCCGTACCCACCGCCGCGCCGAGCCGCTGCCCGGTCTGGAGCGCGCCGCCCGCCGCGCCCGCCATGCGGACCGGCACGTCCCGCAGCGTCATCGTGAAGTTGGGCGAGACCACGAAGCCACCGCCGATCCCGCCGAGGAACAGCACCGGGGCGGCGACCCAGGGGGCGGTGCCGAGATCCGCGTAGTGCAGCAGCAGCGCGGTGCCGCCCAGGCCGAGGATCACGCCCACCAGACCGCACACGGTGAGCAGCCGCCCCAGCCGCTCGACCATCCGCCCCGCCACCACGGCGGCGAACGCCGAGCCCACCGCGAAGGGGGTCACGGCGAGTCCGGAGCGCAGCGGGG
Organism: Streptomyces sp. LaBMicrA B280; assembly: GCF_049222185.1. Lineage (NCBI taxonomy): Bacteria > Bacillati > Actinomycetota > Actinomycetes > Kitasatosporales > Streptomycetaceae > Streptomyces > Streptomyces sp. LaBMicrA B280. The sequence continues at coordinate 190,300 of NZ_JBMJCT010000058.1, read as the reverse complement.
AGAAGCCCAGTCCGTGCTGGTAGAAGAGCGCGAAGACCAGCCACACCCCGCTGAAACCGATGAAGTACAGCGTGCCGACGCCCGCGCCGACCGCGTAGCCGCGCACGGTGCTGAACAGCCGCGGATCCAGCAGCGGCTGATCGCCCCTGGCCACCAGACGCCGCTGCCACTGGGCGAAGGCGAGGAGCACGACGACACCGACCGGGAACAGCCACCACAGCCGCTCGATCCCGCCGGAGTCCGCCTGGACCAGCGGGTACATCAGCGCGAGCACCCCGAGGCCGAGGAGCAGGACACCGGTGGCGTCCACATGGCCCCGCCCGGAGCCCTGGACGCGGGGCAGCAGCCGGCGGCCGAGCAGCACGGCTAGAATGCCGATGGGCACATTGACGTAGAAGATCCACCGCCAGCCGTCGGCACCGGAGGCCAGTGCCAGGATGGCGCCGCCGGTGATGGGCCCGACGGCGGAGGAGATGCCGACGGTCGCGCCGAAGAAGCCGAAGGCCCGGCCGCGTTCCGCGCCCCGGAACAGCTGCTGGATGAGCGCGGAGTTCTGGGGCGCCATGAAGCCGGCCGCGAGGCCCTGCGCGAGGCGGGCCACCACCAGCAGCGTGATGTTCGGGGCCGCCCCGCAGGCCGCGCTGAACAGCACGAAGGCGCTGAGCGCGCACAGGAATATGCGGCGCCGGTCCAGGGCGTCGCCGAGCCGCCCGGCGGTCACGAGGGCGAGGGCGAAGGTGAGCGCGTATCCGGACACCACCCACTGCACCTGGGCGGGGGAGGCCCCGAGATCGCGCTGGACGGTGGGCAGGGCGACCGCCACGATCGTGACGTCCAGCAGGCTCATGAAACCGGCCACCAGCGTCACCCACAGGGCTCGCCACCGGCGCGGATCCGGCTGGTAGCCGGTGTCCTGAGCCCCCTGGCCGCGGCCGCCTGCCGCTGACGTCGACGTAGTCACCTGGGCTCCTCTCCGCTGGCGCCCCGCCTGAAGGATTCAGGTTCCCCGACCGGGGCACGTGCACACACCTCTAGCTGCAACCGCAAAGGACGGGAAGAAAGTCCGCCCGGGCGTACCTGCGCGACGGCGTAGCCAAGATCCCGTTGTCAGTGCCGGCTGCGAGGCTTGGACCATGAACGGCGACGACGAGCAGCTGCTGCGCGGCCGGGTCTACGGCCACGACCACGACGACCCCGGCCCACGCCCCGACCGCAGATACGCCCAACTGGTCGGCGGCCCCCTGGACGGCCTGCTCCTGGACATCACCGACCGGGCCGGTGAGGCCCCCGCCGCGGGCGTCCCGCTGCGCACCGAGCTGGGCCGGTACGGCATCGGCGGCCGGGCGATATACACCCCGCGCCCCGGTGACCGCACCCGTCTCGACTGGAGCGGCGACATCCCCTGAGGACCACCGGACCGGAGCGTCATCCACTCAGAGTAGCCGAGTGGGCGCCGTACGGAGCGGTTGGTTTGAGCGCGCGAGATCTGTGCAGGCGTTGGCTTGTGCAATGTGACCGGCGAAAGGAACACCGTGATGACGGCGACTGACCATGAGAACCCGGTGGATCCGGTGGATCCCGCCGCGGTCAGGCGCCATCGGATGCTCTTTCGCGCCATCGAGAAGCGACGCCACCCGAAGCTGCGCCGCAGCGACATCACGGTGACCGACGAACCGGCCGTCAAACGCGCCACCAAGGCGGCCGCCCTCGGTAACGCGATGGAGTGGTACGACTTCGGTATCTACAGCTATCTGGCCGCGACCCTGGGCAAGGTCTTCTTCCCCTCGGACAATCACACCGCCCAGCTGCTGAGCACCTTCGCGACCTTCGCGGTCGCCTTCCTGGTGCGGCCCATCGGCGGCATGGTCCTCGGGCCGCTCGGCGACAAGATCGGCCGCAAGACGATCCTCGCCCTCACCATGATCATGATGGCCATCGGCACCTTCGCCATCGGCCTGATCCCCTCGCACGGCACGATCGGCATATGGGCCCCGGCCCTGCTGATCTTCTTCCGGCTGGTGCAGGGCTTCTCGACCGGCGGTGAGTACGGCGGCGCCTCCACCTTCATCGCGGAGTACGCGCCCGACAAACGGCGCGGTTACTTCGGCAGCTTCCTGGAGTTCGGCACGCTCGCCGGGTACGTCGGGGCGTCCGGCCTCGTCGTCGCCCTGACCAGCCTGCTCAGCGACGACCAGATGCTGCACTGGGGCTGGCGCATCCCCTTCCTGGTCGCGGCCCCGCTCGGCTTCATCGGTCTGTATCTGCGGCTCAAGCTGGACGAGACGCCCGCCTTCCAGAAGCTGGAGGGCGGCCAGGCCAGGGCCACCGAGGCCGCCGACGCGGTGGAGACCTCGGCCGCCGCCGACCTCGGCAAGATCTTCACCCGCTACTGGCGGCCGCTGCTGCTGTGCGTCGCCCTCGTGGCCGCGTACAACATCACCGACTACATGCTGCTGTCGTACATGCCGACCTATCTGTCCGACGAGCTCGGCTACGACACCAACCACGGGCTGCTGATCCTGCTGATCGTGATGGTCCTCCAGATGTGCGTCATCAACCAGGTCGGCCGCCTCTCCGACCGTTTCGGCCGTAAACCGCTGCTGATGACGGGAATGCTCGGCTTCCTGGTCCTGTCCGTGCCGTCGTTCCTGCTCATCCGGCAGGGCGACATCGTCCTGATCACCCTGGGCCTGCTGCTGATGGGCCTGTCCCTGGTGGCGATGCTCGGCACGATGTCGGCCGCCCTCCCGGCGATCTTCCCGACGCATGTCCGCTACGGCTCCCTCTCGGTCGCCTACAACTTCTCCGCCTCGCTCTTCGGCGGCACCACCCCGCTGGTGATCACGGCCCTGATCGGCGTCTTCCACACCAATCTGATGCCGGCGTTCTACGCCATGGGCGCGGCGGCCGTGGGCGTCATCGCGGTGCTGGCCATGAAGGAGACGGCGAACCAGCCGCTGGAGGGTTCCCCGCCCTCCGTGGAGTCGGAGGCCGAGGCAGTCGAACTGGTCAGGGCCCAGTCACCCGATCCCAAGTTCTGACCGGCCCGCCAGCCCTGGAGGACCGGACCACCGGGCGTCTCAGCGCGCCCGGTGGTCCGGCACGCGCAGGGCGAGCAGGGTGACATCGTCGTCGAACAGCTGGCCGCGCCCTGTGACCAGCTCCGCGCACAGCCGCTCCAGCGGGCCGTCGAGCAGGCCCATGGCCTGATCCGCCAGCGCCGCCATGCTCGCGTCGATGTCCTCGTCCCGGCGCTCCACCAGTCCGTCGGTGAACAGCAGCAGGGTGCTGCCCGCGGGAAGCCGCTGTGCGTGGTCGTACCGGGGGACGGCCGGGTCGACGCCCACCGGGATGCCGTGGCGGGCCGGCGAGAGGAAGCGGGCGCCGCGATCGGGGTGCAGCAGCAGCGGCGGGGGATGCCCCGCGTTGCTCCAGCGCAGGACGTACTCGTCGGCGACGCGCTCCAGCTGGGTGAGCACCAGGGTGGCGGTGGGCGGCTCGGCGAACATCGTCAGGGCGCGGTCCAGCTTCGAGACGACCAGGCTGGGCGGCCCGCGGTGGTCGAAGACCAGCGCGCGCAGCATGTTGCGGATCTGCGCCATGATCGGGGCGGCCGCCACGGCGTGGCCGGTGACATCGCCGATCACGACGCAGACGCCGCCGTCCGGCAGGAGCACGGCGTCGCACCAGTCCCCGCCGAGGCGGGGCAGGTCGGAGGCCGGTTCGTAGCGCAGCGCGCACCCGAGCGGGCTCAGGTCCGGCAGGTCGGGCAGCATGCGCAGCTGGAAGTGCATCGCCGCCCGCTTGAGGTCCTGGTAGAGCCGGGCGTTCTCGATGCTGACGCTCGCGGCGCTGGCCAGCGCGGTCAGGATGGCCTCGTCGTCGTCCGTGAACGGTGTGCCGTCCTCCTTGTCCGCCAGGTAGAGATTGCCGTACACCGTCTCCCGCACGGTCAGCGGAACACCCAGCAGGGTGGTCATCCTCGGATGGCAGGGCGGGAAGCCGACCGAGCGGGGATCGGCCTGGATGTCGTCGACCCGCAGGGGCTCGCGGTCGGTGATCAGCCCGATCAGCAGCCCGTGCCCCTGGGGCAGCCCCTCGGCCGCCAGCATCCGCTCCTCGTCCACCCCCACGGTGACCAGATCGACGAAGTCCCCCCGCGGGCCGAGGACGCCCAGCGCGCCGTACCGCGCGCCGACCAGGTCGGCGGCCGCCGCCACGATGTGCTCCAGTACGGCACGGGGCTCCATGTCCGCGCTGATCGCCACCACCGCGTCCAGCAGCCGCCGCAACCGGCGCTGCCCGAGGGCCAGCTGCCGCACCCGGGCACCCAGTTTTTCGGACGTCATCGCGTCCGGCAGTCCCTCGATCGCCTCCGGTCCGGCGAACCGGCTCCCGGCCGACGACCGCCGCGGATCCTCCGGCATGAGCACCTCCCGGCACCTCGGGAGCCGGCATCCGCTGTCCGTCTTCCCTCTGATTGTGCCTTTACGCGAGGGTTCGGTCCCGGCCGGGCGCCCCGCGACGCGCCCGGCCGCCGGGAGCCGGTGTCCGTTTTATTTCTCCCCTTGGGTTTTGCCTTTCAGCGGTTTTTCGTCCCCGGCCGGACCCCCCTCCCCCCCCCTGCCCGCCGCGCCGTCCCGCGTCGCGCCCGTGCCTCCTGCGGAACCCCGCGTTCACCCGCCGCGCCGCGGGCTGCGGCTCGATCGAACCGGCTTTTATCTGGGAGCGCTCCCGTGGGAGCGCTCCCAGATTGGCATAATGAAGGTCCACCGTTCCCGCGGGCGTGTCAAGGGAACGAACACTTCGAGTCGGTGCGACTGACGGGTTGTCATCCATGGTGACGGGCAAGGGCGCGATGACTGCGGGCGAGGGGCGGGGCGGCCGGCCGACGCTGGAGATGGTCGCCGCGCGGGCCGGTGTCGGGCGGGGCACGGTCTCGCGGGTGGTCAACGGCTCCCCGCATGTGAGCGCCCAGGCGCGGGCGGCGGTGGAGGCGGCGATCGCCGAGCTGGGCTACGTGCCCAATCGTGCCGCCCGCGCGCTGGCCGCCGACCGCACGGACGCGGTCGCCCTGGTCATCCCCGAGTCGGAGACCAGGCTGGGCGCCGAGCCGTACTTCCTGGACATCGTGCGCGGTGTGAGCACCGAACTCGCCGACACGGACATGCAGTTGCTGCTCACCCTGATCCGCACCCCGCGCGAACGCCAGCGCCTGGGCCAGCACCTGGCGGCCCGCCGCGTCGACGGCGTCCTGCTGGTCTCCGTGCACGAGAACGACCCGCTGCCCAGCCTGCTGGAGCGGCTGCGGGTGCCCACCGTGCTCAACGGCCGCCGCTCGGAGCGGGAATGGATGTCGTACGTCGACGCCGACAACGTCGGGGGCGCGCGGTCGGCCGCCGAGCATCTGCTCGGACTGGGCCGGCGCACCGTCGCCACCATCACCGGCCCCCTGGACATGTACGTCGCCCGCTGCCGGCTCGACGGCTACACCCAGGCGATGAACTCCGCGGGCCTCGGCGGCGACACCTCGCTGGTGGCCCACGGCGACTTCACCGAGGAGGGCGGCCGCGCCGCCATGCGCGCCCTGCTGGAGCGGCACCCCCGCCTCGGCGCCGTCTTCGCCGCCTCCGACGTCATGGCGAGCGGCGCCCTGCACGTCCTGCGCCAGTCGGGGCGGCGGGTGCCCGAGGACGTGGCGCTGATCGGCTTCGACGACTCCGCGGTCGCCCGGCACGCCGACCCGCCGCTCACCAGCGTGCGCCAGCCGACCGAGGAGATGGGCCGCACCATGGCCCGGGTGCTGCTGGAGGAGATCGAGTCCCGCAACGGCATCCGGCGCCATGTGGTGCTCTCCACCGACCTGGTGGTGCGCGAGTCCGCCTGAGCGCGGCGCGGGGCCCCGGTAGCGGGGTCCTTCCCGGTATCGATGCGCGGCTGGGGACGCGGATGTTCGGCGGCGCGGCGGCGCGGTGGTGCATGGTGACCGTGCGGCGGGCGGGTGGGCGGGCGTGTCCGGGGCGGGCAGCGGTCGTGACGGCGACCCGCGCGCCGGTCGCCGTCACGACGGCGCGTCGGCGGTCGCGTACGACCCGTCATGAACGCGCCCCGGTCGGCGAGTCCTGACCCGGGCGTGCCGGGCCGCACGGTCCCCCGGACAGGGCCGCGACCGACACGCCGGTGACGGGACGGCCCGGCACGCCGGACTCCGGCAGTCTCGGGCCCCGGCCGCGCGGCAGTGCGCCACGCCGGGACCGCCCCGGCATCCGGCCGCGCGGCAGTGCGCCACGCCGGGACCGCCCCGGCATCCGTGTGCACGCCACGCCGGGGCGGCCCCGGTGCCTGGGCGCGGCACCCGGGGGAGCGCACCGCGCGGCGCGGACCCGACGCCGCCCGTGCACGTGTCGAATGGCTGTTTCTCCGCCTTGCTTTCGGCCCCGCGCGCCGACCGGCCCCCGACGGCCCGTCGCCGCTACCCGACGGTAGGCGCCGCCCCCGTCGCGCATCGCCGCCGGATGCGGCGAGTTCACCGTGGTCCCGGGCGGTGCCGCCCCGCCACCCTCGGCCGCGCCGGGTCCCGCGCGGAGGGGGCGCGTGAACGCGCCATTGCGCCGAGGTTTCGCCCGGCCCCTTCACAGCGCTGTTTCGAGTTGTTACTTTCCTCACTTGCTGGGAGCGCTCCCACGCTCAACGCCCTTGGAAACAACCCGGAGTTGGCGACGGCCCGGGCGGCGGCGCTCCCCGGCACGGCATCACCGCGTACGCACCGCACACGAACCGCATGTGAACCGCGTTCGAACCGCGCCGCCGCCCGCCAGGGCCACGGTGCGGCAGCGATGTAAGTCAGCACGGGGGCACGCCATACAAGAGGAGTTGGCTGCTATGAGACCTGCGGACTTGGGGCCGCCTCGGCGGTGGACGGCCATGGGCGTCGTGGCCGCGATCCTGCTCGCCCTGCTGGTCGCCGTGACCGGTGCGGCGCCCGCGCGGGCGGCGGGTACGGCGGGAGCGGGCTACTGGCACACCAGCGGCCGTCAGATCCTGGACGCGAACGGCAACTCGGTGCGTATCGCCGGGATCAACTGGTTCGGGTTCGAGACCGACAACCACGTGGTCCACGGCCTGTGGTCCCGGGATTACAAGAACATGCTCGACCAGATCGCCGCGACCGGATACAACACGCTGCGCATTCCCTATTCCGACGACATCTTCAAGTCCGGCACGGTGCCGTCCAGCATCGACTTCTCCAGCGGCAAGAACGCCGACCTCCAGGGGCTCGACTCCCTTCAGGTCCTGGACAAGATCGTGGACTACTCGGGGCAGATCGGCCTGAAGGTCATCCTCGACCGGCACCGCCCGGACTCCAGCGGCCAGAGCGCCCTGTGGTACACGAGCAGCGTCCCGGAGTCGACCTGGCTCGCCAACCTCAAGTCGCTGGCGAGCCGTTACGCGAACAATCCCACGGTCGTCGGCATCGACCTGCACAACGAGCCGCACGATCCGGCCTGTTGGGGCTGCGGTGACACGACCGTCGACTGGCGGCTCGCGGCCCAGCGCGGCGGCAACGCGGTGCTGTCGGTCAACCCCAACCTGCTGATCTTCGTGGAGGGCGTCCAGACCTACAACGGCGACTCCACCTGGTGGGGCGGCAACCTGGAGGGCGCCGGCACCTACCCGGTCCAGCTCGACGTCGCCAACCGCGTGGTCTACTCGGCCCACGACTACGCCACCAGCGTCTCCAACCAGCCCTGGTTCAGCGACCCGTCCTTCCCGAGCAACATGCCCGGCGTCTGGGACAAGTACTGGGGCTACCTCTTCAAGAACAACATCGCCCCCGTCTGGGTCGGCGAGTTCGGTTCGACGCTCCAGTCGACCACCGACCAGACCTGGCTGAAGGCCCTGGTCGCCTACCTCCGCCCGACCTCGCAGTACGGCGGCGACAGCTTCCAGTGGACCTTCTGGTGCTGGAACCCCGACTCCGGTGACACCGGCGGCATCCTCAAGGACGACTGGCAGACCGTCGACACCGCCAAGGACGGCTATCTGGCATCCGTCAAGGCCCCCGGATTCGGATCCGGCGGCGGGGGCGGTGGCGGCGGTACGACGGATACGACCGCGCCGTCCGCGCCGACGGGTCTTGCGGTGTCGGGGACGACCAGTTCGAGTGTGTCGCTGAAGTGGACCGCCTCGACGGACAACGTGGGGGTGACCGGGTACGACGTGTACCGGGGGTCCACGAAGGTGGGCAGCACGACGTCGACGTCGTACACGGACAGCGGCCTCACCGCGTCCACCGCGTACTCGTACACGGTGAAGGCGAAGGACGCGGCGGGCAATGTCTCAGCGGCCTCCGGTGCGATCACGGCGACCACGGCCGCGAGCGGTGGTGGCGGTACGCCGGGCACGGGTGCGGTGAAGGTGCAGTACAAGAACAACGACGGTGCGCCGACCGACAATCAGATCAAGCCGGGTCTGCGGGTCGTCAATACCGGGAGTTCCGCGGTGGATCTGTCGAAGGTGACGATCCGCTACTACTTCACCGGTGACGGTGGTGCGTCTACGTTCACGGCGTCGTGCGATTACGCGGCCGTCGGGTGTTCGAACCTCACGCAGAAGGTCGTGGCGCTGTCGTCGCCGAAGTCGGGTGCGGACCACTACGTCGAGATCGGGTTCACCTCCGGTGCCGGTTCTCTCGCGGCGGGTGCGAACACCGGTGACATCCAGAGCCGGATCAACAAGAGCGACTGGTCCAACTTCAGCGAGAGCGACGACTACAGCTACGCGACCAACACCGCCTATGCGGATGCCTCCAAGGTGACCGTCTACGTCGACGGCACCCTCGCGAACGGCATCGAACCCTGAGTTCTCCCTCCCCCCGAGCGGCGCGTGGCCTGCCGTACGGCGGTACCGCGCGCCACCACACCCCACGGAAGGAACCCTTGGTGAAGAAGTCACTCCCTCCCCCGAGATCAAGGCTCACCCGCGGCTTCGCGGTGCTGTCGGCGCTCGCGCTCGGCTCCGCGCTGGCCATGACGCTCAACGCGCCGACCGCCTCGGCCGCCACCGCCCGGGTCGACAACCCCTATGTGGGCGCGACGGGTTATGTGAACCCGGAGTGGTCCGCGAACGCCGCCGCCGAGCCCGGCGGCAGCGCGGTCGCCAACACGCCGACCGCGGTATGGCTGGACAGCATCTCGACCATCCAGGGCGCCAGCGGCCGGATGGGCCTGCGCGCCCACCTCGACAAGGCCGTGGCCCAGGGCGCCAACCTGATCACGCTGGTCATCTACGACCTGCCGGGCCGGGACTGCGCCGCGCTCGCCTCCAACGGTGAGCTGGGCCCGACCGACATCGGCCGGTACGAGACCGACTACATCGACCCGATCGCCAAGATCCTCGCCGACCCGGCCTACGCCAATCTGCGGATCGTCAACATCGTCGAGCCCGACTCGCTGCCGAACCTGGTCACCAACGCGGGCGGCACCGACGGCTCGACCTCGCAGTGCGAGACGATGAAGTCGAACGGCAACTACGAGACCGGCGTCGGCTACGCGCTGAACCACCTGGGCGCGATACCCAACGTGTACAACTACATCGACGCCGGCCACCACGGCTGGCTGGGCTGGGACACCAACCTCGGCCCGGCCGCGGACGAGTTCTACAAGGCCGCCACCACCGCCGGTGCCACCGTCAACGACGTGCAGGGCTTCATCGTCAACACGGCCAACTACTCGGCGACCGTGGAGCCCAACTTCAAGGTGACCGACTCCGTCAACGGTACGACGGTGCGCCAGTCGAAGTGGGTGGACTGGAACCAGTACGTCGACGAGCAGTCCTACGCCCAGGCGCTGCGCACCACGCTGGTGTCGAAGGGCTTCAGCTCCGGCATCGGGATGCTGATCGACACCTCCCGCAACGGCTGGGGCGGCTCCGCCCGGCCGACCGGCCCCGGCCCGACGACGTCCGTGGACGACTACGTCAACGGCGCCCGGATCGACCGCCGGATCCACGCGGGCAACTGGTGCAACCAGAGCGGTGCCGGCCTCGGCGAGCGGCCGACCGCGGCCCCGGCCTCCGGGATCGACGCCTATGTGTGGGTCAAGCCCCCGGGTGAGTCGGACGGCGCGAGCCAGCCCATCGACAACAGTGAGGGCAAGGGCTTCGACCAGATGTGCGACCCGACCTACACGGGCAACGCGCGCAACGGCAACAACCCGACCGGTGCCCTGCCGAACGCCCCGCTGGCCGGCCACTGGTTCTCCGCCCAGTTCCAGCAGCTGCTCCAGAACGCCTACCCGCCCATCTCCGGCGGCGGGGGCGGTGGCGGCGGTACGGACACGACCGCGCCCACCGCGCCGACGGGTCTTGCGGTGTCCGCGACGACCAGTTCGAGTGTGTCGCTGAAGTGGACCGCCTCGACGGACAACGTGGGGGTGACCGGGTACGACGTGTACCGGGGGTCCACGAAGGTGGGCAGCACGACCTCGACGTCGTACACGGACAGCGGCCTCACCGCGTCAACGGCGTACTCGTACACCGTGAAGGCGAAGGACGCGGCGGGCAATGTCTCGGCGGCGTCGGGTGCGGTGACGGCGACCACGGCCGCGTCCGGTGGCGGCGGTGGCAACCCGGGCACGGGTGCGGTGAAGGTGCAGTACAAGAACAACGACGGCTCGCCGACCGACAACCAGATCAAGCCGGGTCTGCGCGTCGTCAACGCCGGGAGTTCCGCGGTGGATCTGTCGAAGGTGACGATCCGCTACTACTTCACCGGTGACGGCGGTTCCTCCACCTTCACCACGTCGTGCGACTACGCGGCCGTCGGCTGCTCGAACGTCACGCAGAAGGTCGTGGCGCTCTCCTCGCCGAAGTCCGGCGCGGACCACTACGTGGAGATCAGTTTCGCCTCCGGCGCGGGCTCCCTCGCGGCGGGTGCGAACTCCGGTGACATCCAGAGCCGGATCAACAAGAGCGACTGGTCCAACTTCAGCGAGAGCGACGACTACAGCTACGCGACCAACACCGCGTACGCCGATGTCTCCAAGGTGACCGTGTACGTGGGCGGCACCCTCGCGGGTGGCGTCGAGCCGTAAGCCGAGGCTCTTCCCGCAGCAACCCGGCCGCCCCGCCACGCCCGCCCCGCTCCGGGCCGCGGCCGGGTCTCCGGAGCATGGCGCCCATCAGGGGTGGCGCCATGCTCCGGCTCCTCCCCCCGATCCGCCGGGTTTCCCCTGATCTCCCTGATCTCCCAGGATCCCCCCGATCCCCCCGATCTCCCCGATCCCCCCATTTCCCCCAGGAGAAGCCATGTCCGCCCCCGGTTTTTCCCGCAGACGCTTCGCCGCCGCGGTCGGCGGAGCCCTGTTCGCGGCGGCCGTCACGCCCACGCTCGCCAACGCGGCGCCGACGGCCAGGAAACCCGCGACGTCCCCCGCGGCGACCGCCGACGACCCGTACACCACGGCCTTCCTCACCCAGTACAACAAGATCAAGGACTCGGCGAACGGCTACTTCAGCGACGAGGGCATCCCCTACCACTGCGTGGAGACGCTGATCGTCGAGGCGCCCGACCACGGCCACCAGACCACATCGGAGGCATTCAGCTTCTGGTTCTGGCTGGAGGCCACCTACGGCCGGGTGACCGGCAACTGGACGCCGTTCAACAACGCGTGGGCCACCGCCGAGAAGTACATCATCCCCAACCACACCGACCAGCCGAGCAACAGCTCCTACAACGCGAGCAGCCCGGCGACTTACATCCCCGAGTGGCCCGACGTCAACAAGTACCCCTCCGCACTGGACAGTTCGGTCTCCTCCGGTCAGGACCCGATCGCGAGCGAGCTGAACTCGGCCTACGGCACCCCGGACATCTACGGGATGCACTGGCTGATGGACGTGGACAACATCTACGGGTACGGCAACACGCCGGGCACCGGCGCCGAGAACGGGCCCACCGCGTCCGGACCGTCGTACATCAACAGCTACCAGCGCGGCGCCCAGGAGTCGGTGTGGGAGACGATCCCGCAGCCGACCACCGATCTGTTCAAGTACGGCGGCACCAACGGGTATCTCGACCTGTTCGTCAAGGACAGCAGTTACTCCCAGCAGTGGAAGTACACCAACGCCCCCGACGCCGACGCCCGCGCGGTGCAGGCGGCGTACTGGGCGTACCGGTGGGCCACCGCCCAGGGCAACGCGTCCGCGATCTCCGCCTCCGTGGCGAAGGCCGCCAAGATGGGCGACTACCTGCGCTACTCCCTGTTCGACAAGTACTTCAAGAAGATCGGCAACTGCACCGATCCGAAGAGCTGCGCCGCCGGTTCCGGGCGGGACTCCGAGCACTACCTGCTGGCCTGGTACTACGCCTGGGGCGGCGCGGAGAACGGCGGCGGCTGGGCCTGGCGGATCGGCGACGGCACCGCCCACCAGGGCTACCAGAACCCGCTGGCCGCCTGGGCGCTGGCCAATGTGCCGAGCCTGACCCCGAAGTCGCCCACCGCCCAGAGCGACTGGTCCGCGAGCCTCCAGCGGCAGCTGGAGTTCTACCAGTGGCTCCAGTCCGCCGAGGGCGCCATCGCGGGCGGCGCCACCAACAGCTGGAACGGGCAGTACGGCGCCCCGCCGGCCGGTGATCCGACGTTCTACGGCATGGCCTACGACTGGCAGCCGGTCTACCACGACCCGCCGAGCAACAACTGGTTCGGCTTCCAGTGCTGGTCGCTGGAGCGGGTCGCCGAGTACTACTACGTGAGCGGGAACGCCACCGCCAAGTCGATCCTCGCCAAGTGGGTCGCCTGGGCCTCCTCCGAGACCACCGTCTCGGCCACCGACTTCCGGATCCCGGGCAACCTGAGCTGGACCGGGCAGCCCGAGACCTGGAACCCGGGCAGCCCGGCCGCCAACACCGGCCTGCATGTGTCGGTCGTGGACCACGGCAACGACACCGGGGTGGCCGCCGCCTACGTCAAGACGCTCACCTACTACGCCGCCAAGTCCGGTGACACCGCCGCCGCGACCCTCGCCAAGAACCTGCTGGACGCGATGGCGCAGTTCGCCGACGCCAAGGGCATCACCACCCCGGAGACCCGCACCGACTACAGCCGGTTCGCCGACCCGGTCTACGTGCCGTCGGGCTGGACCGGCAAGATGCCCAACGGCGATGTGATCAACTCCAGTTCGACCTTCCTCTCGATCCGCTCCTGGTACAAGAAGGACCCGGACTGGCCCAAGGTCCAGGCGTATCTGAACGGCGGCTCCGCGCCCACCTTCAGCTACCACCGCTTCTGGGCGCAGGCCGACATCGCCATGGCCTACGCCGTCTACGCCGAGCTGATCGTCGGCGCAGGCTCCGGCGGCGGCACCGGTGACACCACACCGCCGACCGTGCCGACGAACCTCGCGGTGTCGGCGACCACGGACACCAGCGTCTCGCTGACCTGGACCGCGTCGACCGACGACGTGGGCGTGGCCGGGTACGACATCTACCGGGGCGGCACCCTGGCGGGCAGCGCGGCCACCACGTCCTTCACCGACTCGGGCCTCAAGGCGTCGACGGCGTACTCGTACACGGTCAAGGCGAAGGACGCGGCCGGAAACGTCTCGGCGGCCTCCGGCGCGGTCACCGCCACCACCAAGGCCGGCTCCGGCGGCGGCAGCACCGGCGCGCTCAAGGTGCAGTACAAGAACAACGACAGCGCGGCGACGGACAACGCGATCAAGCCCGGCCTGCGCGTGGTCAACACCGGCAGCGCCGCGCTGGCCCTGTCGACCGTCACCCTGCGGTACTGGTTCACCGGCGACGGCGGTGCGAGCACCTACGGCACCTGGTGCGACTACGCGGCGGTCGGCGCCTCGAACGTCACACAGAAGGTGGTCGCCGTGTCCTCTCCGAAGTCGGGCGCCGACCACTATCTGGAGGTCGGGTTCACCTCCGGCGCGGGCTCGCTCGCGGCGGGCGCGAACTCCGGTGACATCCAGAGCCGGCTCAGCAAGAGCGACTGGTCGAACTTCAGCGAGAGCGACGACTACAGCTACGGCGCCAACACGGCCTACAGCGACGCCACCAAGGTCACCGCGTACGTCAACGGCACCCTCGCCTGGGGCATCGAGCCCTGATCCGCCAAGGAACGAAGGAGACCTCACACATGCTGTCATCGTGGAGACGGCTGCGCACGGCCGCGTGGGCGGGCACCGTGGCCGCCCTGCTGCTCGGTGCGCTCATGGTCGTCACGCAGCCGGCGTCCGCCGGTACGGCGACGGACTGCACCCAGTACGGGACGACCTCCCTCCAAGGCGGGGAGTACACCTATCAGCAGAACGAATGGAACTCGTCGGACACGCAGTGCGTGAGCATCGACAACAGCTCGGGCGCGTGGTCGCTCACCCAGGCGAACTTCAACACGGCCACCAACGGCGCCCCGGCGACCTACCCCTCGGTCTACAAGGGCTGCCACTGGGGTGCCTGCACCACGGGCAGCGGACTGCCCATCCAGGTCAGCCAGTTGGGCAGCGCGACCTCCTCCTGGTCGACCACGCAGCCGGCGTCGGGCGCCTATGACGTCGCGTACGACCTCTGGTTCAACTCGACGCCGACCACGGACGGTCAGCCCGACGGCACGGAGGTGATGATCTGGCTCAACCACAAGGGCAGCGTCCAGCCGTTCGGCAGCCAGACCGCCACCGCGAACGTCGCCGGGCACGGCTGGGACGTGTGGACCGGGCAGCAGACCTCCTGGAAGATCATCTCCTATGTCCTCCAGGGCGGCGGCACCTCGTTCAGCAATCTCGACGTCAAGGCCCTGATCGACGACGCGGTCTCGCGCGGCTCCATCAACTCCGCGCACTACCTGATCGACGCCGAGGCCGGCTTCGAGATCTGGCAGGGCGGCCAGGGCCTGGCCAGCAACAGCTTCTCCTTCAACGCGACCAAGGGCTCCGGTGGTGGCGGTGGCGGTACGACGGATACGACCGCGCCGTCCGCGCCGACGGGTCTTGCGGTGTCCGCGACGACCAGTTCGAGTGTGTCGCTGAAGTGGAGTGCCTCGACGGACAACGTGGGGGTGACCGGGTACGACGTGTACCGGGGGTCCACGAAGGTGGGCAGCACGACCTCGACGTCGTACACGGACAGTGGTCTGACCGCGTCCACGGCGTACTCGTACACGGTGAAGGCGAAGGATGCGGCGGGTAACGTCTCGGCGGCGTCGGGTGCGGTGACGGCGACCACGGCCGCGTCCGGTGGCGGCGGTGGCAACCCGGGCACGGGTGCGGTGAAGGTGCAGTACAAGAACAACGACGGTGCGCCGACCGACAATCAGATCAAGCCGGGTCTGCGGGTCGTGAACACGGGGAGTTCCGCGGTGGATCTGTCGAAGGTGACGATCCGCTACTACTTCACCGGTGACGGTGGTGCGTCCACGTTCACGGCGTCGTGCGACTACGCGGCCGTCGGGTGTTCGAACGTCACGCAGAAGGTCGTGGCGCTGTCGTCGCCGAAGTCGGGTGCGGACCACTACGTGGAGATCGGGTTCACCTCCGGTGCCGGTTCTCTCGCGGCGGGTGCGAGCACCGGTGACATCCAGAGCCGGATCAACAAGAGCGACTGGTCCAACTTCAGCGAGAGCGACGACTACAGCTACGCGACCAACACCGCCTATGCGGATGCCTCCAAGGTGACCGTCTACGTCGACGGCACCCTCGCGGGCGGCACCGAGCCCAACTGACAAGGAGACAGTGGTGAGATCCCTTCTGCACCCCTTGCGCGGCGGGGGGCTCGCGGTCGCGCTGGCCACGCTGGTGACCACCGGATGCGGTCTGCTCGCCGCCGGTGCCGCCCCGGCCACCGCCCAGGGCGGCACCCTGGGCCAGCTCGCCCAGGCGAGCGGCCGGTACTTCGGCTCCGCCACCGACAACCCGGAACTCAACGACTCGGCCTACACCGCCGTCCTGGGCAGCGAGTTCGGCTCGATCACGCCCGGCAACTCGATGAAGTGGGACACCACGGAGCCCTCGCAGGGCCAGTTCAACTTCAGCGGCGGCGACGCGATCGTCCAGTTCGCACAGGCCCACAACCAGCAGGTGCGCGGCCACAACCTGGTCTGGCACAGCCAGCTGCCCAGCTGGGTGAGCAATCTCCCCGCCGCCCAGGTCCAGGGCGCCATGGAGAACCACATCACCAAGGAGGCCACCCACTACAAGGGCGAGGTCTACTCCTGGGACGTGGTCAACGAGCCGTTCAACGACGACGGCACGTACCGGACCGACGCCTTCTACAACGCCATGGGGAAGGACTACATCGCGGACGCGCTGCGCACCGCGCACGCCGCCGACCCCAGCGCCAAGCTGTACATCAACGACTACAACATCGACGGCACCGGCGCCAAGGCCGACGCCATGTACCAGCTGGCCAGTGACCTGAAGAAGGCGGGCGTGCCGCTGGACGGCATCGGCTTCCAGGGGCACCTGGCGATCCAGTACTCGTTCCCCTCGAACATGCGGCAGAACCTCCAGCGCTTCGCCGACCTCGGGCTCGACGTCGCCTTCACGGAGCTGGACGTGCGCATGGAGATGCCGTCGGACAGCACCAAGCTGGCCACCCAGGCCGACTACTACCGCCAGGTCACCAGCGCCTGCCTCGCGGTCACCCGCTGCGTCGGCATCACGGTCTGGGACTTCGACGACAAGTACTCCTGGGTGCCGAGCACCTTCTCGGGTCAGGGCGCCGCCGACCTCTACGACGAGAACCTCCAGACCAAACCCGCGTACACGGCGGTGCAGACCGCCCTCGGCGGCGGGGGCGGTGGCGGCGGCACGGACACGACCGCGCCCACCGCGCCGACGGGTCTTGCGGTGTCGGGGACGACGGCTTCGAGTGTGTCGCTGAAGTGGTCGGCGTCGTCGGACAACGTGGGGGTGACCGGGTACGACGTGTACCGGGGGCCCACGAAGGTGGGTAGCAGCACCTCGACGTCGTACACGGACAGTGGTCTGTCGGCGTCGACGGCGTACTCGTACACGGTGAGGGCGAAGGACGCGGCGGGCAATGTCTCGGCGGCCTCCGGCGCGGTGACGGCGACCACGGCCGCGTCCGGTGGCGGCGGTGGCAATCCGGGCACGGGCGCGGTGAAGGCGCAGTACAAGAACAACGACAGCGCGCCGACGGACAACGCCATCAAGCCGGGGCTGCGCCTGGTCAACACCGGGAGTTCCGCGGTGGATCTGTCGAAGGTGACGATCCGCTACTACTTCACCGGTGACGGCGGCGCTGCCACCTTCAGCGCGTGGTGCGACTATGCGGCCGTCGGCTGTGCGAACGTCACGCAGAAGGTCGTGGCGCTGTCCTCGCCGAAGTCCGGCGCGGACCACTACCTGGAGATCGGGTTCACCACCGGCGCGGGCTCCCTCGCGGCGGGTGCGGACACCGGGGACATCCAGAGCCGGGTGAGCAAGACGGACTGGTCGAACTTCAGTGAGAGCGACGACTACAGCTACGCGACCAACACCGCGTACGCCGATGCGACGAAGGTGACCGCGTACGTCAGCGGCACCCTCGCCGGTGGCGTCGAACCGTAAGCCGGGAACATCCGAAGGCTTCGCCCAGTACGCCGATGCCCGCCCCGGGCGGCGGCGTACTGGGCGGCGGCGTACTGGGCGAACGTGCCGTACGAACCGTGCGGTCACAGGCCGCGCAGGCGCGCGAGCGTGGCGTCCAGGTCGGCCGCGGCGGGCCGGTTGTGGGGCAGCTTGGCGAGCAGGGCGGCCATGCCGCAGGTGTTGCTCACGGCGGAGAACACCAGACCGCCCGCCACACCGGCGGACAGCAGCCGGAAGGCCGGGTGGACGAACTCGCCCAGGGCCAGGCCGAGCAGGACGAGGGAGCCGGCGGTGAGCCGGACCTGCCGGTCCATGTTCCAGACCGCCTTGACGTCACAGGCCACGGGGTGGTCCAGCCGCTGCCCCTGGGCGGCCCAGGCGCCGGTGCCGCCCGCGAGGGTCGCCGCGTGGACGCCCTGCTCGGCGAGCTTCCGGCAGGCGTTCTCGGAGCGGGCACCCGAGGCGCACACCACGAGGACCTCGCCGCGCTCGGCGGCGCCGCGGATCTCGGGCAGCGCCCGGTCGAGCTGGTCCAGCGGGATGTTCAGGGCGCCGGGTATGTGACCACCGGCGTACTCGCCCGGGGTGCGGACATCGATCACGATGAGCTGGTGCAGACGCTCCTTGGCCTGATAGGGAGCGAGCGTGGTGAGGGTCGTCATGACAGGTGTCGTCCTTGTGCGGTCGAGGGCGTCCCGGAACGGGGAGTGACCCAGGGGAGTGGGGAGGGTGCGGGGACGCCCGGCGTCCCCCACTGTGCCAGGGCTCTGTGACGGCGATGTCACACGAGTACGTCGGCGAACATGAAGAGTGCGACGGCGAGCAGCACGCAGCCGAAGACACGTTGCAGGGTCCCGCCCCGGACCTTCCTGGCCAGGCGTTTTCCGTCCCAGGCGCCGAGCATGGCGGCCGCGGTGAACGGCGCGACGACCGCCCAGTCCAGATGTGTCCCGGTGCCGGCGCGGGCGCCGAGCGCGGCCAGCGAGTTGATCGTGATGACCAGCAGGCTGGTGCCGACCGCCGTGCGCATGGGCAGCCGGAGCACACCCACCAGCGCCGGTACGGCGAGGAAGCCGCCGCCCACGCCCAGGAATCCGGTCACCGTCCCGAGACCGGCCCCCACCGCACCGGCCTTGCCGGGGTTGATCCGGGTGCCGGAGCCGGGGGCGGTGCGGGCGGGGCGCAGCATACGCAGCGCGGCGAGTGCCGCGATGACCGAGAACGCGATGGTCAGCAGGGCCTGGGGCAGATGGCTTGCGGCGGCCCCGGCGGCCATCGCGGGCACGATGCCCGCCGCGGCGAACAGCAGCCCGGTGCGCCAGGCGACATGGCCGTCCCGGGCGTGCCCGGTCAGCGCCGTGACCGAGGTGAGGGTGACGATGACCAGGCTGGCCGTCGTCGCCTCGGCCGTGGTGAAACCGAGGAGGTAGATCAGGGCGGGTACGGCGAGGACGCTGCCGCCCCCGCCGAGACCGCCCAGGGCCAGGCCGATCACGGCACCGGCGACGAGCGCGAGTATCAGGGCGGTCATGCTATGGAACCGCTGTTCCCGTGCCCGTCGACGACCGGGTGCCCGGCGGCCCGCTCGTGCCGCTCGCGTGCGTCCGGCGGCACGGCCGGGGCGGCGGCGCCCCGGGTGTGCCGTACGGCCTCGGCGGCGCTGACGCGGTCCTCGGCACGGGGGAGGAGGGACATCACTCGACCTCTCGGGAAGGCGGATGGATCGGAACGGACGGATCGGAATGGGTGGGGCGCGGGTGGGGGAGTGGGTCGGTCACCCGGTGACCACGGTCAGTCCCGCGGTCGCGGCGGCGTCGAAACCGTCGTCCACGGCCACCACGTCCCGGCCGGACGCGTGCAGCAGCGAGGCGGCGATGGCGGCCCGCATGCCACCGGCGCAGTGCACCCAGACGGTGCCCGCCGGTACCTCACCGAGCCGCTTGTGCAGCTGGTGGACCGGGATGTGGACGGAGTCCTCGATGTGCCCGGCGGCGCGTTCGGAGTCGCGGCGCACGTCCAGGACGACGACGCCGTCCGTGCCGCGCTCGGCCAGCGCGGCGAAGGTGGCGCGGGGGAAGGAGACGAGGTCCTCGCCTTCGGGCACCCATTCCGTCGGCGCGCCGGTGGCGGCGGCGGCCGGCCGGTCGATGCCGACCCGGACCAACTCGCGCTGGGCTGAGGCCAGTTGCTCGGGGGACTCGGCGAGCAGCGTGACCGGCTTGCCCCACGGGATCAGCCACGCCAGATATGTGGCGATCTTGCCGTCGGCCTCGAAGTTGAAGGATCCGGCGACATGGCCCTCGGCGAACGCGACCCGGTTGCGCAGGTCCACGACCCACTCGCCGGCCGCGAGCCGGGCCGCGATCTGCCGGGCGTCCGCGACGGCCGGTGCGGTGAGGTCCACCGGCGCGGGGCCCGCCGCGTTGGCCGGGCCCATGTGGGTGTAGTAGGCGGGGATGTCGTCGAGCTCGGCGAGCAGCCGGGCGACGAAGGAGTCGACGTCCGTGGTGAGCGCGGCGTTGGCCGACTTCTCCTTGCCGATGGTGGTGGTGTCGCCCTCGGCCTGCGCGGAGGAGCAGAAGCTGCCGAAGCCGTGCGTGGGCAGCACGGATGTCTCGTCCGGCAGCTCGGCGGCCAGCCGGTGGGCGGAGGCGTGCTGGGCACGGGCCAGCCGCTCGGTCAGCCGGGGCTCGACCAGATCGGGCCGGCCCACCGTGCCGATCAGCAGGGAACCGCCGGTGAACGCGGCCACCGGGCGGCCCTGCTCCAGCAGGACGTAGGAGGTGTGGTGCGGGGTGTGGCCGGGGGTGGCGACCGCCCGCAGTTCGAGCGCGTCGTCCACCGTGACGGTGTCGCCGTCGGCCACCGGGACCCGCGCGAACGACACCCGCGCGCCGGCCGGTACCAGATAGGCGGCGCCCGTCACCCGGGCCAGTTCCAGCCCGCCGGTGACGTAGTCGTTGTGGACATGGGTCTCCACCACGTGGGTGATCCGTACGCCGCGTCGCACCGCCGCCGCCATCACCTGGTCGATGTCGCGCGGCGGGTCCACCGCCACGGCGGCCTGGCGGCCACCGGCCAGGTAGCTGCGGTTGCCGAGGCCCTCGAGCTCGATGGTGTCGATGAAGAACACGGGGACGTTCCCTTCGGTGATTACCCCCCGGGGTATGTATGGACCATAGCACGAGTACCCCGGGGGGTATTCCGTACGCGTGCCGGGGGTGTCAGAGGCGGCCGGTGAGCATGCCGCGCCAGTAGATCTGCGGCAGCAGGTACCGCTTGAAGACCCACATGTCGCGCCGTTCCTTGAAGGTGTCGATCAGCGGGAAGCTGGGCCGGGGCGTCAGGTCGTAGTCGAACTCGGCGAGCAGCATCCGGTCGCGGGCGGTCACCAGCGGACAGGAGGTGTAGCCGTCGTACCGGTGCGCGGGCGTCCGGCCCTTCATCACGTCGAGCAGGTTGGCGGCCACCACCGGAGCCTGCTTGCGCACCGCCGCGCCGGTCTTCGAGGTCGGCAGGTCGGCCACGTCGCCGAGTGTGAACACCTCCGGATACCGCGGGTGTTGCAGCGTGTACTGGTCGGCGGCGACGAAGCCCAGCGGGGCGGCGGGATCGGCGAGCGGGCTCCGCTTGACCCAGTCGGGCGCGCTCTGCGGGGGCACGGCGTGCAGCAGGTCGTATCCGATGGTCTCCGCGCGGCCGGTCGCATGGTCGGTGACGGTGATCTCGCGGCGGTCGCCGTCCACGGCGGTCATCTCCGAGCGCAGCCGCACCTCGATGCCGTACCGCTCGGCGACCCGCTCCAGGACACGGCCCCACTCGGGCACCTTGAACAGGGTGGCGTCCGGGATCACGAGGATGATCCGGATGCGGTCCAGGACCTTGCGCCTGCGCCAGTGGTCGGCGGCCAGGTAGGCGATCTTCTGCGGCGCCCCGCCGCACTTGAGCGGCGTGGCCGGGTGGGTGAAGATCGCCGTGCCGGAGCGCAGGTTCCTGATCAGCTCCCAGGTGCGCGGGGCGTACTCGGGCGCGTAGTTGCTGGCCACCCGGTCATGTCCCACCGCCTCGGCGAGACCCGGCACGGCGTCCCAGTCCAGTTGCAGCCCGGGGGCCATCACCAGGTGCTCGTAGGCGAGTTCGGCACCGCCGGAGAGGGCGATCGTCCGCGCGTCGGGGTCGACGGCGAGGGCGTGCCGGCGTATCCAGCGCACCCCGTCCGGGATGACGGACGCCTCGGCGCGGCGGGTGTCGCGCAGGGCCGCCTGACCGCCGCCGACCAGGGTCCACAGGGGCTGGTACCAGTGGCTGTCGGAGGGCTCGACGAGCGTGATGTCGGTGACGCCCGCGCGGCGCAGCCGGGCGGCGACGCTGATTCCCGCGCTGCCGCCGCCGACGACGGCGACCCGGTGCCGGCCGGTGATCTTCTCGGTGCCGGGTACGGGGCTCGCGACCATGGTGGGAGTCCTTCCTGCAGCGGTTTGGTTGTCCCCTCAAATACCCCGGGGGGTTTCCGTGACCGAAGCTATGACGGTCCCGCCGAGACGGTCAAATACCCCGCTGGGTATTTGCCTCGGAGGTAAATCCGGGTCCGGGCGGGCCTGCCGTGGACCCGTGCGAGGGGACGTGGCAGCGCGTCGCGTGGTGTGAACGCCCCGCTCCCGCGCGGACGTCGTAACGTCCGGGGCGTGCGTGTGCGGGGTGCGGAACCGAGACCGCCGACGAGCGCCCGGCCTGTCTGGACAGGTCTCCTCGTCGCCGCGCTCGTCTGCGCCGTCCTCACCGCCGCGCTCGGCGGCTGCCCCCGGATGCGGGCCCTGGCCGGGTCCGCCCTCGGCACGCCGCATCGGCCGTTCGCCACGGCGGCGCCCCGGGCCCTGGCCGGGCCCCGGGCCGTGGCCGCGTCCCGGTATACGGCCGCAGGAGTGCGGGAGGCGGCAGGCCCCAGGTGTCACGGTGGCCGCGCGGACGTCGCGGTGCCCCCGGCGCCTGCCCCGTCTCCGCGCGCCCACGCGTGCGCCTCGAACGGCACGGGCCAGGGCGCGCTGGTGAGCGCCCCGCCACCGCCCTCGGAGCCGCGAGTGCCCGGGCGGGTGCCCGACGGTCGTCCGGAACCGCCGCTCAGGGTCTAGGGAGTTCCCGGCCGCGGGCTGCCCGTACGGGGCGCCCGCTCGGCCGTCGCGCGCCCCCGAAACCTCCCGCGGCACACCAAGGAACTCCCATGCCCGCTCACGCTGCCCGTGGCGGCCGGACGTCCGGTTGGCTCCACCGGCGTCTCGGCCCCGCCGTCCTCCTCTGCTACCTGCTCGCCCTGCTCGTCCCCGGCCCCGGGGCCCGGCTGCGCGAAACCGCGCCCGGCCTCTTCGGCACGCGCCTCGACGCGTCGGCCGTCGCGCTGTTCGTCATCCTCTTCGCCGCCGCCTTCCAGGTGCCGCCGGGCCGCGTCCTGGCCGCCGTCCGGCAGCCGAAGGCCGTGCTCGCGGGCCTCGCCGCGCATCTGCTGACCCCCTTCGCCCTGGCGCCGGCCACCGCCCTGGTGCTGTACGGCGCCGGGCTGCGGGGACCGGCCGGCGGCCTGTCGACCGCCGTGGCGTTGATCGCGGCGGCGCCCGTGGCCGCCGCCGCGACGGTCTGGATCGGCCGGGACGGCGAGGTCACCGCCCTGCTGGCCGTCGTCCTGCTGTCCGCGCTGCTCAGCCCGCTGACCATGCCCACGACACTGGGCGTGCTGGGTCATGTCCTGCCGTCGGCGGGCCACACCCGGGCACTGGTGGACAGCGCGGCCGGGCAGGCGCGTGCGCTGCTCACCGGTGCCGTCGCCCTGCCCTGCGCGCTCGGCCTGCTCGCCCGGCGGTGCGTCCCCGCCGCCGTCTCCGGCCGCCTGCTCGCCGGGGCGCCGCTGGTGGCGATCGCGGCGATGCTCGCCCTGACGTACGTCAACGCCACCGCCGCGGTCCCGGTGCTGCACCGGGAGCCCTGGACGGCCGTCGCGCTCTGCGCCGTCGTGGGGTGGGGTGTGTGCCGGTCGGCCTTCCTCGTGGGTTCGCTCACCGCCCGCGCGCTGCGGGTGCCGCCCGGCGCCGGGGTCACGGTCACCCTGGCGTGCGGCATGAGCAATGTCAGCGTCAGCACGGTCGTCGTCGTACAGGCACTGCCCGGGCAGCCGCACGCGCTGCTCGTCGCCCTGGTGTACGGCCTGGCGCAGAAGGTCTCGGCCCGGCACGCCGTCACGAAGGGGGCCGCCGCGCCGTCCTACCGGACGGTCGGCGAGCGGCGTGCCGTTCCGTGACCCGACGGCCGACGCCGGGCGGGGCGGCGGAGAACTGGACGTCGACCGGACCCCGGCGGGGGGCCTCCCGTCGGTGCGGACGATGCCCGCGATCCCTGGCGGACGCGCCGGGGACTCTGGCATCATCCCCACGCACCACCTGCACAGCCACCCCATAAGTTGCCCGGCCTTTCGCAGGAGGCTCCCCCATGAAGGTCCGCTCGACCCTGACCGCGCTCGCGCTGGTCGTCGCTCCCGGTGTCGCCGTGCTCGGCACCGCGACGGACGCCTTCGCGGTCACCAAGATCAGCAACGCCACCGCGACCCAGATGTTCCGCGACGCGGGCATCACCTGGTCCTCCTCCGGCGGCTGCTCCGACCGCAACAACTCGACCTGTACGTCGTTCGACCAGCTCAACCTGACCACCGCCCAGGGCGCCGTGACCCTCAAGCACGCCAGCGGCTGCGCCCTGAACATCACCGGCGGCACCGAGACCGGACACGCCTCCGGCACGTACTCCCACTGGAACGGCTACAAGCTCGACTACGGCAAGAACACCTGCGTCACCAACTACATCAAGAACAACTTCACCTACTCCGGCCTGCGCGGCGACGGTTACCCGATGTGGACCGCGGCCTCCGGCAACGTCTACGCGGACGAGGGCACCCACTGGGACGCCCTGTACTACAGCTGCGGCGGCTGCTGACACCGTGCCGGCCGGTATCCGGGCGACCGCCGTCGTCCGGGTCCCGCACCCTCAACCTGGCGTCGGCTAAAGCCCGTTGGTGTCGTCCTGCGTCTCGGCCAGCAGGCCGAGGATCGCCTCGACGACGACCGCGGGAGCCGGACCCGCGTCCACGGCGCCGCCCCGCTCACCGGCCTCCAGCGGTTCCAGCGTCGCCTCCTGCGACTCCAGCAGCGCACGCGGCATGAAGTGGCCGGAACGCTCGCTCATCCGCCGCCCCACCTCCTCGTGCCGGGCCGTCAGATGCACGAAGAAGGCGTCCGGACAGGCCGCCCGCAGGACGTCCCGGTAGCGGCGGCGCAGCGCCGAGCAGGGCACCACACCGCCGGTCGCCGCGCGCTCGCGCTCGCGCAGCCAGCGGCCGATCGCCTCCAGCCAGGCCCCCCGGTCGGCGTCCGTCAGCGGCACGCCCGCCGACATCTTGGCGACGCTCTCGGGGGAGTGGAAGTCGTCCGCCTCCGCGAACGGAACACCCAGCCGCCGCGCGAGCAGCCGGGCCACGGTGGTCTTGCCGACCCCG
Source organism: Streptomyces sp. LaBMicrA B280 (assembly GCF_049222185.1). Taxonomy (NCBI): domain Bacteria; kingdom Bacillati; phylum Actinomycetota; class Actinomycetes; order Kitasatosporales; family Streptomycetaceae; genus Streptomyces; species Streptomyces sp. LaBMicrA B280. Next base: position 165,177 of record NZ_JBMJCT010000058.1, on the reverse strand, counting down.
GACACCCCGATCACGACGACGCACGGCGGCCGCCGCCCGGGGTCATGGTCCATCGGGCCGCCCATGCTCCTCACGACCGCCCGTCGTCCGCCGCCGTACCCAGGACCGTCTCCTCGTGCAGCAGGGCCTCCCTGGTCACCGGGCCGGGCCCGTACGCGTGCCGGGGCGCCGGTCCGTCCGAGCCCGCCGGGTACTCCTCCAGCGGGACGAGGTCCCGCTCCCACGCCGTGAGCACCGGGGTGAGCACCCGCCACGCCTCCTCCGCCTCGTCACCGCGGATCGACAGGGCCGGATCGCCCCGCAGCACGTCCAGCAACAGCCGTCCGTAGGCGGGCAGTTCGGCGGGCTCCAGCTCGGCCGTCAGCTCCAGCTCGGCGAGATGCCCGGCCCGCGCGCCGGTGCCCATCAGATCCAGGGTCAGGCCCTCCGGTTCCAGACCGAAGCGCAGCACATTGGGCTCCACCTCCCCGGTGTGCCCGAACGGCAGATGCGGCACCTGCCGGAACCGCACCGCCACCTCCTTGCGGTCCCCCCGCAGCCCCTTGCCGCTGCGCAGCCGGAACGTCGTGCCCGCCCAGCGCCAGTTGTCCAGCTCCAGCTCCACCTCGGCGAAGGTCTCGGTGCCGCGCCCGGGGTCCACGCCCTCCTCGTCGGCGTACGAGGGCACGTCGCGGTCCCCGATCCGGCCCGCGGCGTAGCGGGCGCGCCGGGTGCGGTGCACCACGTCGTACTCGGTCAGCAGCCGCACGGAGCGCAGCACATCGACCTTGCGGTCCCGCAGGTCCCGTTCGCCGAGGGTGACCGGCGGCTCCATGGCGACCAGGCAGAGCACCTGGAGCAGATGGTTCTGCACCATGTCCTTCAGGGCGCCGACCCGGTCGTAGTAACCGGCCCGGCCCTCCAGCGCGAGGCTCTCGTCCCAGACGATCTCCACCTCGGCGATATGGGTGCTGTTCCACAGGGGTTCCAGCACCCGGTTGGCGAGCCTGCTGCCCAGCACGTTCTGCACCGTGGTCATGGCCAGGAAGTGATCCACCCGGAACACCGCCTGCTCCGGCACCAGTTCGGCCAGCCGCGCGTTCAACTCGCGTGCGCTGTCCAGGTCTTCGCCGAACGGCTTCTCCAGTACGATCCTGCTCCCGGCCGGCAGTCCCGCCGAGCGCAGCGCGGAGACCACCCGGGGGAAGAGCGAGGGCGGCAGCGCCAGATACAGCGCCACGGGCTCGGCACCGCCGACGAGCGCCCGGACGTCCTCCTGGTCGGTGACATCGGCCCGCTGGTAGTGCGCCGACTCCACGACCGCCCGCCGGGCCCCGGCCGGAAGGCCGTCGCCCTGCCGGTCGAGCCAGTCGCCGATCCACTCCCGGAACCCCTGTGTGGTCAGTTCCTCGCGGCTCGCCCCGGTCAGCCGGAACCCCTCGCCGAGGTGCCCCGCGGCGTGCAGGGCGGCGAGCGCCGGCATGAGGAAGCGCCCGCTGAGATCCCCCGTCGCACCCAGGACGACCAGACGCTCGATCATCCGCGGCTCGCCGCCGTCGCCCGCTGGAGGTTCACGCCGCTCGCGATGATGCCGATATGGCTGAACGCCTGGGGGAAGTTGCCCATGAACTCTCCTGTGGTGGGGTGGATCTGCTCCGACAGCAGCCCGACCGTGCTGGCCCGCGCGCACAGGGACGCGTACAGCTCCCCGGCCTCCTCCAGGCGGCCCTGCCCGACCAGGTTGTCGACCAGCCAGAAGCTGCACAGCACGAACGCGCCCTCGTCACCCGCCAGTCCGTCCGGGGCCTCGTCGTGCAGATAGCGGTACAGCAGCCCGCCCCCGGCCGAGAGCCGCTGTGCGACGGCCTCCGCCGTGGCCACCATCCGCGGATGACCGGCCGGTACGACCTCACGCGTCGGCAGCGCCAGCAGGCTCGCGTCGAGGACACCGCCGCCGGACAGATGGGCGCTGAGGCTGCCCGACGTCTCGTCCCAGGACTCCTCCAGGATGGTGCGGCGCACCTTCTCGGCCGCCGCCCGCCACTGGTCGATCCGGCCGGGCAGGCCGTGCCGCTCCCCGATGCGCACGGCGCGGTCCAGGGCCACCTGGCACATCCCGGCTGAGTAGGTGAACGCCCGTCCCTCGCTGCGCACTTCCCAGATCCCCTGGTCGGGCTGGCGCCAGGCCCGCTCCGCCGCGTCGGCGAGTCCGGCCAGGCCCGCCCACAGCGCCGGCTGGATCTCCCCGCCCGAGAGCAGCCACTGGTCGGCGCAGTCGAGGATCTCGCCGTAGACGTCGTGCTGGCGCTGGTCGGTCGCCCCGTTGCCCCAGCGCACCGGGGCGGAACCGCGATAGCCCGCCAGCTCGCCGTCCTCCACCTCGTCCGGCACCGTGGCGCCCTGGAGGGTGTACATGATGCGCGGCTGCCGGCTGTGCTCGAAGGCGTCGAGGACCCAGCCGAGGAAGGAGTCGGCCTCGCCGTCGAAGCCGATGCGGCGCAGCGCGAACACGGCGTACGCCGCGTCCCGGATCCAGGTGTAGCGGTAGTCCCAGTTGCGGATGCCGCCGATCGGCGCGGGCAGCGAGGAGGTGGGCGCGGCCACCAGCGAACCGCTGCCCCAGTCGTCGCACATCTTCAGGGTGAGCGCGGCCCGTCGGACCAGGGCCGCCTGCGGACCGGCGTAGTCGCAGTGCCGCATCCAGCGGTGCCAGGCGTCGGCGGTGCCCTTGAGCATGGCGTCGGTGTCGAAGCGGTGGTGCCGGTGGAAGCGCCCCCAGGACAGCACCAGGTCGAGGCGGTCGCCCTGCCGGAGGTCGTGGGTGCTGCGCAGAGCGGTCAGGGGGCGGTTGGCGCGCAGATGCAGGCGCAGGCCCGGCTGCCGGTGGGGCCGTACCTCAAGACCGCTGAACAGCGCCTGCGCCTGCCCGCCGCCGCGCGGCTCCAGTTCGGCCCGCAGCCGTACGTGCCCGTCCAGGACGACGGCCGAGCGCACGAGTTCCGCCCGCCCGGCCGGCATGTCGTCGGTGAGGTCGGCGCCGGATCTGAGGGCGAGCGCGTCGGTGAGCCGCACCAGGCCGGTGCGCGAGCGCAGTTCGGTGACCAGCACCCCGGTGTCGGGCTGATAGTGCTGCCTGGCCTCCACCAGATCCTCGGGCGCCACGGTGAAGTGGCCGCCGCGCGCGTGGTCGAGGAGTTGGCAGAAGACGGCGTCCGAGTCGAAGCGGGGCAGGCACATCCAGGGGATGGAGCCGTCCAGGCCGACCAGCGCCGCCGTGGTGCCGTCGCCGATCAGGCCGAGGTCCTCCAGCGGGAGGTGGCCGTCCCGTCGGCGGACGGGCCGGAAGGGCGGATCGGGATCGTACATGCGGCCTCGCTCCTCGGACCTTCTCGGACCTGCTGTGAGCCGAACCGTGCTCCGGACGGTGCTCCGAACCGTGCTGCCGGACCGGGCCGCCTCACTCGTCGAAGGAGACCAGCACCTTCACGGTGTCCTCCAGCTTCTTGTCCGACACCTCGAAGGCCCGCTCCATCTCGCTGAAGGGGAAGCGGTGGGTGGTCAGCCGGGTCGGGTCGACGCGCTTGTTCCGCAGCACCCGCAGCAGCCGCTCCATGCGGAGCCGCCCGCCGGGGCACAGGCCGGTCGCGATCGTCTTGTCGGCCATGCCGACGCCCCATTCGACGCGCGGGATGTGCACGAACTCGCCCTGGCCGAAATAGCCGATGACGGAGATCGTGCCGCCCGGCTTGGTCACCTTGACCGCGGTCTGGAAGGTGACGTCCGCGCCGAGTGCCTCGATGGCGGTGTCCACGCCCTGCCCGTCGGTCAGTTCGTGGATCCGCTCGACGACGTCCTCCTTGGCGAAGTCCACGATCACGTCCGCGCCGTAGAACCGGGCGAGTTCCTGCCGGCTGGGCACCGACTCCACGCCGATGACGAGGCCCGCGCCCCGCAGCCGCGCCCCGGCCGTGGCCATCAGTCCGACCGGGCCCTGCGCCAGCACCGCCACGGTGCCGCCGATCGGGATGTCGCCGTGCTCGGCGCCCATGAAGCCGGTGGACAGCATGTCGGCGCAGTAGACCGCCACGTCGTCGGGGATGTCGTCGGGAATCCGCGCCAGGTTGGCGTCCGCGCCGCTGACATGGAAGTACTCGGCGAACACGCCGTCCTTGAGATTGGCGAACTTGAAGCCGCCGAGCGCTCCGCCGGACTGCGAGGGGTAGCCGTTCTGCGCGGCGAGGTCGCCCCAGTCGGGGGTGATGGCCCCGGCCAGCACCCGGTCGCCGGGCCGGAAGTCCCTGACCTCACCGCCCACCGCGTGCACCACGCCGACGCCCTCGTGACCGAGGGTCAGATTCGTCCGGGGGCCGATGCCGCCCTGCACGGTGTGCGAGTCGGAGGTGCAGATCAGCGCCTTGGTCGTGCGCACCACGGCGTCGGTGGGCCCCGGTTCGGGAACGGGCTTGTCCATGAAGCCGACGCTCCCGATCTCCTTCATCACGAATGCCTTCACCGGCTTCCGCCCTCCTGTCGGACGCCCGACCTCGCCTCACCGTATGGATCCCGCACCGCTTCCGGCGGCGGCCGGTGGCGGGCCCCGCACACCGCGATCACCGTCTCACGAGGCTCTGGGGAGCGCGCGGCGACCGGCGGCGGTGTTGATGCGTTCCGGTGAAAACGGGGCCACGTCGGGCGCCGGATCCGCCGTGCTCCGGCGCGGCGGCCGCATCGTGGTGACTCCGTCGTGCTGTGCGCGGGGCGGAGGGCGGAGGGTTCATGTCCGGCAGTGCCGCAGGGCGCGCCTTCATCGGTTCGTTCACGTCGGCGGGTGGGCCGGGGATCGTCGTGGCCGACATCGATCCGCGCACCGGGGCGCTGACCTGGGCGGGCGCCGTGAAGTCCGTCGCCGACCCGTCGTACCTCGCCGTCGGCCACGGGGAGGCGGGCCCGGTCCTCTACGCGGTCTCCGAGACGGTCGCGGGCGCGGTGGCCGCCTACGACGCCACCGGGGCGATGCCCCGCCCGCTCGGCGAGCCGGTGCGGGTCGGCGGCGACGAACCGACCCATCTCGCCCTGGCCCAGGGGTATCTGCTGACCGCCAACTACGGCTCGGGCAGTGTCAGCGCGCTGCCGCTGACCGCCGAGGGCGTGCCGCTGCCGCCGAGCGCGGTGCTGCACCACGAGGGCTCGGGACCGCACCCGGAACGCCAGCGGTCCCCGCACGCCCATCAGATCGTCCCCGATCCGTCGGGCCGCTGGGTGCTCGGCGTGGACCTCGGCACCGACTCCGTGCGGATCTGCGCACTGGACGAGCGCACGGGCGCACTGCGCCCGCACGGCGCGACCGCGCTGCCGCCGGGCACCGGACCCCGGCATCTCGCCTTCCACCCCGCGGGCGACCACGCCTACGTCCTCGGGGAACTCCGGCCGACGGTGACCGTGTGCCGCTGGGACGCCGCCGCCGGGGAGCTGCGCACGGTCGGTGAGACCCCGCTCTTCCCGGACGGCACGGATGTCCCGGTGCAGCCCTCGGCCCCGGTGGTGGCGGCGGACGGCCGGTATCTGTGGGCGGCGGTGCGCGGCACCGACACCGTGGCCGTCCTCGCCCTCGACGCCTCGGGCGAACGGGCGGCACTGGTGACGGCCGTGCCGTGCGGTGGCCGCTGGCCGCGCGACCTGGTGCTCGATCCGGCGGGCCGGCACCTGTACGTGGCCAACGAGCGCTCGGGCGAGGTGACCTGGCTCGACCTCGACACCGCGACCGGCGTCCCCAGCCCCGCCGGATCGCTGCCCGTGCCCGCCGCCAGCAGCGTTGCCTTCGGCTGAGGGCACTTCGTACGAGTCCGTACGACGACGAGGGAAGAGAACGAGGGAAGAGGATGGCCGAGCGACAGGGCGAGAGAGAACGCATCGTGGTCGGGGTGGACGGCTCGGAGGGCTCCAAGCAGGCCCTCAACTGGGCGGTGCGCCAGGCGGAACTCACCGGCGGCTGGGTGGAGGCGGTGATCGCCTGGGACGTCCCGCAGTTCCACGGCGCCCTCGGCTGGATGCCGCCCTCCAGCTCCGACGAGGCCGCCCTGGAGGGACGGGCCCAGAGCGAGGTGACCTCCGCGGTGGAGGAGGCCGTCGCGGCACACCCCACGGTGCAGGTCAGCACGGTGGCGCGCTACGGCACCCCCGCCAGTGTCCTCCTCGAAGCCTCCCGCGACGCCGCGCTGCTCGTGGTCGGCAGCCGGGGCCTCGGCGGCTTCAAGGGACTGCTCCTCGGCTCGGTCGCCCAGCACTGCGTCCAGCACGCCCACTGCCCGGTCCTCGTCCTCAGGGGGCAGGAGGAGTGAGGCGGGACGGGGCACCCGGGAGGCCAGTGGGCCACCGTCGGCGTGTTCCGCTCAGGCCGAGGGGAAGAGCTGGTCACGGACCCACGCGGGGTCGGGGTTGACGTACGGGCGGCCCGACACGACCACGGTCGGCACGGTCTCGTCGCCGCCGTTGGCCGCCCGTACCGCCGCCGCGCCGTCGGGGTCGCGCCAGATGTCGACCCAGTGGAGCCGGCGGGCGCCACGGCCCAGGCGCAGCCGCAGACGGAGGCAGTAGGTGCAGCCGGGACGCCAGTAGACGATGGGCCGGCCGTCGGTCTCACTGCGCCGTGCGGCTTCCGACGCGCTGATCGAACGCGGGTAGACCAAGGGGGAGTTCAGAGCGGCGAGGAGGACGAACACCGCCACGACGGCCACGCCGACGCCGGGGTCGCCCACCCGGAACGGCCCGGTCGCCGCGACGGCTCCGCAGAGCACCAGCAGAATCGGCAGGGTCCAAGGGCGCCTCATGGTGACGCAGACTATCCGCAGGGGGGAGGGGCGGGCGCGGCCTCTTCCGCGCCGCGGGGGGACGGCCCGAGGGGGCGGGCGGTGAACCTCGCTCGGATCCCGGATCCCGGATCCCGGCCCTCCCGGCACCCAGCCCCCGCCCGTCAGCCCTCGCCCCCCTCCTCGTCGTCGCGATGCACGACACCGTCCTCGTCGAGCCGCGGGTGGATGCGCTCGGGGCCGTGGTCGCTGGTGTCGGACGGGCGCGGGCCCTCGGGGCCGTCGGGCCCCCAGCGCAGCATGCGGCGGGTGCGGATGATCCGGTACGTGATGTCGAGGACCTCCAACTGGTTGACCCGGCCGGAGCGCAGCCGCTCGGAGGCCTCGGCGTAGGCGAACAGCACCGGGTCGGCGCCGGGGTCGGCGGCCGTCACGGTGCGGGCGTCGACGAGCCGGTCGGCCTCCACGGGGATCAGGCCGCGGGTGCGCGGTTCGAGCCAGGTCAGGTAGAAGTCCAGCGATTTACGGGCGCCGAGCGCGGTGGTGTGCGGACGGCTCGCGGGTTCCCAGCCCTTGCCGTCGCGTTCCGCGACCGTGAACGTGGTCGGCAGCAGGACGACGTCCGGGTGGGTCTTCCGGGCCCGGCGGGACTCGCGCAGCACGGCGTCGGGGAAGCGGGAGCCGACGTACACGAAGTCGCGCAGCGCCAGCCGCTCGGTGGCCCCTGCCGGGGTGAGGGGCGCGTCCGGGTCCAGGACCAGACCGGCGTCGACCTCGGGCTCCCGGCTGCCGTGGCTCCAGTCGGGGGAGAGGGGCTCCGGATCGGTCGGGCGCGGCAGTTCGATACCGCCCGCGCCGGAGCCGGCCCACTCCTCGGCGCGCACGATCCGGTAGCGCGTGTCCAGCACGGTGAGTTCGTCGACGGGCTCGGTCTCCAGCCGGGCGACCGCCGCGAGCAGGGCACGGCGCTCCGCCCTGTCCTTGGCCTCGTCCTTGGCGCGGAACCACAGCCGGGAGTACAGGCTGTCGCGTGAGATCTGCGGGAAGGGAGCGGTGATCGAGGTCACCGCCCGCCAGCGCTGCCCGTCCTCGGCGCGCTGGGCGACCACTCCGAACAGGGGCCCGCGCACGGCGACTTCGCCCGCGCTGAGCACGGCGTCGAGGGCGTCGGCCTCCATGGCGGCCTCGACCGGCTCCACCGGAACGCGCACGACCACCGGCCGAACCCCGTCCGGACTGACATTCCCAAGGTCCATGCCCCCATCCTGCCGAGCGGACGGTACGGCCAGCGCGGTTTTTGGTGAAATACCGCTCCCCGTGCGGAAAACCAGCCATCCGTGGGGGATCGGCCGCCGCGAAGTGACGGACCCCGGTCGCGTCGGCAGGGCCTGCCGGGAACTCCCCTCCCCGCAGGCCCCCTTCGGCCCCCGTTCGACGCCCGCCCGTCAGAACTGCTCGACGAAGTACGGCTCGACGGTCATCCAGCCGTTGCCCCGGGCCCCGTAATACGTGCCCTGGTTGCTCTGGGCCAGCGTGTACCAGGAGTCCACGTAGTCGGGGTCGTCGGTCCACCAGTCGTCCGGGATGGCGTCCAGGATCGCGTTCACCAGCGGGATGTAGGTGCCCTGGTCGGTGATGGTGAGCAGCGCCGTCGCGATCGCCTTGGCGAGGTCCCGGTAGTTGGTGCTGCCGTCCTCCTCCATCATCACGGCGTCGGCCAGGTTGTACTTGTAGTTCGACCAGTTGACCAGGATCTGGTTGGGCTTGTAGACGGTGCCGTCGTAGTCGAGGTACGGCATGTCCACGGGGTCGACACGGACCTTGCCGTCCTGGCCGAAGCCGCTGACCAGGGTGTAGATCTCGGCGGCGCCCTTGATCCAGGGCTCCTCGTCGTCGGACAGCTCGACCGCCGTGATCTTCGTGGTCCAGTAGCCCGCGGTGGCCGCGGCCTTCGGCGTGGCCGCGGTGCGCGCGGTGTCCACCGCGACGGGCGCCGCCGACCGCACACCGTCCTTGACCAGTTCCGCGCGCAGGACGTCCATTCCGGCCGCCAGCGCCTTGGAGCTGTCGACGTCGACGACGTACACCGGGTGCGCGGGGGTGGTACGGGCGTCCAGCCGGTGGGCGCGGCCCCGGTTGTCGTAGGCGGTCACGGTGGTGGCGTCGTCGTCCGAGACGGCCGCGGCCACCCAGGGGGCGGTGCCGGCCGCCAGCGCGGCGCGCATCGACGTGTCCCCGAGGCGCAGCTGGAGCAGCGGGCCGGTCTTCGCGTCCAGGCCCTTGGCCTGGGCGATCTGCCGGTCGGCGGCGGTGAGTTGGGACTTCAGCGTGCCGTCGGCGCGCTGGGTGACGGGCACCTCGTGCGCGTTCAGGGCGGCCGTGCGCAGCCGTGTGTTCCAGGAGGCGTCGCCGAGCGAACGCGCGATGGCGCGGGCTGCCCGGTCCTGGGCGGAGGTGACGGCGGACGCGGTGGCCGAGTGGGCGTGCGCGGCGCGGGCCGCCGCCGGGGCGGGGGCCGGGAGATCGGAAGAGCGTCGTGTAGGGGAAGTCGTGGACGGGGTGTGCGCGGAGGCCGACGGGCTGGAGATCGACGAGTCGCTGCTCACCGGTGAGGCCGACCCGGTGGTCAAGCGGCCAGGCGATCCGGTGATGTCCGGCAGCTTCGTGGCCGCGGCGGCGGTGAGGGTGCCGCGTCTTCGGGTGGGGCGAGGTCTCACGAGGATCGATCCTCCGGGTGGGGAGTGGTCGGTGACACGTGGTCGGGAGGTGGTGCCGGAACGGGGCCCGCAGAGGGTCTATGCGGGTAGATGATTCCCTCGTAATAATGACGGGGGCATGACACTCCGCACAAGGTTTTCACAGGCTGAACAGATGAACTTCCTTGCCGTACAAGCAATGTGATGAGACGTCAGGCAAGGCGATGGCTGCCTGGGCCTTGGCCTGCGGGCGTGGTCGGGCGGTCCTGCGGGTGGGTCAGCGGATCGGCCGCAGCATTTCGGCGCGGACCCGGAGGGTCTGCCGGGCGGCGTCCTCCAGGTCGACGTACGACGTGGTCATGTAGGCGACACGGGCCACGGTGTTGCCGTCGGCCCAGGCGCAGGCGGGGTAGGTGAGCGCCTGTCCGTCGGCCCAACTGCGGCTCAGGTACTCACAGCTGACCCCGGCGGGGGAGGCGGCCGGGGTGAGGTCCCTGGGCGGGGCGACCACTTTCACGGTGCTGGTCGTGGAGCCGCGCTCGGCGAGCAGACGGGCGCGCAGCGAGGCGGTGTTCCTGAACCGGCCGTACAGGCCGGTCACCACCACATCGTCGTAGTCGGCGCCCTTCAGTCGGTACGACGCGACGACGCCGCGTGCGGCTTCGGCGTCCAGGCTGAGCCGCCAGCTCCGCGCCATGGTCCGGCCGGCGGTCGCGGAGTCGTTCCGGCGCAGCTCGTACCGGCCGTCGAGCAGCGTGCGGGGAACCGTCAGCGTGGACGTGGCCCGTGGGAAACTCCGGTCGAAGACCTTCCCGGACAGCGCGACCGCCGCCAGGATCGCCACGATCAGCAGCAGGGCCCCGCCGATGGCCGCCGCCACGAGGGCGGCCGGTCTCTTCCGCGGCGGGGGCAGGGGCGGTGCGCCCCAGGGGTCGAGGGGCGCCGACCGCGGCGCCGAAGGCATGGACACGCCAGAAAGATACTCGATGTGATCATGGAGTCACGCGCGCCGGCCGGTGGAGCCGCGCCAGTGCCGGATCTCCAGCGCCGCCGCGACGTCGAGCGGATGCTCGGCGAGGGGGCGGGGGAGCAGCCGGTCGGCGCGGCTGAGGCGGCGCAGCAGGGTGTTGCGGTGGGTGAACAGCCGGGTGGCGGCCCGCGAGGCGTTGCACTGCTCGGCCAGGAAGGCGCGGACCGCGTCGGTGAGGTCGTCCGGGGCGTGCTCCAGATCCCCGAGGGTGCGCTGGACGAAGCGGTCGGCGCGCTCCAGGTCCTGGGAGAGCAGGGCGACGAGTTCGACCTCGTCGTGCGAGGCGAGGCGCTGGGCGGAGGCGAGCCGGGCGAGCATCCGCTGGGTGGTGAGGGCGTCCAGGTGGCTGCGGCGGAAGCCGTTGACGCCCAGCGCCGGTGACCCGAGCGCGACCCGCACCGCGGGCAGCCGGTCGAGCCCGGCCCGCACCCGGTCGGTGTCCGGCCGCCCGGTGAGCCACACCCAGCGGGTGGCGTCGCTCGCCATGACGCTGAGCAGGTGCGCGGGACCCGCCGCGGCGGCCAGAAGGTCGGCGGCGCGGTCGAGTTGGCGCAGCTCCGCCTCGGGGACGTCGGTCCAGACGACGGCGGCGGTATGGGTGGCGTCCAGCGGATAGCCGAGGCGGCCCTCGGCGCGCTGACGGGTCATGGGCGCGCCGTCCAGGAGCAGCGCGACGGTCTCCCGGCGCTCGGCGTGGGTGCCGCTGGTCAGCTCGGTCAGCTCGGTGTTCATGCGCGCGGACACGGCCGCGACGGTCCGGTCGACGAAGTCGGAGATGGAGCGCAGGGACACATCGAGCAGCTCGGCGAGTTCCTCGTGGTCGCCGGTGAGCGAGCAGGCGATGCGCGTCCACACGCGCACGGCCACGCTTTCGCCCGCGCGATAGGAGTCGAGCGCGGGCTCGGCCAGCCCGCGGCGCACGATGTCCCGGGCGATGGCGCGGGTCGCCTCGCTCTCATGGGCGGGCACGGGCGCGCCCGGCGCGTTGATGTTGGCGGCGGCCCAGTGCAGCAGATTGGCCCGGTTGGCCCGCCGGATGCCGGCCGAGAGCACCGGATCGTCGGCGATCGGCTTGCGCGGCTCACCGGCCAGGGTCGCCGCGTCCAGCTCGGCCAGCCACTCGGGCCGGGGGGTGAGGGCGATCTCGGCGCCCTGCCGGATCAGCTTCCGGATCCGGGGCGACGGCGGACTCCACGACATGGCAGGCAACGTAGCAGTGCACCATGCACAAGTGGAGGGCGAATCCTGGTGCGAACTGCCTCTAGGCGTGGGCCGTGTTCCTTCCGACCATGGAGCGATCCACCGCCGCTGTGAGGGAGCCGCCCATGTCCTGCGAAACCGACGCGCCCGCCGTCGAACACCTGGACGTCCTGATCGTCGGCGCCGGGATATCCGGCATCGGCGCCGGCCACCATCTGAGGACCGGGCTGCCGGACAAGAGCTTCGCGATCCTGGAGGCGCGCGCCGACCTCGGCGGCACCTGGGACCTGTTCCGCTACCCCGGCATCCGGTCGGACTCCGATCTGCACACCTTCGGCTACGAGTTCAAGCCGTGGCGGGACGCGGAGTCGATAGCCGACGCGCCGCAGATCCTCGCCTATCTGCGGGAGACCGTGCGCGAGAACCGCCTGGAGTCCCGCATCCGCTACCACCACAAGGTGCTCGGCGCCTCCTGGTCGAGCGAACGGGCGCGCTGGACGGTCGAGATCGAGCGCACGGACACCGGCGAGCGGACGACGCTGACCTGCGGCTGGTTCTTCTGCGCGATGGGCTACTACCGTTACGACGCCGGGTTCACCCCGCACTTCGAGGGGCGGGAACGTTTCCGCGGGGCGATCGTGCACCCCCAGCAGTGGCCCGAGGACCTCGATCACGCGGGCAAGCGCGTCGTGGTCATCGGCAGCGGCGCCACGGCGGTCACCCTCGTGCCGTCGCTGGCCCGCACCGCCGCCCGGGTGACGATGGTCCAGCGCACCCCCTCGTACATCATGCCGGTGCCCCGCAAGGACCTGATCGCCAACGCGCTGCGCGGGCTCCTCGGCGACCGTCGGGGATACGCGCTCGCCCGGCGCAAGAACATCGCCCGGCAGCGCGCCGTCTGGTCCTTCTGCAAGCGGCACCCGAAGGCGGCGCGCCGGATCATCCGCTGGGTCAACACCCGGCAACTGCCCGCGGGCTACCCTGTCGACGAGCACTTCAGCCCGCCGTACGACCCCTGGGACCAGCGGCTGTGCGCGACCCCGGACGGCGACCTCTTCAAGGCCATCAGGAACGGCAGCGCCTCGATCGTGACCGACCGGATCAGCACCTTCACCGAGCAGGGCGTCCTGCTGCGGTCGGGCCGGGAGATCGAGGCCGACATCATCGTCACCGCCACCGGACTGAACGTGCGGGCGCTGGGCGGCATCCCGCTGACCGTCGACGGAGCCGCCGTACAACTGCCCGACACCATCGCCTACAAGGGCATGATGCTCTCCGGCGTCCCCAACCTCGCCTACGCCATCGGCTACACCAACTCCTCCTGGACCCTGAAGGTCGGCCTGCTGTGCGAGCACTTCTGCCGCCTGCTGGCCCACATGAGCACGCACGGCTACGACAGCTGCCGCCCCGAACCGGCCGACCCCGCCATGCCGACCCGGCCGTTCCTCGACTTCGAGGCCGGTTACATCCGGCGCGCCGTCGACCAACTGCCCCGGCAGGGCGACCGGATGCCCTGGCTGACCTCCACCGGCTACACCGACGACGTCCGGCTGCTGCGCTCCGAGGACGTCACCGATCCCGAACTGCGCTTCGCCCGGGTCGCCGCCACCGAGCACCGCGCGGCGGCCCGATGAGCGACACCGAGGACCACTTCCCCACCAGCCGGCCGCGGCCGACGGCGGACGCCTTCACCGGCAGCGGCTCGGCGCGGGAGCGGGTCCGGGACCGCGCGGTGGGGGAACGCGGCCGGGACGCCGAGGGCGTCGCCCGCCGGCTCGGCGCCGTCCGGGCATCCGGCGACCGCGCCGCCGGACTGCGCCGGATCACCGCACCCACCGCGGTCGCGCACGGCACCCGGAACCCCCTGGCGCACCCGAGCGGCGGCCGCGCCACCGACGTCCCCGGCGCCCGGCACGCGGAGACCACCGGCACGGGCCACCCTCCCGCCCCCGGGCCCTCGATCGCCTCGTCGGACCGGCCACCCGCCTCGCCCGCGGCCAAGGCGCCCCCGTCACCCGCACCCGGACAGAGGAAGCCGCATGAGCACCGTCACCGGCAAGGTCGCCGTCGTCACCGGCGCGGGCTCCGGCATCGGCCGGCATCTCGCGGCCGAACTCGCCCGCCGGGGCGCCCGGCTCGCCCTCAGCGACATCGACGAGGCCGGGCTCGCCGGGACCGCCGCCCAGGTCGGGTCCCTCGGCGCCGAGGCGCACACCGCGCGGCTCGACGTCAGCGACCGCGCGGCCGTCGAGAGCTATGCCAGGTCCGTCGCCGAGCACTTCGGGGTCGTCCACCAGGTGTACAACAACGCCGGTGTCGGCGGAGGCGGCGGCACCGTCCTGGAGACCGACTGGAGCGTCTACGACCGTACGATCGCGATCGATCTCCTCGGGGTCGTCCACGGCACCAAGGCGTTCCTGCCCCATCTGATCGCCTCGGGGTACGGACACGTCGTCAACGTCTCCAGCCTCAACGGGATCATGGCGCAGCCCACGCTCAGCGCCTACTGCGCCGCCAAGTTCGGGGTGCGCGGGTTCACCGAGGCGCTGCGCACGGAGATGCTCGCGGGGCGCCTTCCCGTACGGGTCAGCGTCGTCCACCCCGGCGGGGTCAGGACCAACATCGCCACCGCGGCCCTCGACGCGGCCCGCGGGCAGGGCATCGAGATCCCCGCCCGGCAGCTGGCCCGCGCCCGCACCTACAACGAGAAGCTCCTGAAGATGCCCGCCCGGCAGGCCGCCACGATCATCGTCGACGGGGTGGAGGCCGGCCGGCCGCGCATCATGGTGGGCCGGGACGCCCAGGTCGCCGATCTCCTCGTCCGGCTCTTCCCGCGCCTGTCACCGAAGCTGACCGTGCTGTTCGAACGCAGGCTCTTCGGCAAGGAATGAGGGGCGGCGCCCCCGGCTGGGCGCGGGAGTACGGCCGACCGGTCCTGGCCGCCGACGCCGGACCCGCCGCATCCGAGGGGCCGGCTCCTCAGGACGGTCGACGCCCCGAGAGGGCTGCAAGGAGCCGGTCCGCCGGAAGGGCCCGCAGGGTGTGGCCCGCGTGGCCCGTGGTGGTCGTCGCGGCGAGCAGGGAGTTGAGGACGGCCTCCTCGACGGCGTCCAGGACGGCCTCGAACAGCGGGCTCAGCCCGGCGTCCGGCACCAGGGCGCCGGAGTCCGGGCGGGTGCTGAAGGCGAGCGCGTAGTCGCCGCTGCCATGGCTGTAGGCGGCGCCGACGCGGGCCAGCGCGAACACGGCGCGGCGCGCCACGCGGGTGAGGCGGCGGGCGTCGAGCGGGGCGTCTGTGGCGACCACGATCATGCAGGAACCGGTCTCCGCCGCCGGTCCCGGCGCGCCGCCCAGTCCGAGGGAGCGCGGGGTGACCGTCCGGCCCAGCACCCGCAGCGTGCCACCGAAGTTCGCCTGCACCAGGGCCCCGACGATGTACGGCCGGCCGCCCAGGTCGGTCGTGCGCGAGGACGTGCCGATGCCCGCCTTGAAGCCCAGGGCGCCGGTGCCGGTGCCCGCGCCGACACAGCCCTCGGCCACCGGGCCGCCGGAGGCCGAGTCCAGCGCGGCCCGCACATGCTCCTCGCGCACCGGGCGGGCGCGGATGTCGGACAGCCAGCCGTCGTTGCACTCGCCCACGACCGGGTTGAGGCTCTGTACGCCGGAGCAGTCGGGCCGCTCCAGCAGCCAGCCGACGAGGGCGTCCGCGACCCGGAACGCGGACAGGGTCGAGGTCAGCAGGACCGGGGTCTCCAGCGATCCGAGTTCGGTGAGCTGGGTCGTGCCGATGAGCTTGCCGTAGCCGTTGCCGGTGAACACCCCGGCGGGCAGCGGCGTGCGGGGGCCGACGGTGTCCGGCACGACGGCGGTCACCCCGCTGTGCACATCGGGCGGGCGGCGGACGGTGGCGTGCCCGACCCGGACGCCCGGCACATCGGTGATCGCGTCGAGCGGCCCGGGGGCGAACTCCCCGACGACGATGCCGAGATCACGGGCCCGGGGTGGTGCCGGGTGCGGGTGAGCGGAGGATTCCATACCGGAGGATTCCATACCGCTGGACGGTACCGCCGCCACGGGGGAACTCGGTCACGTCGGGAGAGGGAGCGGCGGCAGGGGCGACGGCCCCCGTGGCCGCCACCCCGACGCATGATCGTGCTACGGACGGAAACGCACGGACAACGATCGTTTCCGGCTAGTCGTTCGATCGTTGATTCCCCATGTCAGCGCCCGTTGCCCCCGGCGATCCCCGAGGCCCCCGCCACCGCGATGCTGACCCTGCGGCTGTACCGCTGCAGCGCCAGCTGGCCGTCGTGCGGCTCGCCCGGGTAGCCGTCCAGCATGGAGCCCAGTCCGGCGACCCGCAGGGCGCCCGCGCGGAAGAACTCGGTGGCGACGGGGACGGTGTGGTCGGCCGCGGTGTGCAGGCCCACGGTCTGGAGGTAGCGGCGCATCGGATGCAGGACGCGCACGATGTCCTCGCGCGGGAGGGGTTTGACCCAGACGGTGCCGAACAAGGGAGAGGCGGTGAGTCCGGGGCGCCTGTCCGCGAGGACGTGCCAGCGGCCGTCCGGGTCGCTGAACGTCCGGGTGAGGCCCAGGTGTTCCTCGAGACGGGCGACCGTGACGACGTTCGTGACCTCCGCCTGCTCGGCCGTCTCCCTCGGCAGCTCGGGGAACGCGTCCGCCTCGGCGGCCAGCGCGTCGGCGAGCGCGCGGGCCTCGGTGAACAGCACCTCCGTGTCGTCCGTGTCGACATAGACGACCTGGGGGCTCGTGCAGGTGCGCTGGCCGTTGCGCAGGATGTCCCGGGCCAGTGCCCGCAGCGCCCGCCCGTCCCGGCGCCGACCCGTGCGGTCGAGATAGGCGAGGGATATCTTCGGCCCCCACTCGACCAGCCGGCACCCGGACGGCAGGAACCGCGCGACCCCCTCGACCGCCTCCTCCGTCCCCCAGACCGCCACCGCGTCGGCCGGGCGGCACAGTCGGCGCAGCCACTCCGTGTCACGGGAGGAGAACCGCAGCACCACGAGCCGGGCGCGCACCTGACCCGACGGATCGGCGTCGGCGAGCGCCGCCAGCGCGTGCTGGGTGAACAGGCTCTCCCCGCCACTGGTCTTGACAACGTTGACATTGCCCGCGAGCAGGCCCTCGACGACGCTGAGGACGCCCGCGACGGCCACGTTGCGCGGAGCGATGTGCACCAATGTGCCGATCGGCTGCCACAGTTCCGCCGCACCGCCCGCGAACGCCGCCGGTGCGGGCCGGTGCGGAGCCGTGCCGCCGAGCTCCGCCGTCAACTGGGCGGCCAGCAGCCCCCGGTCGAGGGCCGCGGCGAGCCCCGCGAGGGCCGCCCGCGCGTCGGCGGCGGGAAGCGCCGTCGTGGCCGGATCGGTCAGATCGGCGAACAGCCGCTCGTACACTGGGCCGTCCCGGTCGGTGAGCGTCGCGGCGAACTTCTCGCAGGCGCCCAGGACGTGTTCGACGTCCAGCGGACCGGACAGGGCGGGCAGGACGGAGCCGAGCCGGCCGAGCCGACGCCCGGCCTCCTCCTCGTCGACCCATTCCCCCTGCCAGTAGTAGGGCGTGGTCATGGTCTGCGCGACGGTCGTCATCGAACCCCCAGAAGCTCCGCCGCGGCGACGGCGCACGTACGGTTACGGCGCACACCCGCGCGCCCATGGACCTCGAACCACGGCGTGGCGATCCCGCAGTCAGCCGGCGGACGCAGGGTGCCGAGATCGGCCATCAGGATGCTGTGGGCGGGCAGCGCCGTGATGAACGGCGACACGAACTGGAGATAGCCCAACTCGCCGTACCCCACCGGCTCCAGGGTGCGCACGTCCCGCACGACGCACCGCGCCCACACCGGCACATGGAAGTGGTGCGCCGCGCACTCGATGTACGGCAGGCAGTGCTCGACCGAGCCGTAGCAGTCCCGGATCCGCTCGCCCGGGATGCCGAGCCGCCCCTCGATCCCCTCCCGGAACTCCGCGCGCCCGATGGCCCGGTCGGCGTGGCTCTTCCAGCCACCGCCGGTCAGCACCACGGAACCCGCGGGAAGGCGCAGCGGCGGCACCCCCATCGTCCCCATCCGCTCCAGCACGGAGTGCAGCAGCGCGGGGAACCCGACGATCCGCACCGGCTCCTCGCGCGCCGCGAACTCCAGCAGCGCGTCGACACAGCCCATGGGGTCGAACTCATGGCCGACGCCGGTGTTGCGCAGCGCGTGCCGGACGGCGGCGACGGGCGCGAAGTCGCACAGCTCGTTCAGCCCGTGCGCGGCGCCCATGGTGAGCCGCGGATCCGGCTCGTACCCGAGGACGAGGTAGTTGGCGGGACGCTCGACGTCGATCAGCCCCAGCGCCTTCATCGTCCAGGCGTCCATCCGCTGCGCGGCCCCGATGGACCACGCGTCGAACCCGATCTCCGTCTTCTCACCACCCGTCCCGGACGACGTCAGCCGCAGCGCCACGGCATCGTCCTCGATCGAGCTCAGAGCGTGCCTCTTGAACAAGTTCACGTGAATATAGGGTAGTTCGGCGACCTGCTCCACCCTGTCCGGATCCGGTGCCCCCGCCTCCTTCCACAGCGCCCCGTACAGCGGGTTGCGCACGGCGTGCCAGGCGTTGATCTCCCGCATGGCCGCGACGAACAGCTCGTCGGCGGCCGCGTCGGCGCGAAAGGGGTCGGAGACGTCGCACAGCTCCTGCACCCGTGGCAGCTCCGCGGGTTCCGGCACCTCCAGGGGGCGGAAGTACTTGGCGAGGGAATCGAGTTGACGTACGAGCTCGGCGTCAGGGGTCGACGCGGTGGTCATAGCACTCCTTGGTGATCACTACGTGTGCGGACCAGAGTGAACCCGCCGAGTCTTAAATCCCGGACGCCCCCCGATGAGTTTGAGCCAGCCGCGCGTGATCTCCCCGACGCACCGGCGAAGGCCGGTTCGGGAGCCGGGCCGTTAGGGTCGGGATCATGATGCCGACCTCTGCCAGCACCGCATTCGACTCGCTCCGCCTCGACGCCGTGTCCGACCAGGAGACGCTGCGCCGGGTCTACGAACTGCCGAGCGCCGCGGCCGTGCGCAAGCAGATGACCGAACTCACCGAGGAGACCCGCCGGTTGATCGGCTGCTCGGCGCTGGTCCTGGTCGCCAGCGCGGACGCCGAGGGCAACTGCGACGTCTCCCCGCGCGGCGGGCCCGCCGGGTTCGTCTCCGTCCTGGACGACCGGACGGTGGCGATACCGGACGCGACCGGCAACAAGCGCCTGGACACCCTGCAGAACGTCATCGAAACCGGCCGCGCCGGGCTGCTGTTCGTCATCCCGGGGCGCACCACGACGCTCCGGGTCAACGGCCGGGCCTGCGTCTCCACCCGCCCCGACCTGCTGTCGCAGCTCACCGCCGTGGGAAAGCCGCCGGCCAGCGCGCTGGTCGTGGGCATCGAGGAGGTCTACCCGCACTGCCCCAAGTCACTGCTGCGCAGCGGCGCCTGGAAGCCGGAGCAGTGGCTGGCGGCGGGCGCCCAGCCGACCTCCGCCGAGGTGACACTGGCCCAGCTGCGGATGCCGGAACTGACGATCGCCGACATCGAACAGGCCGAGGCGGACGCGCTGAAGTACCGGTACGAGTAGGAAGGGCTTTACATGACGGACGATCGGACCGGCGCACCGGACAGCACCGCGGTGCGTACCGCCCTCTGGCGGGCGATGCACCTCCGGGTCGACCCGCCGCCGCACGTACTGGAGGACGAGATCGGCCTGCGGCTCGCCGCCCCCGGCGACGGCTGGCGCGAGCGGCCGGACATGGACCCGGACACCACCAGGGCGTTCCGGGCGGCCATGGTCTCCCGGGCCCGCTTCGTCGAGGACCTGGTCACCGAGCAGGCCGCCCTGGGTGTCACCCAGTACGTCATCCTGGGCGCCGGCCTGGACACCTTCGCCCAGCGCCGGCCCGGACTCGCCTCCCGGCTGGAGATCTTCGAGGTCGACCGGCCCGGCCCGCAGGCATGGAAACGCCGCCGTCTGGCCGAACTCGGCTACGGCGTCCCCGACCGGCTGCACCTCGTACCGGTCGACTTCGAGGCAGGCGCGTCCTGGTGGGAGCGGCTGACCGACGCCGGGTTCGACAGCCACCGCCCGGCGGTCGTCGTCTCCACCGGCGTCAGCATGTACCTCACCAAGGACGCCACCGCGGCCACGCTGCGCCGGGCCGCCGCGCTCGCCCCCGGTTCCACGCTCGCCATGAGCTTCCTGCTGCCCTCCGACCTCCTCGACGCCGCGGACCGCCCCGGTTTTCACGCGAGCGAGAGGGGCGCACGGTCGTCCGGGACGCCGTTCATCAGCTTCTACCCGCCCGAGGAGATGCTGGCCCTGGCCCGCGAAGCGGGTCTCGCGGACGCCCGGCACGTCCCGGGGACCTCGCTCGGCGACCGCTACTTCGCGGGCCGCGCCGATGGGCTGCGCCCGTCGAGCGGCGAGGACCTGCTGGTGGCCGCGGTCAGCGGGTCGAGATCTCGTTGACGGACAGATTGCCCCAGGTGTGGTTCGCGGCCTTCACCACGAGGCGGACGCCGGTGGTGGAGACCGCGGCCGGCAGGGGCAGCGCGGCGAGTTCGACACGCGCGTCGTCGCTCGCCCAGTCGATCGTGGCGTCGGCCGACCGGGTCGTCCACGCCGTGCCGTCCCAGGTCTGGACGTCGAGCCTGGTGATGCCCTGGCCCTGGCCGTAGTGCGTGGCCAGGACGACCTCCGAGACCGCGCGCGGACTCGGGAAGGTCAAGGTGATGGTTCCCGGGTAGGCGACACCCGTGCCGGGGCTGGCCCAAGTCGCCTGGTCCGAGCCGTCGGTGAGCGCGGCGGGCGACGTCGACTGGCCGTCGCCGAAGCTCGTGGCGGCCGTCGGGGCGGCCTCGTCGCGGCCGGTGCCCGCGGTGCGCTGGAGCCCGCCGAGGTCGGGCATGCCGGCCGGGAGCGCCGTACCGACCGCGTCCCGGCCGCCGTCGTGGGCGATGTCCAGCCCCCGCCCCAGCACAGGGGAGTCGGCCGTCGGCAGATATCCGGAGAGGTCGTCGAGCGAGGTGGCGGTGCCCGGCGCGGTCAGCCGCGCGTCGCCGGTGAGCGGCGCCTTGTCCGCCGAGGGGACCGGGCCGTCCTGGTAGAGATTGCGGTCGTAGGCGACGGCACCCGAGCCGTCGTACGGCAGCCGGGCCCCGTCGTAGATGACGTTGTTGCGGAACCTGACCCCCTGGACCGTACCGCTCCACACCTTGACCAGGCTGAACGACGCCCGGTCGGGGTTGTTCGCGATGAACGGGGTCAACGGCACCCAGACCGTGTTGTTGTAGACATCGATGTTCCTGGCATTGGTCGAGAGCGCGAACACCTGATTGGCGTCGCCCTGGCTGACGTTGTAGCGCACCGTCGCCTCGGCCGGGGCGCTCCCGGTCGACACCGCGATGAAGAAGCCGCCCTCGTTGTCGTGGCTGAAGTTGTACTGCACCAGGCTGCGATGCACGGAGGCGTCGGCGTCGAAGGCGGTGCCGTCGCTCGACAGCCCCCAGTACTTCGTGCCCGACACCTCGTTGAACCGCACCACCGTGTCGTCCGCCCCGGCCCACCAGATGCCGACATTGCCGTGGTTCTGCGCGGCCCGCGCCACCCGGTTGTGCTCGATCAGCGCGCCGCTCGCCTGCATGACCGTGATGCCGCCCGCCGAGACGTCGTGCACGGAGTTGCCCCGCACGACCACCCCGGTGCTCGGCGTCCACGGCCGGAAGTCACCGGCCGGGATGCCCATGAGGTCGGGCCACAGGGAGTTCCAGCCCTCCCGCCGCATCCACTGCGACCAGGTGACGATGCCGTAGGACCGGGTGTCGTAGACCTCGTTGTCCTCGATGGCCAGGTTCTCGTAGTACGTGGGCGTCCGCGTGCCCCGGGCGCTGACGATGATCCCACCGGCGGAGGGATTGGACGCCTGACCGCCCGACGACGCGCCCTGGATCGCGTGCACCAGGTTGTCGCGTACGACGACGCCGGTGACGGTACCCATGTCGGTGGCGCTGACCCCGATACCGATCCGGGGGGTCGTACCGGAGCCGGAGTTGGTGACCTCGAAGCCGGTCACGACGATGTCGTGCTCGTCGCTGACGCTGATCGCGGCGTCCACCGTTCCGCCGCCCTCGATCAGCGGTTTCGCGCCGCTGCCGTAGGAGGTCAGCACTACGGGGTCGGCGGCGGTGCCCGAGCCCTTCGGGCTGAGCCGCCCGGACCAGCGGCCGCCCGCCCTGAACCGCACGGTGTCCCCGGGCAGCAGGGTCTGCGCGTCGACCTTGGCCAGGCTCCGCCACGCCGTCGCCGGGGTGCGGCCGTCCGCGGTGTCGCTGCCGTCCGGGTCCACGTAGTACGACGTTCCCGCCGCGGCCGCGGCGGGGTGGGCCGGAGAGGGCGCGGGGGAGGCCAGGGCCGGGGGAGCGGCGATGCCGGTGCCCGCGCACAGCAGGACGGCCACGAGGGCCGCCCCGGGGAAGCGTCGGCCATGTGCCATGGGGGCTCCTTGGAAGCGGAGGCGGCGGAGAGGGCAGGATTTGAACCTGCGTGGACCCCCTGGGGGGTCCGACCTTGAGACACGCTCAGTGGTCCCCGATAAGCCGCTCCGGGCACCTCTCCTCGTTCCCGGCTCCGGGGCGGTGCCCCTCGCCGTTCACAGGGAAGAGACTGCCGGACCGCGCTGACGGAGCGCTGACGAGGAGCTGACGGTGCCTCTGTTCCGTCCCGGTTCCGGCCCGTTGATATGTGTAATGGCCACGAGTGTCACAGGAATGTCTCAGGGCCGGGTGCCGGGCAACCGGGCCGGCCGGGCCTCTGTCTCGATAGGCGCAAGGCCCGCTCACCGGGAGCGGGACCCGTCCCCAGGGGGAACTGATGCGCGTCCAGAAGATCTCGATGCTCGCTGTCGCCGGTGTTGCGCTCGGCCTGTCGCTCACGGCCTGCGGCGGCAGCGGCTCCGACAGCGCCTCGCCCTCCTCGGCCGCGTCGTCCACCGCCACGAGCACCACGCGCCCCAGCTCCTCCGCCTCCTCCTCGGCCTCCACCTCCGTCTCGGCCTCCACCGCGTCCTCCACCCCCACCTCCGCCTCCGGCCAGGGCTCCGCCCGCACCACGTCGGCGGCCACTGCCAAGAAGTCCGGGGTGAGCTGCACCAACCAGATCGACTACGCCGGTGACCCGCGGTCGAACGCGGAGATCAACAGCATCGGTGAGCGGACGGGTCACTGCCCCGCCCCGGAGAAGGGCGGCAAGCCCTCCGGCACGCCGAAGAAGCCCGGCGTCAGCTGCACCAACCAGATCGACTACGCCGGTGACCCCCGCTCCAACGCCGAGATCAACTCCATCGGCGAGGACACCGGCTACTGCCCGCCGGTCCAGCACTGAATTCCCCGGCCCTGACCCGAGCGGAACCGCCACGACGACGACCGCCGCCCCTCGCGGGCGGCGGTCGTCGTCGTTTCCGTGCGCCCCGATGCCCATGGAAATCAAGGGAGTCGGAGCACGTGAGGAGGTGTGTGGCCGAATCTGACGTCAACTCCGTTTGACCGCATCGCCGATTCAGGTGCTTGCGACAGCTTCTGCGCTTATCCGGTGTTCCGGAAGAAAATAATCAACTCAACGCAGCGCCCGCGTCTCCACCTGAGTCACGGCCGTCCGCCCTCGCCACACCCGCTTCCACACCTTGGAGAACCTGCGCACATGGCCGCCGAACTCGTCGTCATGGGGCTGGGGCACGTCGGGCTGCCGCTCTCCCGAGCCGCGGTCTCGGCCGGCCTGGCGACCGCGGGATACGACGTGTCCCGCCCGGTGGTGCACGGCCTCGCCGACGGCCGCTCGCACGTCGGCGGGGTCGACGACGCCGACGTCGCGGCCATGCTCCGCGCGGGCTTCCACGCCACGGACGACCCCGCGGTCCTGGACGGCGCGCAGACCGTCGTGATCTGCGTACCCACCGGACTCACGGACAAGGGCCTGCCCGACCTCTCCGCGGTCGAGGACGCGGCCGCGGTCGTCGCCGCCCACCTGCACCCCGGCATGCTCGTCGTCCTGGAGTCCACCAGCTACCCGGGCACCACCGAGGACGTCGTACGACCCCTGCTGGAGCGCGGCAGCGGACTGCGGGCCGGTGAGGACTTCCACCTCGCGTACTCCCCGCAGCGCATCGACCCCGGCAACCCGACCTGGGACGTCCGCAACACCCCGAAGATCGTGAGCGGCCGCACCGCGCTGTGCGCGAAACACGCCGTGGCGTTCTACTCCCGGTTCGTGGACCAGCTCGTCGTCGCCCGGGGCACCCGCGAGGCGGAGATGGCCAAGCTCCTGGAGAACACCTACCGCTACGTCAACATCGCCCTGGTCGACGAGGTCGCCCTGTTCTGCCATGAGACGGGCATCGACATCTGGGACGTCCTGCACTGCGCGGCGTCCAAACCGTTCGGCTTCGCGCCGTTCAGCCCCGGACCCGGCGTCGGCGGCCACTGCATCCCCGTCGACCCCCGCTATCTCGCCGCCCGCGCGGAGTCCCAGGGCTTCGCCTTCCGCACCCTCGCCGCCGCCCAGGACGTACTGAGCCGCATGCCGGACCATGTCGTGGACCGCGCGCTGACCATCCTCACCAAGACCGCGGGACGTCCCGAGGGGGCGAGAGCCCTGCTGCTCGGCGTCACCTACAAACCCGATGTGGCGGACATCCGCGAGACACCGGCACGCCAGGTGGCCGCGGGCCTGCTCGCCGCCGGAGTCGAGGTGTCGTACCACGACCCCTACGTCCCCGAGTTCACCGTCGGCGGCACACCACTGCCCCGCACCGAGAACCTGCGGGACGCCCTGGACCGGGCCCATGTGGCCATCCTGCTCCAGGACCACGCCTGTTACGCGAGAGAGACGCTGGGCCAGGCCCGCTGCGCCCTGCTGGACACCCGCGGCAAGGCCGTGGGCAGCAGAGTGACCCTTCTCTGACCTCGCACCCCCGCCGGCCCCGTCCGGCACACCCCTCCGGCCGGTCCCGCACCGGCCCCCAGAGCCCGCGCACCGGCACCGCCGTGCGTGGATGCGGCCCTGCCCGGGCGCCGCAGTTCAGCACCGCCGTAACACCATCACCATCAAGGAGAAACTTATGAGCACCGCTGCCGCCAACGAGCGTCTGGTGAAGCGTTTCGAGAAGTGGGACACCGACGGCAACGGGGTCCTCGACGCCGCCGACTTCCAGAGCGAGGCCCGGCGTATCGCCCAGAACCTGGGCAAGGACGCCGACGCGCCGGAGGTACGGGAACTCCAGGGCGCCTTCACGGGTCTGTACGAGTACCTCGCCGAGAAGGCCGGTGTCGAGGCGGGCGGCGCCATCAACCGCCAGCAGTTCCTCGACGCCACCGGGGACATGCTCTTCAATGAGGGCGAGGCCAGCTTCAACCGCGCCCTGTCGCCCATCGTGAAGGCGCTCGTCCGGCTGTGCGACGAGGACCACGACGGCCAGATCGACGCCCGCGAGTTCCAGGCGTGGCTGTCCGGTGTCGGCGTGCCGCTGTCCGATGCCGGGCTGGCGTTCCAGAAGGTCGACAAGGACGGCGACGGACGGCTGTCCGAGGACGAACTCCTGGAGGTCGTCCGCGACTTCCACTTCGGCCGCCTCGAGGTCGAACTGCTCGGCTGACCTGCCGGACCGCCCCCGGTGACACGGGGTGGCGCCGCCGGGCTCAGCGGCCGGCGCCACCGCGTGCGCGACGACACCGGTGAGGAGGCGGACGCCGGACCCGTACGGGTCCGGCCACGCAGGGGCCCCTGCACCCGACTCCGGGTACAGGGGCCCACTCGCGCGGTCAGGAACCCTGAGGGAGGCCAGGACCCTGGGTGAAGGTGACGGCCTGCTCGGGCAGCAGCTCCAGATCACGGCCGCTGACCGAACACTCGGCATGGATCAGGATGTTGTAGTGGTTCGGCAGATGGCAGGCGTCGAAACCGAGCACCGTGCCGACCACCGTGTCCCCGACACACACCAGGTCACCCCGGTCGATCACCCCGCCGCACCCCAGCTCCACGAAGCCGAGGAAGCCCACCCGGTCGATCCGGGCACCGGGGTACGGCTCCCACTGGTCCGTGCTGACCAACTCGTGCACCTCACCGCGGCGTACACAGCGCGCCGCGTGCTCCGCCACCCGCATGCCCCGGTCCGTGCGCCGGTGCACCAGCACCTTCACCAGGGTGCCGCGCACCACCCGCTTCGGGCCGTCCTCCGCCGGGTTCACCGCCCCACCCCGTGCGCGGCGGACAGGGCGCGGCCGTAGGCAGCCTCCACCAACTCCAGCGCGCCCAGCCCGCCATGCGCCCCCGCGTCGGCCGTGCCGCGCCCGGCCACGAGCTGCGCGAACTCGCCGAGAATCGCCTCGTACTCATGCCAGAGCGACCCCTTGAACGCGGTGTGCCCGGCCAGCATGTCCGCGCCCAGCACCTCCCCGTCCGCCAACTCCACCTCGATGTCCTTGAGTTCACCGGGGTACGACCAGTCAAGCTCGACCGATGCCATCGCCCCGCCACGGCCGCGCAGCCGGATCACCGCCCGGCGATCGATGCCCCGGCCGTCGCGTTCGATCGCGCACCCGGTGACGGTGAGGTCGCCGAGCAGCAGCCGTACCAGGTCGAAGGCGTTGGGACCGTTGTCGGCCAGACAGCCCCCACCGCAGCGATCGGGTTCCAAGTACCAGTCCTCGCCGCCGAGATGCTCCTCGATGCGCTCCAGGTAGCGCACCCGGACCGAACGGATCTCCCGGCCCGCGATCCGGTCCGCCAGTTCGCGGACGGCCGTGTTGTAGCGGCGGTGGAACGCCGTCATCAGCGGGACCTCACCCGCGCGCGCCAACTCCACCAGCAGGCGCCCCTCGGCCGCGGTCAGGGCCAGCGGCTTCTCCACGCACACCGGGACCCCGGCGCGCAACGCGTCCCGGCACACGGGCAGATGGACATCATTGGGGACGGCCACGACCAAGGCGTCCGGCCGGCCCTCGGCCAGCAGCACCCGATGGTCGGTGAAACGCGCCGCAGGACCGGAGAACGCCTCCAGGGTCTCCGCGCGGGCGTCGCACACGGCGGTCAGCTCCCACTCGGGGAGCCGGTCGGCGGCGGCCAGATAGTAGGGGGAGATGGCGCCGAGGCCGATGACCCCGAGGCGCAGCGGCCGGTTCATCGGCGCCCCCCGAACAGCCCGAGCCGGGCCAGCTCCTCGTACAGGTGCGGCGGCAGCGGGATGCCGTCGCGGCGGCGTTCGGCCGCGAGTTCCGCCTCCCACCAGCCCGGATAGCGCACCGGTTCGCCGTCGCGCAGCGGCGGGCAGTCGGTGAGCGCGCCGAACAGGGACCGGGTCGTGCCCGCGATGTCCGCGCCGGGACGCAGCACGCCCGGGGCGACGGCGAGGAGGAAGAAGCCGATGTCGTCGTCGCTGCCGTGCGGCCGGCCGTCCCCTTCCAGCGCCGCGGGGGCGGGCCCCACGGCCGCGCCGGAGACCACGGCGGCCAGCAGCTCCACGGCGATGCCGAGCCCGAAGCCCTTGTGGACGCCGGTCCGCGCGCTCCCGCCGAGCCAGCGCAGGAACGCCTCGCCGCGGTCGAAGGCGGCCGGGTCGGTCACCGGCTCGCCCGCCGCGTCCTCCAGCCAGCCCGCGGGCACCGGCTCGCCGCGCCGGGCGGCGACCCGCACCTTTCCGGTGGGTGCGACCGTGGTGCTCATGTCCAGCAGGAAGGGATGCCCGTCGAGGGCGGGCGCGGCGACGCTGAGCGGGTTGGTGCCGAGCATCGCGACCGCGCCGCCCGGGGGCCGTGCGATGCGCTGGCCACCGCAGTTGCTCGCGACCACACCGATCATCCCGGCGTGCGCGGCGCGCGCCGCGTGGAAACCGGCGCACCCGAAATGAGTCGCGCCGCGGACCGACACCAGGCCGATCCCGTGCCGGGAGGCCCGCGCCACGGCGTCGTCCATGGCCTCGGCCGCCGCCCACAGGCCGAGCGCCCGGCGGGCGTCCACGACCGCGCAGGCGCCCAGGTCCGTGACGGTCTCCGGTTCGGCGCGGGGATCGCAGCGGCCGGTGGCGAGCAACGGCACATAGAGGCGGCCGAGGTTGAACACACCGTGGGAGTCGAGCCCGGTCAGATCGCCGTGGCAGAGCGCGTCCGCGGCGAGCCGGGCCCGCGCGGCCGGGATGCCATGGCCGGTGAACAGGTCGGTGAGCGCGGTGTGCAGCTCGGCGTGGTCGACCAGGACGGGGGTGCGCCCGGTCGCGGCTCGGGGGGCGGGGGGTGCCGTCATCCGGATTCCTTAGGGGATGGGGGTCGGTTCTCGTACGGGTCGGTTCTCTTCGGAGCGGCTCATCGCGGGCCGGTGGCCCGGCGGCCGGCTCGCGCCACCGCCGGACGCTCCCCGTCCGCGAAGGACGTGACGAGCCGCCGTACCACCCGGGCGAAGTCCTCCAGGTCGGCGAGGTCCACGAACTCGCCCGGCGCGTGCGCGCGGTTGGCGGCGAGATCGCCGGGGCCCAGCACCACGGTGAACGCGTCCGCCAGGCCCGCCGCCCAGACGGCGTCGCAGGTGAAGCCGGGGTCGTCGGCCGGGGGCCGGGCGCCCGCCCGGGCCAGGAGCGCCTCGGCCCATGGGTCGCGGTTGTCCAGCGCGGGCAGCCCCTGCTTGTCCCAGCCGAGCCGGGTGACGCGGGCCGCGTCCCGCGCGGTGCGGGCGAACTCTCGTGCCGCGCCGAACAGTTCGGTGAAGCGGTCGAGGCCGTCGGCGAGCTGACGGGCGACCGCGGTCTTCAGCAGGTCGCCGTCGGCGGTGGTGCGGTACGACAGGTTCAGCAGCAGGGTGCCCGTGCCGTGGACGCGGTTGTGGGTGTGTCCGGTGTGCAGCCCGGCGACACACACCCGGGCACCGGGCACGGCCCCGTCCAGGCGGGCGGCGAGATGCTGGGCGAGGAAGCCGAGCAGCACGGTCGCGTTGTGCCCGGCGTCCGGGTGGTCGTCCACCGCGTCCGCGCCGACCACGGTGATCCGCGCGGTCATGGCGGCGGTCGCCCGGGGCAGCGCGCGCAGCCCGGTCGGCTCGCAGAACACATTGAGCCGCCCGTGGTGCCCGGCCTCCAGCAGCGGCCGGGTGCCATAGGTGCCGAGCGCGCCGCCCTCCTCCCCGGCGACGGCCTGGACCAGAACAGTGACGTCCCGCCCGACCGCGGGATGTCCGGCGGCGGCCGCCAGCCCGGCGAGCAGGGCGACCGCGGGCCCCTTGGCGTCGACCGCGCCCCGCCCGGTGAACCGGGTGCCGTCCCATTCCGGCGGGGTGTGACCGGCGACGGTGTCCAGGTGCACGTTGAACATCACCGTGTCCGCGCGGGCGCGTTCGGGTCCCAGGCGCAGCAGCAGACTGGGCTGAGCGGCGAGGAAGCGCGGGTCCCGGGCGGCGGCGCGCACCGTGGCCGGTACGCCGGGCCTGTCCAGGCAGTCGGCGGGCGGCGCGGCGAGCCGTACCGTGGGGAACCCGGCCTCGGCGGCGGCCGCCGCGTACCGCTCCAGGAGCTCCGGCAGCCGGGACGGCGGGTCGTCCGGGCCGGTCTCCAGCGGGCTGACGCTCGGCAGGCGCAGCAGATCGAGGAGGAGCCGGCGGTACCGGTCGGTGAACAGCGCGCTCACGCCGGGCCGTCCCCGAGGTCCCGCAGCAGCGCGACGAGCGACTGTCCGGCCCGTACGAAGAGATCGGCGGCGTCCGCACCGGCCCGGGTCAGGCCCTCGTGGGGCCGTACGGCGAGATGCGGTTCGAGGGAGAGCGCCCCCCGGTAGCCGTGGGCGGCCAGGATCCGCAGGCACTCGGCCACCCCGGCGGCGCCCTCACCGGGCAGCGTGTAGGCGGTGGAGCCGTCCGGCAGGCGCACGGCGTCCTTGATGTGCACGTGTTCCACGTACGGCGCGAGGTCGCGCAGCATGGCCGGGGCGTCGTACCCGTGGGGGACGCCGTTGCCGGTGTCGAACAGCAGCCGCAGGGCGGGGCTGTCGACGGCGCGCAGCAGGCGCAGCGCCCGGTCGGCACGGTCCCCGGCCCAGCCCGCGCAGTTCTCGTGCGCCAGCACCAGGCCCGCCCGCGCGGCACGGTCCGCGAGGACGGCGGTGCGGGTCAGCACGCGGTCGGCCCATTCCCCTTCCGGCAGGCCGTCGTTGGGGTACGACATGATCCGCAGCAGTCGGCAGCCGAGGGCGGCGCACCGCTCGGCCAGCACATCGAGTTCGGCGAGGTCCGGGCCGATGTCGCCGGTGACCGGACGCGACCAGTTCCCGATCCGGGACGCCACGGCGACCACGGTGACGCCCTCGTCCGCGAGGCGCCGGGCGAGCGCCTCGAACGCGGTGGGGGAGAGGTCGGCGAGCGCGGTGCCGTCGACATCGCGCAGCTCGACGGAGTTCCAGCCCAGCCGTCGTAGCGCGGCCAGTTGACCGTCCGCGCCGGGCGCGGCCTCGTCCCCGATGCCGGTCAGCGGTCCAAAGAGGGGGGTGCCGAGGTGTTCCGGAGGCATGTCAGCGGCTCCCGGCATGGGCCTGGTGAACTCCGCCCTCCGGTAGTGGAGTTGGGGCTACGGCGGCTGGTGTCACGGCAGTTGGCGGCACGGTGTCCGGCCGTGCCACGACGGCACAGCGCTCGCGCGCCACGCACAGCAGCCGTGCCGTCGCGCACGCGAGCGCGAAGTTCATGGCACCGGCCGCCCCCGCGGCGAAGCCCCGGTAGGCGCCCTCCAGGAAGTCGGTCAGGGCGTCGTCGCGGAAGACATGGTGCTCGGCCTCGGGGCCCGGGCCGTGGACGATGAGCTGGGCGTGGTCGTCGTCCTCGCTCAGCGGGAAGTGCGCCGTGGCCGTGCCGTCCTCGAACGCGCAGACCACGCTGCGCTGCCGGACCGCCGCGCCGAGATCGGAGCGCAGCAGGGTCGTCACCCCGGACCGGTGATCCAGCTCTACGTGGGCACCACCGAGGCCGGGCAGCACCCGGTCCGCGCAGCGCAGGTCCCAGCCGCGTGCCGCCCGGAGTTCGGCCGGACCGGCCAGGTCCAGGGCGAGCGCCAGGGAGTGGGGGATCTCCACGTCCAGCGCGGTCGGGTGCCCGTCGGTGGTCAGCGAGCGCAGGAAGCGGGGCTTGTGCTGGTCCACGGTGATACGGCGCAGGGGGCCGAGCGGCTCGTCGCGGACCAGCCGCCGCAGTCGGCCGGTGAGCCGGGAGCCGGTCCAGTGCGAGACGACCACCACGTCCAGGTCGGCCCGCTCGCGAAGCCGTACCAGGGCGTCGAGTTCACCCAAGGACGCGGCGAGGGGCTTCTCCACGACGAACCGCCGCACCCCGTGTCCGGCCAGCCGCGCGATCACGTCGTACCGCAGCCGGGGCGGGGTGCACACATGGGCCACCGCCGTGGCGGGGTCGATCCGGGCCAGGGCCTCGTCCAGTGTGCCGACGGCCGTGAGGTCACCGGGCGCGCCCGCGCTCTCCCGTGCCTCGGCGCGCGGGTCGCAGCCGACCACGGGCAGGGCGAGGAGGGGATCGCCCGTGGCCGCGGTGCGCCGGGCCAGCCGGGCGAGGGTCTTCAGATGCAGTCCGGATCCGGAGCGGCCGAGCCCGACCACGAGGGGCTGCAGCACAGGGCCTCCTGGGGAGAGAGGGAGCGAGAGGCGAACGGCATTCGCGGGACGCCCGGTTCGCCGGGCGGCGCGCACAACTCCGGCGCGCCGCCCGACTATTGCCGTTCGGCGAGGAAAGGGTCAAGCGAACCGGAACGGCGTTACCCACAAAGTGTGAAGATGATCCTTTCCTTTCTCCGTCTGCGGGAAGATCCGACTAGCGTGGCCGTTTAACAGAAACGACGGGACGGATGAGAGTTTGCCTTCCAGTGGACAGCTTCGGACGCCGGCCGGGGGCGTGACGCCGACCCCTCCGGGGACGGCCGAATCGATTCCCTTCTTCTCCCAGGCCGCCATTTTCGAACAATTGTGGCCGTCCATCGAAAAGGCGTTGGGTGACGTTTTCGACAGCGGCAAATTCAGCCATGGAAAACAGGTCGGGCAACTCGAGTCGGAACTCGCGCACTACACCGGAGCCCGCCATGTGATCGGCGTCAACAGCGGTACCGACGCGCTGGTGCTGCTGCTGCGCGCCTGCGGGCTGCGGCCCGGTGACGGGGTCCTGGTGCCGGCGTACTCGTTCTTCGCCACCGCCTCGGCCGTCGTACTCGCGGGCGGGCGCCCGCAGTTCGTGGACATCGACCCGCGCACGTACGCGCTGGACCCCGAGGCGCTCGCCGCCGCCGTCACCTCCCGCAGCCGGTTCGTGATGCCGGTGCATCTGTTCCACACCATGGCGGACATGGCGGCCGTCGGCGCCGTCGCCCGGCGGCACGGCCTGACCGTCGTCGAGGACAGCGCCGAGGCGATCGGCATGCGGCGGGGCGGGGTGCACGCGGGACTGCACGGCCGGGGCGGCGTCCTGTCGTTCTTCCCCTCGAAGACGCTCGGCGCGATCGGCGACGCCGGAGCCGTCCTCACCGACGACCCGGAGATCGCGGACACCGTCGCGGCCCTGCGCCACCACGGCAGGGGCGGCCGTACGCTGAACGACTTCCCGGCCATCTCCACCGAGAGCGCGCTGCCGGGCGCGAACAGCAAGATGGACGACATCCAGGCGGCCGTCCTGCTCGCCAAACTGCCCCTCCTGGAGGAGCACATCGCGCGCCGCGCCGAACTGGCCGCCGCCTACACCGCCCGGCTGCGGGACCTGCCCGGCATCCTCCGCCTGCCGCGGGCCCTCGCCCGGACCCCGGACGACCGCGACGTGCACTACGTCTATCTGATCGAGACCGAGCACCGCGACGCCCTGGTCGACCACCTCGAACGCCAGGGCATCGGCACCGAGGTCTACTACCCGCTGCCGCTGCCCCACCAGCCCGTCTTCGGCCACCTCGGCCACCGGCCCGGCGACTTCCCGCACGCGGAGGCCGCCGCCCGCCGCGCCGTGGCCCTGCCCTTCCACCCCGATCTGCCCCCCGGCGACCTGGACCGCGTCTGCGACACCATCGGCTCCTTCCTCGCCACGACGAGGACCACCGCATGACCACGACACCCGCCACCGCCGTCCCCTTCTTCCCGCCCGCCCTGTTCGAGGCCGACCGCGCCGAACTGATCGGCCTGGTCCGGGAGGTGGGCCTCGATCCGGAGCAACGTTTCATCCTGGGCGCACGCACCGCCGCCTTCGAGGAACTGCTGCGCGCCGACCTCGGCGCCGCCGACGTGGTCGCCTGCTCCAGCGGCACCTCCGCGCTCTCGCTTGTGCTGCGGGCCATGGACATCGGCCCCGGCGACGAGGTGATCGTCCCCGCCTTCGGCTGCGCGCCCCTGGCCTCCTCGGTCGTCGCCGTCGGGGCCGTCCCGGTCTTCGCCGACATCCGCCCGGACACCATGACCATGGACCCGGACGCCGCCGAACGGCTCGTCACCGAGCGGACCAGGGCGGTGATGCCTGCCCATATGTTCTCCGTGATGGCCGACATGCCCCGCTTCGCCGAGCTGGCCCGGCGGCACGGGCTGCGCCTGGTGGAGGACTCGGCGGTCGCCCAGGGCGGCGTGCTGCGCGGAGTGCCGGCCGGGCTGTGGGGCGAGGCGGGCGTCTACTCCTTCGTGCAGGTCAAGACGTGCGGCATGCCGGGCGAGGGCGGCGTGGTGATCACCCGGGACCCGGCGCTCGGCGAGCGGGTGCGGGTGCTGCGCAACCACGGCCAGCGGCCCGGGCGGCGGTTCGTCCACCACGCGGTCGGCGTCAACAGCCGCTTCGACGAGATCCAGGCGGCCTTCCAGACGCACCGCTACGCCGGTTTCCCGGCGCGCCTCGCCCGCCGGGCCGAGATCGCCGCGTACTACACCGAGCGCTTCACCCCGCTCGCCGACCGCGGTGTGACCCCGCCGCCGCGCGACCGCGACGGCCGCTGCTTCTACGTGTACACGGTCCTCGCCGACGCCCGGGACGCCCTCGCGGCCCGGCTGGCCGAGCACGGCGTGGCCAGCCATGTCTACTACCCGAGCCCCCTGCCCGCGCACCCCGCCTTCGCCCCGTACGCGCCACCCGGCGTCCACTGGCCCGCCGCGCAGGAGGCGGCCCGCCGCCATCTGGCGCTGCCGGTGCACCACTTGCTGACCGACGCCCAGGTCCGGCAGGTGGCCGATCTCGTGTGCGCCTTCGCCAGGGCGCACGGCTGACGGACGGCGGCCACCGGTACGCAGCGCCGGTCCCCCCGCTGCCGGCACACGGTCGGCCGCGGGCACCGGCGACACCCAGGGGTGCCGGGTACGGCCCGTACCGCACCCCCGCCCGCACCCCCCGGCCCGCCCACCCCAGATCACCCATCCCCGCGCGCCCCGCCCCCCTCGGGCGCCGACCACCCCTCCGACAGACCGACCTGAAAAGGCTCCATGACCGACAGCATCGTGGCCGGCCGTCCCACGGCCGCCACCCACGCTCCCGGCAGGCTGCGCACCTACGCGCGGCTCGGCAAGCTGGACGTGTACGACTACTACCTCGGCGTCTTCCTCGCCCTGGCCGCCGCCCTGTTCCCGCTCGACGCCTTCACCGCCCGCAAGGCGCTGGTGCTGGCGCTGTTCCTGGTCGGGGAGATCGCCGTCCTGATGGCGATGGTCGCCCTGGACGACGTCACCGGGTTCCGCGACGGCAGCGACCTCGCCAACTACGGCCCCGACAACCCCCTGCGCAGCAAGGCACGCAAGCCCCTGGTCGCCGGGGCGCTGACGGTGCCCCAGGCGCTGCGCTTCGCCTGGACCTGCGCGATGGCGGGCGCCCTGCTGTGGACGGCCGCCTCCGCGCTCGCCCCGCACCGCCCGCTGTGGGCGCTGGTCGCCGCGGGAGCGCTGTTCGTGGTGTCACTCCAGTACTCGTACGGTCTGAAGATCAGCTATCACGGTTTCCAGGAGGCGTTCCTGGTCGCCCTCGGCGCCGTGCTCGTGATCGTCCCCTACGGGCTGCTGACGGGGGAGTTCGCCGGCTTCCTGATGGTGCAGGCGGTGCTGTTCGGGTTCGGTCCGCTGATGTTCGGGGTCTACTCCAACACCAACGACGTCGAGGGCGACCGGGCCGTGGGCCGTCCCACCGTGGCCGCGCTGGTCTCCGAGCGGGGCAACGCCGTCTTCATCGGGGTGCTGTCGGCCGCCGAGTTCCTCATCGGCGCGCTCGCCTCGGCCACCGGCACGGCCCCCTGGTGGTTCGTGCTGCTGATGCTCCCCGCGACCGCGCTGCGCACCCGCCAGTACCTGACCGGGTTCGTCCGCGGCGACATCATGACGGCCCGAAGGACCGGCTTCACGGTGCACCGGCTCGGCGTGGTCCTGATGACCGCGGCCAACGTCCTCGTCGGCTGGGGGGCCACCCGATGACCCCCGAACTGGACGTCGCCGTCGTCGGCGCGGGCATCGCCGGACTGACCGCAGCCCATGAACTGCGCCGCGCCGGACTCTCCGTCCGCGTCTACGAGCAACTCCCGCACGTGGGCGGCCGGATGCGCAGCCTGCGCCACCAGGGCTGGACCGTGGACACGGGCGCCGAACAGGTCGCCTCCCGCGGCTACCGCGCCACCTGGGAACTGCTGCGCCGCCTCGGCGTCACCCCGGCCGACGTGCCCCGGGTCGGCGGCGGGGTGGCCGTCTGGCGCGGCGGCCGCGCCCAAATCGGAAGAGCGTCGTGTAGGGGCCGGACTGTCCGTCCGCGCCCGCCGCGACCTGGCCGCCTTCTCCGCCTGGTCCGGCCGCCGCGCCGCCGGTTTCGACGGCGACCGCCCCGAGCGCACCCCGCTCGGCGCCACCACCGTCCGCGAGGCGAGCGCGCGCTACCACCGCGATCTGCACGACTACCTCTTCCAGCCGGTCGCGGGCTGCTTCTTCGGCTGGGACACCGGGCGCTCGGCCGCCGCCCCGCTGGTCAGCCTGCTGCTGGAGGCCGGTGCCCCGAGCAGCTGGCGCACCTACCGCACCGGTATGGACCTCCTCGCCCGGCGGCTCGCCGCCGACACCGAGATGGTCACCGGGCGCACCGTGCGCGAGGTGGTCGACGCGGGCGGGCACGCCGTCCTGCGCTGCGAGGACGGCGAGGTCAGGGCGCGGGCCGCGGTGCTCGCCGTACCCGCACCCGCCGCGCTGGCCCTGCGCCCCGAAGTCCCCGCCGACGAACGGCCGTTCCTCACCGCCTGCACCTTCACCCCGATGCTGAAGGTCAGCTGCCTGCTGGACCGCCCGCTCGCCCCGGCCGCGCGCCGCCCGGTGCACATCCTGCTCACCCCGGCCACCGAGGAACAACTGCTGTCCGGCGTCGTCGTGGACCACGCCAAGGACCCCGGCCGCGCCCCCGAAGGCCGCGGCCTCATCACCCTCGTGGCCGCCCCGCGCCAGGTTCCCGAACTCCTGGACGCCGACCCGGACGAGGCCGCCGACCTGCTGGTCCACGCGGCCGAACGCTATGTCCCCGGCATCGGCGCCGCCCGCCGCCACCACTTCGCGCACACCTTCCGCGACGGCCTGCCCGAAGCCACCCCGGCGGCCCTCGCCGAACGCGCCGCCTTCCTGGACCGGCCGGTGCGCGCGGTGGAGTACGCCGGTGACTGGGTGATGCTCCGTCCCGCGTCCGAGGGCGCCGTGCGCGCGGGCGCGCTCGCCGCGTCCCGCGTCCTGAGCAGGCTCGGCCGGCCCCGCCCGGGCGGCCCCGATCGTCTGGAGAAGTCCGTTGCGACCGCATGACATGGGCACCCTGTTCGACGAGGCCGCGGCGGGCGGCGCCCGCACCGTGTTCCACCTCGACCGGCCCCTCGACATCGCCCCGGACGCCGGAACCCGCTGGAGCGTCCCGGAACTCGCCGACCTCGTCCGGGTCACCGCCGCCCGGCTCGCCGCCGCCGGAGTACGGCCCGGGGACCGGGTGGCGATCGTCAAGGACAACCACTGGGACTACGACCTGCTCGCCTGCGCCGCCGTCCGCGTCGGCGCCGTCCCCGCGCTGCTGTCCGCCCGACTGGAGCCGGAGACCCTGCGCACCCTGCTGGAGCGACTGCGCCCGGCCGCGCTCGTCACCACCTGCGCGCTGCTCGCCCGCTGCCGGGCCGCGAGCCCACCGGTGCGCGTCACCCTCGACGCCGAGGCGCCCGGCGCCGTCCACCTCGCCGCCCTGGACGCGGGCCGGCCTTGCCCACCGGTACGGCGGTCCGACGGCGACCCCCTCGTCATCCACCACACCTCGGGCACCACCGGGGTACCCAAGCTGGTCGTCCACTCCACCCGCACCCTCGTGCACAAACTCGCCCGCTTCGAGGCGGTGCGCTACCCGGGCATCGGCATCCGCCGGGACGACGTCCTGCTCAACGCCAGCGCCTACGCCCACGGCCGGACCTTCTGCTGGACGGCGGTGGTCCTGTCGACCCCGCCCGCCGAGGTCGTCCTGCTCACCGGCGACGACCCGGACACCGCCGACCCGCTGCTGCGCGCCCACCCGCCCACCGTCGTCGAGGCGCTGCCCGCCACCTATGTGCGGATGCGGCCGCTCACCACCCGCCTGGACCACCCCTTCCGGCGCGTCCGCCTCTACATCAGCACCTACGACGCCGTCCACCCGCCCGCCCTGCGCGCCTACCTGACCGCGACCCGCCACCCCCGCCCGCTGTGGATGCAAGGGTGGGGCCAGACCGAGACCGGCCCGCTGACCTTCCGCTTCCACACCCGGCGCGGCACGCTCGCCCCGGACGCGGAGACCACGGCGCGCCGCCTCGGCCGCCCGGTACCCGGCCGGACCCGGCTGCGCGCGGTCGACCCGGACACCCTGCGCCCCGTGCCGCGCGGCCGCCCCGGACTGCTCCTGGTGCGCACCGCCGCCCTCGCCCTCGGCTACCTCACCGAGGACGAACGCTGGGACGCCAAACGCGTCGGCGACTGGTGGTCCACGGGTGACATCGGCGTGCACCACCGCGACGGCAGCGTCAGCGTCCTGGACCGCGAGGTCGACAGCATGCCCGGCCTGAGCTGTCTGCGGACCGAGGACCTCCTGGAGGAACGGCTGCCCGAGGCCCTGGAATGCGTCGTCCTCGGCGCCGCCGACGGCGATCCGCTGCCCGTCGTGATCACCGCCGACGGCCGACTCGACCCGGGCGCCTGGAAAGAGGCCACGAACGGCCTACCGGCACTGCGTGAACCGGCCGTCCTCACCTGGGACGATGTGCCCCGCACCGGCACCGGCAAGGTCCGCCGCGCCGCCCTGGCGCGCCGCCTGACCGGCACCGGGCCCGCGGGCACCGGCCGCTGGACCTGACGGACGGCGCCTCCGGCCTCGCGCGTCAACCCCCTTTTCCCACGGCCGCGTTGTGACCGGCCGACCCCCTCGATGAAAGGAACCACCCGCATGGCACCGCCGGCCCCCGCCCGCGCGGTCTTCGGCAACGGCACCGCGCACAGCCGCGACCAGCACCGCCAACTGGAGGCCGCCTACGACCCGGTGACCCTGCCCCGGCTGGCCGCCGCGGGCGTCGGTCCGGGCTGGCACTGCCTGGAGATCGGCGCGGGCGGCGGCAGCATCGCCCGCTGGCTGGCGAGGCGGGTCGCACCGGGCGGCTCGGTCCTCGCCACCGACCGCGACCCCCGCGACCTCGTCCCCGGCCCGCGACTGGAGGTCGCCGCACTCGACGTGGCCCGCGACCCGCTGCCCGAGGCGGTCTACGACCTGATCGTGGCGCGCCTGGTGCTCCAGCACGTGCCCTCCCGCGCCGCCGTCCTGCCCCGGCTCGTACGCGCCCTGCGGCCCGGCGGACTGCTCCAGATCGACGAGATCGACGCCTCCTACGAGCCCCCGCTGCTGACCCCGGACGCGGCGGCCGAGGCGCTGTACCTCCGCTTCCTGCGGGCCAAGTCGGCCGCGATGCGCGCCGCGGGCGGCGACCCGCACTGGGGACGCGCCGTGCCCGCCGCCCTGCGCGCGGCGGGACTGACCGCCGTCGACGTCCATCTGCACATCGGCGTCCGCCACGCCCAGGACCCCGGCCTGGGGCTCCAGGCGAACCACACCCGCAACCTCCGCGACCGGCTGGTGGAGCAGGGCATGACCGACGAAGAGCTGGACCGGGTAAGGCAGTTGATGCGCGATCCCGGCTTCCGCGCCGCCTCCAGCGTCTTCTACTCGGTGCAGGGCCGGCGGCCCGGCGGGGAGGGCAGGTGAGTCCTCGTACCGCCGTACGGCCGCTGGTCGCCGCCGCCGTCGCCGACCGGTTGCTCCGGCACACCGCACCGGGTGTGCCGAAGGTGCGCCCCACGCTCGACTGGGCCGGTCCGGTCGGCATGGAACTGCCGGACGAGCGTGCCGTACAGGCCGCCTGCGGGCTCATGCACCTCCACGGCCGGGCCACCGGCGGCCCGGCCCCGCTCGCCGTCGACTACGCCTCGGTGGTGGCCGGGGTCCTCGCCGCCCAGGGCGTCACCGCCGCCGGGCTCGGGCGGGCCCGCGGACTGGACCTGCGCGCGGTGCGGACCTCGGTCGCGCAGGGGGCGCTGCTGGCGGCCGCCCAGTACCTCGCCGCCGCGACGGCCCGCGAAGGTGACGGCCCGCCCTCGGCGGCGGAGCCGGAGCCGTGCGCGGCCGGTCTCGCGACCCTGGAGACGTCCGACGGCGCCCGTGTGGAGCTGGAGACCCTCGACCCGCTGGCCTGGCGGGAGTTCTGGGCCCGGCTCGGCGCCCCGCCCGCCCTCGCGGGCCGCGGCTGGCTGCCCTTCCAGCAGCGGTTCGCCACCGCCGTATGCCCGTTGCCCGACGAACTGCGCGCCGCCGCCCGCCGCCGGACCCTGCCGGACCTGGTGGCCGCCGCGTCCGACACCGGCGTCAGCCTCCTCACCCTCGGCACCGACCCCGCCCCGGCCGTCCACCCCGAACCCTGGCGCCTCACCCCCGCACCGGCCGCCCACCCTGAACACCGGCTGCCCGCACCGGCCGTCACCCCGGCTCCCGGGCGCCGGACGTCCGGATCCGCGCACCCGGCTCCCGATATGCCGGTCCCGCCCCTGCCGCTCGCGGGCCTGCGGGTGGTGGAGTCCACGCGCCGGGTGCAGGGCCCCCTCGCCGGACACGTCCTCGGGATGCTGGGCGCCGAGGTGATCCGGATCGAGCCCCCGGGCGGCGACCCGATGCGCTGGCTGCCCCCGCTGGCCGGGGACACCTCGGCCCGGTTCACGGCCCTCAACGCGGGCAAGCGCGTCGTCGAGGCCGATCTGACGACGGCGCAGGGGCGGGAGACGGTACGCGCGCTGGCCGCCGAGGCCGACGCCTTCGTGCACAACTGGGCCCCCGGCAAGGCCGCCAGGCTCGGCCTGGACGCCGCCGACCTGCTGTCCGCCCGTCCCGCCCTGGTGTACGCCTGGGCCTCCGGCTTCGGCGACACCCTCGGCGACCGGCCGCCCCTCGGCACCGACTACCTCGCCCAGGCGCACAGCGGACTCGCCGCCGCCGTACGCCCGGCCGACGAACCCCCGGCCCCCTCCCTGATGACCCTCACCGACGTCCTCGGCGGACTGGTGTGCGCCCAGGGCGTGCTGGCCGCGCTGGCACAGCGGGAGGGGACCGGGCGGGGCGGCCGCGTCGACTCCAGCCTGGTCTCCGCCGCCGCCCTGATCCCGCGCCCCGCGCACCGGGCACGCTGGACGGCACTGGACCGCCCCGTGCGCACCGCGGACGGCCATCTGTACCTCGGCCCCGAGGCCCGCGCGCGTCCCGAGGCGGTGCGCCGGCTGCTGGACCGCGCCGGCCCGTCGGCCCTCACCACCGGCGAGTGGACGCACCGCCTGGCCGAAGCGGGCCTGACCGCCACCCCCGTCCACACCGACCTGGCCGCCCTGGCCGACGACCCCGCCTTCAAGGCGGCCGTCGCCCCACCGGACCCGCTCATCGGCCACGCCCGACCGCACGCGCCTTGGGAGTTCGCATGACCGTCGCCCCCGCCACCCTCCCCGCGGCCCGGGGCGGACACCTGGCGTGGACCTCACGCGCCGGTGTGCCCTTCCCCGACCTGGTGCCCCGGGCCCGCCGCCTGGCCTGGGTGTCCGAGGGCCTGTGCCCGGACACCGACCTGTACACGCTGTTCACCGCCCGGGTCCGCGAACACCCGGACCGCGCCGCCCTGGTGGACGCCGCCGGGACGCTGACCTACGCGGCCCTGGGCGCCGAAGTCCGCCGTGTCGCCGCCCTGTTCGCCGGATCGGGCCTCGCCGCCGGGGACGTGGTCGCGCTGCGGCTGCCCGACGGACGCGACGCGGTGGCCGCCGAACTCGCCGTGTACGCGCTCG
Organism: Streptomyces sp. LaBMicrA B280; assembly: GCF_049222185.1. NCBI lineage: Bacteria > Bacillati > Actinomycetota > Actinomycetes > Kitasatosporales > Streptomycetaceae > Streptomyces > Streptomyces sp. LaBMicrA B280. The sequence goes on along the minus strand of NZ_JBMJCT010000058.1, from coordinate 124,058 downwards.
GCGCGGTCGCCCTGCCCCTGCCCCCGGGCGGCGACGACCGCGACACCCGGGCCCTGCTGGCCCGCTCCCGGGCCCGCGCCGCCGTGCTCGCCTCCGCCCACCAGATCCGGGCGCTCGCGGACCTGCCCCACCTGGTCACCCGGTACGTCCCCGGCCCGGACCGCACCGGCGCGCTCGGCCTGCACCCGCCCCGGACCCGAGCCCCCGAGCCCTGGCGGCCGGGGCCCGTCGACCCCTACGGGCCCGCCCGCATCCTGGTGTCGTCCGGCTCCGAGACCGAGCCCAAGATGGTCGCCTACAGCCATCACGCCCTCGCAGGCGGCCGGGCCCGCTACGTCCGCGCCCTGCACCCGGACCCCGCGGTGCCGCCCCGCCACCTCGTCCTGGTCCCGCTGGCCTCCTCCTTCGGCTCCCTCGGCACCCCGGTCACCCTCGCCGTGCTCGGCGGCACCCTGATCGTGCCGTCGCGGTTCGACCCGGCGGACACGCTGCGACTGATCGCCGAGCACCGGCCCACCCATCTGTTCGCGGTGCCCACCATGCTGCGCCGCATCGCCGACCTTCCGGCCCGGCCGGGCGAGGACACCTCGTCGTTGCGCGCCGTCGTCTCCAGCGGCGCCGCCCTGCCACCGGCCGTCGCGAAGGCGTGCCGCCGCCGCTTCGGCCGCCCGGTGGTGACCGTCTACGGCTCCTCGGACGGCGTCAACTGCCATACGGCGGGGGAGAGCCGGCCCACGGGCGACAGCGTCGGCACCCCCGACCCCGGGGTCGCCCGCATCCGGATCACCGGCCCCGACGGCGGCCCGCTGCCCACCGGACAGCGCGGCCAGATCGAGGCATTGGGCCCGATGACGCCCCTGTGCTACGTCAACTCGCCCGAGCTGAACGCCCGTTACCGCACCCCCGACGGCTGGGTGCGCACGGGCGACCTGGGCCGCCTGGACGAGCACGGCAGGCTGCACGTCCTGGGCCGGCTCAAGCGCATCGTCGTACGCGGCGGCCTCAACATCAGCCTCGCCGAGGTGGAACACGAACTGGGCGGCCATCCCTGCGTCGCCGAGGCGGTGTGCGTCCCGGTGCCCGACCCCGACCTCGGGGAACGCCTGTGCGCCTGCGTCCGCCCGGCCCCCGGCACACCGGCGCCCACGCCTGCCGACCTCACCGAACATCTGCTGTCCCGTGGCCTGGGCCGCCGGAAACACCCCGAACTCCTGCTGCTGGTGGACGAGATGCCGCTCGGCCCCACCGGCAAGATCTGCTACCAGACACTGACCGCGTGGGCGGCCCGGCAGGAGAGGAACCGGTCCCTGGAGCCACCGTGATCGGGGGCTCGGTGCCCGGGCGCGGTGCCGGGGTGCGCGGGAGGCGTAGCCCATCCGGCTTCTCGGAGCCGCCGTACGCGCAGCACGGCCCTCGCCGCCTTGCGGCGGCGAGGGCCGTCCGGGATGCCGAGCGGCGGTGGATCACAGCGCCGAGGTCGTGCCCTCCCCGGAGGCGCTGCCCGCGAGCCACTGGGTCCAGTCCAGGTTGAAGTCCGCGTAGCCGTTGTCGGGGTCCGCCTTGGCGCGGGACGAGCCGGTGATGGTGACCGGGTCGCCCTGCTTGACCTGCCCGTAGAACCACTTGGCGTCCGACAGGGACAGATGGACGCAGCCGTGCGAGCCGCGCGCGCTGCCGCCGCCCGGCGTGGGGTCACCGGTCGAGTAGTGGACGTACGTACCGCTCTGGGTCAGGTGCACGTCCCAGGGCAGCGTGAGGTCGTAGTAGTTGGGGCTGCCCTTGTCACAGCTGATGCCGACGCTGCAGGAGGTCATGTGGACCTTCTCCTGCTTGTCGATGACGGCCATGATGCCGTTCCACGTCGGGTACTGGGGGCTGCCCGCGTTGATGGACAGGGTGCGCACCAGCTTGCCGTCGCGGGTCACCTTCATGGTGTGGCCGGTGACCGAGACGTCCGCGCGGACGTCGTCGCCGATCGTGAAGGTGTGCGTGTAGTCGTGCACGCCGTAGCGTCCCGCGCCGTTGCTGACGCCCTGCATGTCGGCGTCGATCTTCACCTTCGTGCCGGAGGGCCAGTAGTCCTTCGGCCGCCAGTCGGCGCGCTTGTCGCCGAACCAGTGCCAGGCGCCGGCCACCGGCTGGGAGGTGCTGACCTTCATGTGCTTCTCCACCGTGGCCCGCGCCTTGGCCGCCACGGGGTCGGTGAAGACCACCGAGATCGGCATGGCCACGCCCACGGTGGTGCCGTTCTGCGGGGTGATCGTGTCCAGCAGCATCGGCGGACCCGCGGGCTTCGTCGGCGAAGCGGAGGCGCTCGGGGCCGACTTGCCCGGCGCCTTCGCGTCACCGCCGACCGTGTTGGAGCCACTGCCGCCGCCGCAGGCGCTCGCACCCATCAGCACGGCACCCGTGACCAGTGCGATCCCTATGCTGCCCTTGCGCCGTCCCACTGCCTACCCCGCTCTCTCGTACCTTCGGCCCTGACGGGCCCGACTCCCTGCCAGACAAGGAGAAGGCGGACCTCAGTTGCGTGTCCCGCGCAAAGAGTGTCCCAAACTCCTGTGGGCCGTCCGACGGGGGAGCGGTGCCCTGCGCCCCCGTCGTCGACCCGCCGATCCCTGCCCCGGCCCGCGCCCCGCCAACCGCGCCCGCACACAGGGACGTTGGACCCTGGTACCGGAGCCCTTCGGCCTCCGGCCCCGGGTGGTGCGCGCCGGGAAAGTGGAGGCGTCAACGAAAACAGGACCTGGGCATGCCAGAGGGGACCACCATCATGGCCGTGCACGAGCACTCCCACCGCCACCCGGGCTCGCGCCTGTCGTTCCGGAAGGACCGGACCGCAACCCCGCTCGCCGTGTCGGCGGGCATCGACACGCACACCGGGCGGGCGCGCGCGCTCGCGTCCCTGCGCATCCTGACCGGGTTCGTCTTCCTGTGGGCGTTCCTCGACAAGACCTTCGGCCTCGGCTACGCCACGGCGTCCGGCAAGGCGTGGATCGACGGGGTGTCCCCGACGAAGGGGTTCCTCGGCTCCGTCGCCGTGGGCCCCCTGCGGTCGACGTTCCACGCGTGGGCCGGTGCCGGCTGGGCCGACTGGCTGTTCATGCTGGGCATGCTCGGCATCGGCACGGCCGTGACGATCGGCCTGCCACTACGGCCGGCCGCGGTCGCGGGCACCGCCATGATGGCCCTGATGTGGGCCGCCGAATGGCCGCCCGCCCGGCATCTGGCCGACGGCTCGCCGAGCATGTCGACGAATCCGTTCGCCGACTACCACCTGATCTACGCGGTGGCGCTGATCGCCGTGGCGGCCGTCGGCGCGGGCACCACCTGGGGCCTGGGCCGCTGGTGGGCCGGACTGCCGGTCGTACGCGACCACGCGTGGCTGCGCTGACCTCGGCCGCGCGTCGGCCCGGGACACTCAGCAGCCGTCCCGCTCCGGCTCGATCGTCACCTTGCTGTGGAACCTGAGCACCTGGGTGTCCGTATAGGTGTTCCTGCTGACCCGGTACCAGACACGGTCCCGCGAGCGCTTGCCGCCCACATCGTCCAGCATGACGCACCAGCGCTCCTGGCGGACCACTCGGCGGTAGGTCTCGGTGCCCCGCCGCACCTTGGTGCACACGGTCGTCGACCTGGTCGTGTACCAGGTGCGCTTCTTGCCGCCGTGCCCGGACGTGTGCCGCACCCGCTTGGATCCGGAGTGGCATTGCCTGACCAGGTGCGGCCGCGTCGCGAGCCTGCTCGTCGCCGGAACCCGCCGGGTGGTGTCCAGCAGTCCCGACACCTTCCGCGGCTGGCCGGAACAGCCCCCGAGCGCGGCCGCGACGACCAGGACCACCGCGACGAGCGCCGTCCGGCGTATGTGCTGCTGCACGTTCCTCCTCCATTCGCCCCCCGGGAGAGGACGACCGCCTGGCGCCCCCGGCCGGTGTGAGCCCCCGGGAGTATGACCGACCACCGCCAAGATTCCGAAACCCGCCCGCGGCGCACGGGCGACGACGCCGGGACGCCGGGACGCCGGGACGGGCACGGCGGGGCGGGCGCGGTGGGGCGGGCACGGTGGGGCGGGCCGTAATCCGCTTGAACGACTGTCGGACGAACGGACAGGCTTACGCGGTGAACAGCACCCTGAACCCCCGCCACCTGGACTGGGCCGATGTGGACCCCGCCCGCCACCCCTTCGACAGGGCCTCGGTATCGCGGGTGGTGCGGTCGCTCGGTCCCGCCCTCAGGGTGCCCAGCCGCCCCGACGGCTTCGCCACCGGCCCGGCGACGCGCGACTGGAGCTGGGACGTGGCCGATCCCTGGGCCGACGCCATGGCGCACGCCCTCGCCGAGCACTACGGCCACTGGACCGCGGGCTGGCGCTGGGCGCACGACGAGGGCGACTACGACGGGGGACCGGTCGGAAGCTGGTGCTGCCCGCGGCACTCGATCACCACCCCGCGGGAGACCCTCGACCGCGTCGTCGCGGCGCTGTGCGAATGGCGCGAGTGGCTGGAGAGCCTCGCCCGGTGGTTCGAGCCGTACCCGCTGGACCTGGCCGATGTCGAGGACCAGCGGATCCTGTGGGAGCGCGCCGCGCGGAACCTGATCCTCCAGGTGACCGACCGCACCGGCTGCGGCAGCGGCTGGTACGGACACTGCCGACAGGTCCTCGGCTGGTTCCTCAGCCGCTGGGACGTGGCGCCCGAAGTCGCGGACGAACTGGTCGACGAGGCGATCGGGGGACGGTTCGAGAGCTGGACCGGCCCCGCCCCGGCCCTGGTCGAGGACGTCGCGGACCGGCTCGCCGGCTCGCTGCGGCCGGAGGACCGCGCACGGCCCGCCGCCGCTCCCGTACCGGATCACCTCGAACGATGGCTCGTCGTACGCCGGTCCGTGCCCTGGCGGGACGCTTCGGACGAGGGGGAGAAGGGACCCCTGACCCCGCTGCGCGACCGCGTGGCGGAGGACATCCGGGCCTTCGACGGCGCCCTGGACCCGACCCGCGCCCAGGGCCTGCTCACCGCCCTCGAACTGCTCCGCGCCGATGCCGCGCGCGGCGCCACGTTCGACTTCGCCCTGCTCCAGAGCTGGCAGCGACATGTCCTGGGCACACCGGGTCCACCGCCGCTGCGCACCCTGCCGGCCTTCGCCAAACGAGGCCGGGAACGCTACGGCATCGCCCCGGACATCCGCGCCCGCCTCGACGCCTGCCTGGCCGAGAGCGCCCGGGAGACCGGGAGTGCCCGGGAGGCCGGGAGTGTCCGGGAGGCCGGGAGTGCCCGGGACGCCGGGAGTGCCCGGGACGCCGAGAGCCCGCTCCCTCTCACCGCCCGAGCCGCCCGCGCCCATCTCGACGTCTGCTTCTTCCACCCCTTCGACGACGGCAACGCCCGCGCCGCCCTCCTCGCCCTGCTCTTCGTCCTCGCCCGCGAAGGCGTCGTACCCGACGGCGTCGGCCTGATCCGCCGTCGCACCTACCGGGCCGACGATCCCGAGGACGCGCTGTCCCTCGCCGGGTCCATCGGCTTCCACCTCGCGGACACCCGACGCAAGGTGCGCGCCGCCGACCCGACCGCCTGATCCCCGGGCACCACCGACTCTCCTCCGGGTCCTGGACGGCCGGCGGCGCCACGTCCTCGGCATCCCCGACGGCCGCCGCCGGCCGGTCCTCACCTGAGGATCCCGGCCCGGTCTCCGGCATGGAATCGAACACCGGTGGCCGTTCCTCGACGCGTCCTGGCTTGATCAGGTACGGGCGCGACGCGGTGATCGTCTTGTGCGGCCCGCCGCGTGGCGCCCCGGCCCCTGCGAAGGTGGCGCAATGCCATCCATCGGCCCGATAAACCGTGTTCAATTTTTTATCACTGCTTCGAAGTAAGCGCGTCGGCATTCCGGAGGCACGGCCTGACCGGCCATTACGGTCCTCTGCGTGGGCGGATCCCCGAGATCCTCCCCTTCACCATTCCTCCCTTTCGCGGTCGGCGCCCCGTGCGCGTCGACCGCCCTGTCACGCAAGGAGAGGCCCACCCCGATGACCGTCGACAGCAGCCCGGAGCCCCGGACCGTATCGGCCGCACCGCAGCAGTCCCTGAGCACCGCCGCCGCCCGCAACCTCGCCACCACCACCAAGTCCGCCCCGCAGATGCAGGAGATCACCTCCCGCTGGTTGCTGCGGATGCTCCCCTGGGTCGAGACCAAGGGCGGCGCCTACCGGGTCAACCGGCGGCTGCGCCACACCCTGGGCGACGGACGCATCGAGTTCGTCCAAGAGGGCGCCACGGTCCGGGTGATCCCCCGCGAACTCGGTGAACTGGCCCTGCTGCGGGGCTTCGAGGACCTCGACGCCCTCACCGCCCTCGCCGACCGCTGCACCCAGCGCGACTTCGCCGCCGGCGAGGTCCTCGTCGAACGCGGCACGCCCGCCGACCGCATCCACATGATCGCCCACGGCCGCGTCAGCCAGACCGGCCACGGCCAGTACGGCACGGAAGTCGCCCTGGCGGTCCTCGCGGACGGCGAGCACTTCGGCGAGGAAGCCCTCCTGGACGGCGACTCCCACCACGCCTACACGGCCATCGCCCAGACCTCCGGCACCCTCCTCACCCTCTCCCGGGCCGACTTCGCCGCCGTGCACGACTCCGCACCGAGCCTGCGGACCCACATCGAACGGTTCAGCTCCGCCACCCGCAAACGGCAGAACAAGTACGGCGAGGCCGAGATCGCCATGTCGGCCGGTCACGTCGGCGAGGCCGAACTGCCGCACACCTTCGTCGACTACGAGCTGAACCCGCGCGAGTACGAGCTCTCCGTCGCCCAGACCATCCTGCGCGTCCACACCCGGGTCGCCGACCTCTACAACGGGCCGATGAACCAGACGGAGGAGCAACTCCGGCTCACCGTCGAGGCGTTGCGGGAGCGCCAGGAGCACGAGCTCATCAACAACCCCGAGTTCGGGCTGCTGCACAACGCCGACTTCAAGCAGCGCATCCAGCCCCACTCCGGGCCGCCGACCCCGGACGACATGGACGAGCTGCTCACCCGCCGCCGGGGCACCAAGTTCTTCCTCGCGCACCCGAGGACGATCGCCGCGATCGGCCGCGGCTTCACCGCCTGCGGCCTCTACCCGGACCACGTCGACGTCGGCGGACAGACCGTCCCGGCCTGGCGCGGGGTCCCGATCCTGCCCTGCAACAAGATCCCGATCAGCGAGGAGCAGACCAGCTCCATCATCGCGATGCGCACGGGCGAGGAGAACCAGGGAGTCGTCGGCCTGTGGCAGACGGGCCTGATGGAGGAGCACGAGCCGGGCCTGTCGGTGCGCTTCATGGGGATCAACGAGCAGGCGGTCACCTCCTACCTCGTCAGCACGTACTACTCCGCCGCGGTCCTCGTCCCCGACGCGCTCGGCGTGCTGGAGAACGTGCACATCGCCCGCAGGCGGGACTAGGGCCTCCCGTTCGGATCACGCCGGGCTCGCGGGCCCTGACACCGTGCCTCGGCACTGGACCCCGCTCCCTGATCCGGCCTGATCCCGACGAAGGACCCCAGAGGAACCGTTTCGCGCAGGAGGCCGCCAACCCGTCCCCACGCGGCGCGGGTTCGCCCTCCGCCGCCGCAGCAAGGAGTCGCAGATGCCCGCACCCGGGCCCCTCGGACCAACCGCCCCCGCGCAGCAGCCGCCCACTCCCTCGATCCGGGCGGCCGTCGCCACGTCCACGGAACCGGTCACCCCGCCCGCCCTCGCCGTCGGCCCCGGCCTCCGGCGGATCCTCGGCGGACCGACCGGCCTGGGCACGTCCTCGCTCTCCCTGGCCCGCGCCCTCAAACCACCGGCCCCGGACGCCAACCCGGCCCCGGACCCCAACCCGGCAGCGACACCGCACCCGGCACCGGAATCGGACCAGGTACCCCCCGTGGCCCCCGCCCTCGCCTCGGAGGCCGCCGCCTCCTCCTCCGAAGGCCCCGTCGTCCCCGGCCTCTACCACCACCCCGTCCCGGAGCCCGACCCCGTCCGTGTCGAGGAGGTGAGCCGCCGGATCAAGCGCTGGGCCGAGGACGAGGTCCAGCTCTATCCCGAGGAGTGGGAGGGCCAGTTCGACGGCTTCTCCGTCGGCCGCTACATGGTCGCCTGCCACCCCGACGCCCCCGGCATCGACCATCTGATGCTCGCCACCCGGCTGATGGTCGCGGAGAACGCCGTCGACGACTGCTACTGCGAGGACCACGGCGGCTCGCCCATCGGCCTCGGCGGCCGTATCCTCCTCGCGCACACCACGCTCGACCCCCTCCACACCACACCGGAGTACGCCCCGGCGTGGGCGGAGTCGCTCGGCTCCGACGCGCCACGGCGCGCGTACCGCAGCGCGATGGACTACTTCGTCCGCGCCGCCACGCCCTCCCAGTCCGACCGCTACCGGCACGACATGGCCCGGCTGCACATGGGCTACCTGGCCGAGGCCGCGTGGGCGCAGACCGAGTACGTGCCGGAGGTGTGGGAGTACCTGGCGATGCGCCAGTTCAACAACTTCCGCCCCTGCCCGACCATCACCGACACCGTCGGCGGCTATGAACTGCCGGCCGATCTGCACGCCCTGCCGAAGATGCAGCGGGCCATCGCCCTCGCCGGCAACGCGGCCACCATCGTCAACGACCTCTACTCCTACACCAAGGAACTCGACAGCCCCGGCCTGCACCTGAACCTGCCGGTGGTGATCGCGAAGCGCGAGCAACTCCGCGAGCGAGAGGCGTACTTGAAGGCCGTCGAGGTCCACAACCAGCTCATGCACGCCTTCGAGGCCGCCGCGGCCGAGGTCGCGGCGGAGTGCCCCCTGCCCAACGTGCTGCGCTTCCTCAAGGGCGTGGCCACCTGGGTCGACGGCAACCACGACTGGCACCGCACCAACACCTTCCGCTACAGCCTGCCCGACTTCTGGTAAAGAACGGATATTCCTGTGACCACGGAAACCACCCCCGCCCTCTCCGCGACGATCCCGGCCCCGGCGACCCCCTACCAGGAGGACATCGCCCGGTACTGGAACAACGAGGCGCGGCCGGTGAACCTGCGCCTCGGTGACGTGGACGGCCTCTACCACCACCACTACGGCATCGGCGCCGTCGACCACGCCGCGCTCGGCGACCCGGAGCACCGCGAGTACGAGAAGAAGCTCATCGCCGAGCTGCACCGGCTGGAGTCCGCCCAGGCGGAGCTGCTCCTGGACCATCTCGGTGCCATCACGGGCGACGACACCCTCGTGGACGCCGGCTGCGGGCGCGGCGGCTCCATGGTGATGGCCCACCGCCGCTTCGGCTGCCGGGTGCAGGGCGTCACCCTGTCCGAGACGCAGGCCGAGTTCGGCAACGGGCGCGCGCGGGACCTCCGTATCCAGGACCATGTCCGCTCCCATGTCTGCAACATGCTCGACACCCCCTTCGAGAAGGGCAGCGTCGCCGCCTCGTGGAACAACGAGTCCACGATGTACGTCGACCTGCACGACCTGTTCGCCGAGCACTCCCGCTTCCTGGAGGTCGGCGGCCGCTATGTGACGATCACCGGCTGCTGGAACCCGCGTTACGGCCAGCCGTCCAAGTGGGTCTCCCAGATCAACGCCCACTTCGAGTGCAACATCCACTCCCGCCGGGAGTACCTGCGCGCCATGGCCGACAACCGGCTCGTGCCCCAGACCATCATCGACCTGACCCCCGACACCCTGCCCTACTGGGAGCTGCGGGCCACCTCCTCCCTGGTCACCGGCATCGAGGAGGCCTTCATCGAGTCCTACCGCGACGGCTCCTTCCAGTACGTCCTGATCGCCGCCGACCGCGTCTGACACCCGGCCGACTGCACAGCCGCCCAGGCGGTCAGGGCCGCGCCCCCCACCTCCGGGCCCCGCCCTGACCGCCTCCGCGCTCGTCGTGTCCTTGTGACGGCCCCGCTGATCTCCTGCTCCGGTGGGCCGGCTGCACTTCGCGGCATGGACGCAGGGCCACCCCGAGGACTACCGTTCAACGGCGTCGAAGCGGACAACGACGACCTGAAGCTGCCCGCGCGGGCCAACTACGCGCATTTCACGTCCATGCAGGCACGCGACGGGGCGGTCCGCGGCCTGGACCTGCATCTGAAGCGGCTGGACGACAGCACCCGGGAGCTGTTCGGCACCGGCCTGGACCCCGATCGCGTACGCGCCTGCCTGCGGCACGCCCTGCGCGCCTCCCCGGACGCGGTGACCGCCCGGGTGACCGTCTTCAGCCGCCGCCAGGACGCCGTCCTGCGCGGCGAGCACACGGAACCGGACCTGGCCGTGACGACGACCGCGCCCCTGGACGCGCGAACCTCACCGGTACGGCTGCGGACGACGACGTACGAGCGGGACCTTCCCCACGTCAAGCACTCCGGCACCTTCGGACTCAGCCTCCGCCGCCGGGCGGTCCTCGACGGCTACGACGATGTCCTGTTCACCGACCGCGACGGCCGGATCAGCGAGGCCTCGATCTCCCCGGCCGTCCCGGTCGCGCGCATCGACGAGACGGCGCTGACCGTCGATCCCGACGTCACTGCACTACTCGTGAAGTGCTACGAGTCCAACCCCTGGCAGCCCCTCTAGCACCGCGCTAAGGACCGCCGACGGTCTTCCGCGACACCTTCCGGGCCGTCTGTTTGGCAAGCTGGCCGTATGAACAGTGCTGGTGAGCGGGGCTGCGCGGCAAGGATCCTGGTCGTCGACGACGAGCCCGAGGTGCGGTACGCCGTCGAGGACGGCCTCGCGGTGGAGGGCTACGACGTCCGCGGGGCGCAGGACGGGCCCGGCGCGCTGTCCGCCGTGACCGAGTGGGAACCCGACGCCGTGGTCCTCGACGTGATGCTGCCGGGCCTCGACGGACTCGCGGTCTGCCGACGGCTGCGGAACCTGGGCGACCGCACCCCGGTCCTGGTCCTCACCGCCCTCGGCTCGGTGCGCGAACGGGTCGACGGCCTCGACGCGGGCGCCGACGACTACCTGGTCAAACCCTTCGCCCTGGACGAGCTGGTGGCACGCGTGCGGGCCCTGCTGCGCCGCTCCACGCCCGCCGGGCCCGCGGCCGGGACGGAGCTGTCGTTCGCCGACCTCGTCGTCGACCCGGTCACCCGCACCGGGCGGCGCGGCGCCCGCGCCGTCGAGTTCAGCCGCACCGAGTTCTCCCTGCTGGAGCTGCTGCTCCGGCACCCCGGGCAGGTGCTGCCGAGGAGCGTGATCCTGGACCGCGTGTGGGGCCACGACTTCGGACCGGAGTCCAACTCGCTCGCCGTGTACGTCGGTTACCTGCGGCGCAAGCTGGAGGCCGGGGGCGAACCCCGGCTGGTGCACACCGTGCACGGCGTCGGCTACCGGCTGGACCTGCCATGAGGGGCCTGCCGCGGCGCCGCGGCGGAGGGCCGGGCGGCGGACGGCCGGGCGGCGGGTGGGGGCCGGGCGGCGGACGGCCGGGCGGCGGGTGGCCGCGCCACCGGCTGCGCACCCGGCTGACCCTCGCGGCCTCGGCCGCCGTCGCCGTCGTCGTGGTGGGGGTCTGCGCCGCCGCGTTCCTCGTGATCCGCCAGCAACTGCTGCACCAGCTCGACCTGCATCTGACCCAGTCCGCCCGGCTGGCCGCCCAGCAGTACCGGCGAGAACCGCCGGGCGTCGTCCAGGGGGAATGCCGGTACCTCGCCGCCCCGGCCTGCACCCAACTGGTGCCCGCCCGCACCGGCGACGATCCGGCAGGCCCCTATCTGCTGCCCGTCACCGCCGCCACCCGCCAAGTGGCCGCCGGTACCCGCGGCCCCTACTACAGCGAACTCCGCCTCGCCGGGCACCGCGCCCGGATGCTGACCACTCCCCTCGGGGCGGGCCGCGCCCTCCAGGTCGCGGTGCGCGCCGACACCGTGGACCAAGGGGTGCGGCGGGCCGCCGGACTGCTCGGTGCCGTCGGCGCGGCCGGGGTGGTCCTGGCCGGGGTGCTCGGCTCCTGGGTCTCCCGTACCGGCCTCGCCCCCGTCGCCCGGCTGACCGCGACCGCGGAACGCATCGCCGCCACCCGCGACGCCCGCCACCGCATCGAGCTGCCCCCGGAGCGGGCGGACGGCGACGACGAGATCACCCGGCTCGCCGCCGCCTTCAACACCATGCTCGGAGAACTGGAGAAGTCCGTGACCGCCCAGCGCCGGCTGGTGGCCGACGCCTCCCACGAACTGCGCACCCCGCTCACCGCGCTGCGCGCCAACGCCGACCTGCTCGTCCGCTCCGACCGGCTGACCGGGGCGCAGCGCGAACGGGCGGCCGGTGCGCTCGGCCGTCAGCTGCGCGAGGTCACCGTCCTCGTCAACGATCTGATCGAACTGGCCCGCGAGGAGGAGCCGGACCCGCTGGTGGAGGACGTCCGCCTGGCCTCGGTCGTCGGCCACGCGGTCGACGCGGCCCGCGACCACTGGCCCGACGTCCCCTTCCGGCTGCGGATCGCCCATGGCACGGAGCCCGTGACGGTGGCGGGCGTACCCGCGCGGCTGTCCCGGCTGCTGTCGAGCCTGCTCGACAACGCGGCCAAGTTCAGTCCGCCCGGCCGCCCCGTCGAGGTCACCCTGGCCCCGGCGACGGGAGGCGTGGTCCTGGAGATCCGCGACCACGGGCCCGGCATCGCCGCCGAGGACCTGCCCTACGTCTTCGACCGCTTCTACCGGGCCCGCACGGCCCGCGCCCTGCCCGGCTCCGGGCTGGGTCTCGCCATGGCCCGCCAGATCGCCCGCGCGCACCACGCCGACCTCACCGCGGATCAGGCGCCCGGCGGCGGCGCGCTCTTCCGGCTGCGGATACCGGACTCCGCCGCGCCCGACGGCCTCTCACAAGTCTCTTATCCCTGAGCACCACAGTGACGGACCATGAAGGCGAGGAAGATCAGGAAGACCAGGAAGAAGGTCGTCGCGCTGAGCGGCGCCCTCGCGGTGCTCGGCGTGGTCGGCACGGCCACCGCGTTCGGTGACGGCACCGCTGACCGGCAGCGCGTCGAGGTGCACGGAGGCCGGGTGACCGTGCCCGTGGCCGGCGGCCGCACGACGGTGGACACCGCGTCGCTGGCCGTGCGCGCACAGGCCGACGACGGCCGCGGCTGGCAGCTCTCGGCGCCCGCGGCGGACGGCCTGGGCCCCGCAGGGAAGGTGTCGGTGCACGGGGGCGAGGCCACCTGGCGCTATCCGTCGACGGGCTTCACCGTGACCGCGGCCGCCCGCGACGGACGCCTCGCGGTGTCGGTGCGCTCCGACCGCGATGCCACGCTGAACTGGCCGGTGACCGGCGCCGACCCGGCCACCCGGGAGCTGCAACTACCGCGCGGCGAGGGCCTGTCGGTGCCGGTGGCCGACCGGTGGTGGAACTCGTCGAAGGCCGGGCTCATCGGCAGCGAGGCGGGCCTCTCCGACGGCCTGACCATGCCGTTCTGGGGCACCAGCCTCGCCGGACGGCACGGGTCGAGCTACATCGCCGAGTCCGACATCGGCAGCACGCTGACGTTCGCCTCCACCGGCGGCCGGCTGCGCACCGAGGCGCGGCACACGTTCTCGGCGCGGGAGGACACCGGGGACTACAAGATCACCTTCGCGCTCACCGACGGCTCCCCGGTGGCCGCCGCCCGCGACTACCGCGCCTGGCTGCTCGGCCACGGCGGCATCACCACCCTGCGCGCGAAGATCGCCGCGAACCCCGCGGTGGGCAAGCTGGTGGGCGCCTTCCACGCCTACACCTGGGGACAGGCCCGCACCGTCGAGGGGGTGCGCCGACTGCGGGACCTCGGCATCGACCGGATGTGGCTCGGCTACGACGCCGACGGCTCGCCCATGGACGCCGAGGCCGTCGCCCTCGCCGAACGCTCCGGCTACCTCGTGGGGCCGTACGACTCCTGGGCCAACGCCCAGGATCCGGACTCGGCCGACACCCCGGTCTCGAAGTGGCCGTCCCCGGTGTGGCCGGACGCCTGCGTACGGGACGCGGACGGCAAGCCGGTCACCGGTTTCGGCGGGCGCGGCTGCTACGTCAGCTCCGAGGCGCTCCGGCGCGCCGAGCCGTCGAAGCACTATCTCGCCGACCGGACGCGGGAGATGACCGCCAACGGCGCCGACAGCTACTTCCTCGACGTGGACGCGGCCGGTGAGCTGTTCACCGACCGGTCCCCGGCGCACCCGATGTCCCAGGCACGGGACCGCCGGAACCGGCTGGAGCGCATGGCAGGGCTGTCCGGCGACCGGAAGCTGGTCCTCGGTTCGGAGAGCGCCGGTTCCTGGGCGAACGGGGTGGTGTCCTTCAGCCACGGCTCCGGCACACCCGTCACCGACGGACTGTGGGCGCTGGAGCGGGACCGGGCCACCTGGGGCGGTTACGCGCCCGTCGGCGCGCCCGGGGTCTACTTCAAGCCCGTCCACCTGCCGGACGACCTCGCCAAGGCGATGTACGACCCGAGGTACCGGGTGCCGCTGTACCAGACGGTGCTGCACGACTCGGTGATCAGCACCGAGCGCTGGGAGCTGTCCTGGTCGAAGCTGCCGGACCAGAGCCGCACCCGCGCGCTGCTGGCGATGCTGTACAACGTGCCGCTCAACCTGGTGCTCGACCAGTCCGAACTGGACCGGCACGGCAAGCAGATCGCCGCGCTGCAGAAGTACTTCGAGCCGCTGCACCGGGCCGCGGCCACCCTGCCGATGACCGACTTCCGCCGCCTGACGCCGGACGGCCTGGTGCAGCGGACGGCCTTCGGCGACGGCGCCCTGACCATGACCGCCAACTTCTCCACCGCGACCCACGACGGGCTGCCCGGCGGATGCGTCGACGCGGTGCTCAAGGGCGGCAAGGTCCGGCGCATGTGTCCGCCGGGACTGTGACCGCCCGAGTCCGCCGGGCCGTTGTGGCCCGGCGGCCCGGCGGGCGGCCGAACACCAGCCGTCCGGGCCGGAGTTGATCAGCAGGTGCGGAAGGTGTAGTCCTCCGAGCCGCGGACCGAGACGTCCAGATCGCGGCGGACGATGCCGAGCTTCGGGCCGAAGCCCGAGCAGGCGCGGCTGAAGCCGCTGGCCTTGTACTCGATCACGAAGACCCGGTCGGCGTACGCCTTGGCGTACGCGCCGCACTCGTTGTACTGCCCGCACTCCTCGGCGACGGCGAAGTCGAAGCCGATCTTCGTGCGGTCCGAGAGCAGGTCGGCCGTGTTCTTCTGCCCGATGGCGAGACCGTCGGCGTGCGCGCGGTCGGCCAGCAGCTTCGCGAAGGCCGCGTTGTCCGCCTTCGTCAGCCGGCCGCCGGAACGCTCGTAGGAGTCCAGGTTGTCCGGCTCGACGGCCTGGAAACCGCTCTTGGCACAGCCGTCGATCCAGGCGCCGACGACCGTGGCGAGACGGGAGCGCTTGTCGGCCGTGGACGTGTCCAGGAGCGCCTCGTCCCAGTTCTGGTCGATCACCACACGCTTGCCCTTGTCCCGCAGGACCAGGTCGGGATGGTTCTTCGACCACCAGCTCAGCGCGTCGGGCTGGGCCTGGAACGCGTTCACGTAGCACACGTTGTAGAGGCCCTCGGCGGGCTTGGCGGACCGGTCGCGGGAGACGGCGGTGACGCCCTTGGCCGGGGTGTACGGGCCGCCGATCTGGTAGTCGAACGTGGCGTTCGCCGCGGGGAGCACCACCTTCGGCGCCGCCTTCGCGGCCGGGGTGTCCGCGAAGACGTCGGACAGCGTCAGCCCCGTCCCGAGAGCGGCGGCGACCCCGACCGCACCGGCGACGACCGTGCTTCTGCGGCGGATGAAAGGTACAGCGGAGTGCTTCGACACACGGACTCCTGTGCAAAGGTCGTACTGACCCGCACATCCTGAGCCGCCGACCATGAGGATTTCATGAAGTGCGCGGTGTCCGGCGGTGCCCGGCCGACCGCTGGAGCGGTCCCAGCGTCAGCACGAAGGCCGAACCGCCGCCCGGCCTGCGCCGCACCGTCACCTCCCCGCCGTGCGCGGCGGCGACCTCCCGCACCAGCGACAGCCCGATGCCCGTGCCCCCGCCCGCGGAGCGGAACCGCTCCAGCAGGCCGGGCAGCTCCTCCGGGTCCACCCCGGCGCCCCGGTCCGCCACCGTCACCGCCGTACCGCGCACCATGACGTCCACCTCGGCGCGGTCCCGCGGATCGCCCGGCGTCCGCCCGTGCCGCAGGGCGTTGGCCAGCAGATTGCGTACCGCGATCCGCACCAGCGCCGGATCCGCCGTCGCCACCGACGCCTCCAGACGGGTCGTCACCAGGTGCCGGGAGACCGGCAGTTCCTCGCAGACCTGCTCGACCAGCTGGTCGAGGCGCAGCGGCACCGGCCGGAAGGTGTCCGCCGCCTGGAGCCGGCCGCGGGTGAGGATGTTGTCGACCACGTCCGTCATCCGGTCCGCGGCCCGCCGCAGCCGCGGCAGATGCGAGTGCAGGCCGCCCGGATCGGCGTCCGCGATGTCCACCGAGCCGCGCATCACCGCCACCGGGGTGCGCAGCTCGTGCGCCGCGTCCGCGAGCAGTCGCTCCTGCGCGTCCAGCGCCTCCCAGGCGGGCCGCATGCTCCGCCCGGACAGCACGTAACCGGTCGCCGCCGACAGCAGGACCAGCAGGCCCGAACCGGACAGCACCGCCACCGCCAGCCGCTGGTGCTCGGCCCGCCCCTTCCCCGGGGCGCCGACCACCACCACCGCCCCGGCCGTCTTCTGCGACTGGTCCTGGTAGTACGGCAGCGCCAGCAGATACACGGAGTCGCCTGCGCCGGTACGGACCCGCGCGCTCACGGTGTCGTCGTCGCTCATCGCCCGGTGCGCGATCCGGTCGACCGCGCCCGCCTCGACGTCCGTGCCGGGGCCGCGCGAGGTGAACAGCCGCCGCAGCCGTCCCCCGTGCGACTGGAGCACGATCACCCGCGCGCCCGCGCTGGTCGCCTCGTCGTCGTACAGGCCGTCCAGCTGGATGCCCGCGTCGGTGTAGTAGATCAGCGACACGGCCACCGCCGCCCGCCGGTGCAGGTCCTCGTACTCGGCGGACTGCCAGGACCGCGCGTCCGTGCGGATCACCAGCCACGACAGCGCGCCCACCCCGGCCAGGGTGATGAGCGTGTACGCCAGCGTCAGCCGCCACTGGAGCCGGCCGAGGCGGCGGCGAGCCGGGGACGGGGTGCGCCGCTCTTCGGCGGTCCGGGCGTCCCGCCGGGGGAGGAGCCGGGTCAGGAGTCCGCGCCGCGGCGCCCGGCGCGGACGGCTCTCCGCGGACCGCTGCTCTTCGTGGCCGCCCGTCACACCGGATCCGCGCTGCCGGAGAACCGGAATCCGTGGCCGCGCACGGTCTGGATCGGCGAGGGCGGTCCGAGCTTGCGCCGCAACCCCGCGACGACGGCGTCCACCACGTTCGAGACGGGGTCGGCCATCTCGTCCCAGCAGTGCTCGATCAGCGTCGAGCGGGTGACGACCTCCTCGGGGCGCAGAAGCAGCCGGCGCAGCACCGCGTACTCCTTGGGCGTCAGGGACAGCAGGATCCCGGCCCTGCGCACCTCACGGCGGGCCTCGTCCATCTCGACGTCGCCGTGGCGCAGGTGCACGGGCGTCCGCTCCGGCGCCCGGCGGACCAGACTGCCCACCCGTACCACCAGCTCCGCCATCGCGAACGGCTTCGCCAGGTAGTCGTCGGCCCCGGCGTGGAAGCCGTCCACCCGGTCCGGGACCTCGTTCATCGCCGTCAGGCACAGCACCGGAGTCGTCCACCCCCGACGCCTCCGCTCCCGGAGCGCGTACAGGGTGTCCCCGGACGGCACCATGCGGTCCAGGACCACGCAGCCGTACGGCGCGAGGTCAAGCAGCACGTCCGCGTCCGGCCAGTCGGGGACGGCGTCCACGGCGTACCCGGCGCCCCGCAGTCCCGCCTCGATGACATGCCGGAGATCTTCTTCGTCCTCGACCAGGAGCACGCGCATGGTTCTGACTCGTCCTTGGGGCTCGGGCGGCACGGGGGGAGAGGGCCGCGCCGGTTCGCCGGAGGGGTGTGGGGGTCGGCGAGGACGACATAGTAGGCACCTGGCGAGAATCCGGCGCCGCCCGGGTGGCTGAGCCGACAGGGGGCTCCCCACGCCGTTGTCCCTGTCGCACCGCCCATTGGTAGCGTGGTCCGGTTCGTGAGGCGATGGATCGGAGGGTGCGATGGCCACGGAGGTTGTCGTCAGGGCGGGGCTCAGGTACGGGCCCAGTGGCAAGCTCCTGGACATATACCGGCCTGCCGGCATCTCGGAGCCGGCGCCCGCGGTGCTGCTCTGGCACGGCCAGGGCCCCGACGAACGGGACGTCCTCGGCACGGTCGCCCGAGCCGCCGCGCAGCGGGGCGTCATCGCGCTGGTGCCGGACTGGCGTCCCGACGCCCCGGACGACGGCCGTGCCCACCTTGAGGAGTCGGCCGACTTCGTACGGCGGAACGTCGCCGATCTCGGCGGCGACCCGGAGCGGATCGTGCTCGCCGGCTGGTCCCGGGGCGCCAAAGCGGCGGTCGGCGTCGCGCTGAACCCTGCGGGGTTCGGCAACTGGAGGCCGCGCGCCGTCGTGGGGATCGCGGGCGCGTACGTCACGGCGGCCCCGAGCACCGGGACCGTCCCCCTGGAGGACCTCCGCCGCGACAGCGGCTCTCTGGTGCCCCTGCCCGTGTGGCTGGTGCACGGCACCACGGACCCGGTGGTGGACGTCGAGCGCTCCCGCGAACTGCACACGGCCCTGGACGAACACGGCTGGCCGACCTCCCTCGACGAGGTCGCGACCGATCACGCCGGTGTCATCATGACCGAGTTCGTGCCCGAGCGTCAGCGCTGCCTGCCGAGCACCGCCGACCACGCGGTCGAGGCGGGATCGCGGACCGCCGACGTACTGGCCCGCGCCGCCGGAATCGCCGTCCCGTGACCGTCCGGGCCCCGTTTGCCGCGCCGCGACGGGGAGTTCAGCGATGGCCGGTGGGCGGCGGATGGCCGAATGGCGCCGCCGCCGACGGCCCGAACGGCAGAGTGGCCCCATGACGACACCCGATGCCAAGGCCGATCTCCGCGAATACCTCCAGTCCGCCCGTGACGCCCTGCTGTGGAAGCTCGAAGGGCTCTCGGAGTACGACGCGCGCCGCCCGCTCACCCCGACCGGTACCAATCTCCTCGGCCTGGTGAAGCACGTCGCCAGCATGGAACTCGGCTACCTGGGCGACGTTTTCGGACGACCGTCCGGTGAACCGCTGCCCTGGCTGGCCGAGGACGCCGAGCTGAACGCGGACATGTGGGCCACCGCCGACGAGTCACGCGCGTTCGTGGTGGAGCTCTACCACCGCGCATGGGCGCACGCGGACGCGACGATCGAGGCGCTGGCGCTCGACGCGACCGGCAAGGTGCCGTGGTGGCCGGACGGCAAGAACGAGGTGACGTTGCACCGTGCCGTCATCCATGTGATCGCCGAGACGGAACGGCACGCCGGACACGCCGACATCGTCCGGGAACTCATCGACGGCGACACCGGGCTGCGCGAGAACCACGCCAACATGGCGTCGGACGACCCGGCGTGGTGGGAGGACTACCGCAGCCGCCTGGAGCAGGCGGCACGGGACGCCGACCGGGACACTTCACCGCGGACCTGAGGGGACGGACGGCCGACGCCACGCGAGAGGGGGCGGCCGTCGACCGGCGGGCCGCCGCGCCCTCGACCCCGTCAGCCGACCGGGCCCTTGTTGACCGTCCGCTCCAGGACGACCAGGCCTGCTGGCGAGTGCGGCGAGGTGGTGCGCGATCCGCACGCCGCCCTCGACCGGGTGGAGCGCGGCCTTGGCCAGCCCGCCGCCGTCACCCTCGGCAGCATCGGACCGCCGCCGCCCCGGGGGCCCCTGGTGCAGGGCCTGACCCGCCACTGAGCGGCGAGCCCCACGCGGGGTCGTGCCAGACGCTCCCCGCCGCGTGCTCCAGCAGATGCTCCGCCGTCAGCGCGGCGGCCTCCGGCGCGACTCCCACCGCGACGAGCCCGCCCTCGACCGGCAGCCGGAAGACCGGTCACCGCTCGGGGCCGACCTGGTCCGCTCACCGGCTGAGCCGGGCGGTGCGGGTGGCGGAGAGGGCAGGATTTGAACCTGCGTGGACCCCCTGGGGGGTCCGACCTCGAGGCATGCTCGCTGGTCCCCGATAAGCCACTCCGGGCACCTCTCCTCGCTCCCGGCTCCCGGTCGTTCCCGAGTGCCGTTCACAGGAACAACAGTCGCAGGGGCCCCTGATGCGCGGCTGATACACCCCTGACAGGGGTCCGCCGATCGCTCGTCACCGGGACGGGGACACGGGCCGGTCGAGGTCCTCCTCGCCGGGTGCTCCGGTGACGACGGAGAGGGCGCGCCGCAACGCGTCGGCCAGCTCGCCCGCCTGCTCGTGTGTGTACCAGGCGCGCGGCTGGATCAGGTCCAGGCAGATCGCCTCCCGGTGGCGGGTGACGAAGAGGGTCGGGAGGGGGCCCGGCGGGATGGTGATGACGTACGGGCGCTCGGCGGTCAGACCGTCCGGCAGGGTCGGCGCGGCGCAGTGGTGGGAGACGTTGCTGACGGCCAGCGTGATGGCCGCGGTGGCCAGCCGGGTGAGCATGCGCGAGGTGGCCAGGTACTCCAGCTCGGCGTGACCGGCGTCCAGGGACGCGCGCACCTGTCGGCTGATCTCCGGTGCGGTGACGTCGAGTTCGGTGTCGGGACCGACGAGGGCGGTCGCGGAGGTGGTGGACGCCGCGAAGGCGAACTCGTCGGACGGCAGCGGTGGTCGCAGCCGTGACCGTACGTCGACCGGGACCAGACAGGTCAGTTGCACCGGTCCGTCCTCGCGGGGCAGCAGCTCGCGCACGGCCCTCATCGCCAGGGCGCAGACGACACTGTTGACGGTCGCCCCCCAGCGGTGTGCCTGCCGCACCAGCGAACGCGTCTGCTCGGCGGACAGCGCGAGCCGGTGGCGGTGCGCCCCCTGCCCCGGCCCGGGCCCGCCGTCACGGGCGGCGCGCGGCACGAGAACGGCCGGCTGCGCCGCGTCCAGCCGCGCGGACCAACTGGCGGCGTATGCGGCGACGTCCGAGGCGCCGTACCGAGCCCGAAGCAGCTCCTCCACCGGCCGGGGCAACTCCCCGTCAGGGACGGAAGCCACCGTACCGGCTCCTCCCTCGGCCGGACCCCGGTAGATCTCCCACAACCGCCGATGCAGCGCCATCAGACAGGCACCGTCGCTGACCGCGTGCCAGGCGAGCAGCGCCAGACCGTGCCGGTCCGGTCCCTCGCGGCGCAGCAGGACACGCAGCACCCGCTCACCCGGCCGCAGGAAGGCCGCATCCCCCGGCGCCCAGCCGTCGGGTACGAACTCCAGCTCGACGGACGCGTCGACGCGATCACGCCGCAGCACCGGCCCATCGGGGCCCTCGACGACACGAGCCGCGAGCACGGGCATCCGACGCGACAACTCCCTTACGGCGGCCCCCAGAAGCTCGATGTCCAGGCTCCCGTGAACCGTCCAGCCGACGACGACGGGACCACCGGCCATGCCCGATGGTCCCATCATGGGCACGGACCCACCTGACGTACGAGAGATTCGTGGCCAAGAAGGAACCACCGAATCGAGCACCCGCCCCACCCATCCGCCCGATCGATACGATCAGTGGATGATCCGGGTGCGCCCCATGTGTGAAGAAGACATCCACGGCGTCTCGACGGTGCGGGTGAAGGGCTGGCAAGCCGCCTACGCGGGCATGGTGCCGCAGGACTACCTGGACGCGCTGACGGTGACGGAGGACGCCCGCCGCCGACGCGACATGTTCGAACGCGCCGCGGGCACCGTGCTGAACCTCGTCGCCGAGGAGAACGGCACCGTCGTCGGCTGGGCGGCGCTGGGTCCCTCCCGCGAAGCGGACCGCCGACCTCGGGACGGCGAACTCCTCGCCCTCTACGCCGCGCCCGACCGCCTCGGCACCGGCAGGGCCCTGATGCGGCAGACACTCACCGCCGCCCGGGAACGCTCCTTCCGCCGCCTCATCCTCTGGGTGCTCGCCGCCAACGCCAGGGCCCGACGGTTCTACGAACATGCCGGCTTCCTGCCGGACGGCGGCTCGACGGACTGGCCGGTCAACGGCGTCGTGGTACCGGAGGTCCGGTACAGCGCGGACTTGGCGCAGCTGAACCCGGCCATCTCACAGCGGCCGACCGCCGATTGACCTGCCGCCGCCGCATCAGCCCTGTACCGAAAGGGAGTTCAGATCCGCGACCTCGCTCTCCGAGAGGCGGATCCCACCGGCCGCCACGTTCTGCGCGAGGTGGTCGATGTCGCCGGTGCCGGGGATCGCGAGGACATGCGCGCCCTGGTGGAGGGTCCACGCGAGCCGGATCTGGGCCGCGCTCGCCCCGTGGGCGCGGGCGATGGTGCGCAGGGCGCTGTTGTGGTGGTCGGTGCCGGTCGCTCCGGCCGTCCGGCCGGAGCCCGCGATGGAGTAGAACGGCACGAAGGCGATGCCCTGTTCGCCGCAGGTGCGCACAAGCCGCGACTGTTCGGGCGAGGCCCCGACGCCGTGCGTGTTCTGGACGCAGACCACGGGGGCGATGGCCTGGGCCTCGGCGAGATGACGGGCCTGGATGTTGGACAGGCCCAGGTGGCGGATGAGCCCCGCGTCCCGCAGGTCGGCCAGCGCGCCGAATCGCTCCGCTATCGAATCGGTGCCCACGATCCGCAGGTTCACCACGTCCAGGTGGTCGCGCCCGAGCTGGCGCAGGTTCTCCTCGACCTGCCCACGCAGTTGCCGCGGGGACCTGGCATGGGGCACCCACTCTCCCGAGGGGTCCCGGCCCGGTCCGACCTTGGTGACGATGACGAGGTCGTCGCCGTACGGGTACAGCGCCTGGTTGATGAGCTCGTTGGCCGACCGCAGCGGCGAGAAGTAGAACGCGGCGGTGTCGATGTGGTTCACACCGAGCTCGATCGCGCGCCGCAGTACCCGGATCGCCTGATCGCGGTCGCGCGGTACCGCGTCGGGCACCAGCGCCTCGCCGTGCTGCGGCAACCGCATCGTGCCGAAGCCGAGGCGGTTGACCACGAGATCGCCGAGCGTCCAGGTGCCCGAGGCCGCCGCGCCGATCGTGTCGGAGGTGATGTGTGACGTCATGCCGGAATGATCTACACCCGATGGCGTGACCGCCATTGATTCGAACATGTGTGAATCCTCGGGGGTGTCCGTCATGGCCGAACTGGCCTTCTCGGCCGGTGATCTGGCACAGGTACGGTTCGTCGTCTCACCGATGTGGCAGGTGGTGACCAGCTTCCGGCTGCTGTCGAACCACGCCGACCGCACCCTCGTCTCCCCGGCGCGGATGGCTCGCCGGGCTGATCCCGTCGGCCGGTTTCTGCCCCTACTTCCTCAACCCCGCCCCTCCCGGCGCGGCCCCGACCTCCGTCTGCGATCGCTGCGCCATGACCCGGATACCCGCCTGGCCCGTCTCACCGAGGAGATCCACACCTACTGGGAGCCGGCCATCGCCCCCTACTGGGCACGCATCCGGGCGACGCTGGACACCGACGTCTTCCACCGCGCCCACCAGGTCGCCGAGCACGGCGCGGGCCACGCCCTCAACGGCCCCCGCGTACCGACCCGGATCGCACCCCCCGAACCACCGCAACTCGTCTACCCGGCCCACGGCACCGCGGCGATCTGGACGCCGCGCCCCACGACCGGCACCGACGCCCTCGCCGCCGTACTCGGCCGCTCACGGACCCGCCTGCTGACCGAACTGGACACCCTGGCCTTCACCACCCAACTGGCGCGCCCACCGAGCCGGGCGTTCCGTCCTCTACGCCCGCACCGCCGCCTCCGCCCGTCGGTGCACCGGTATGAGGAAGGCTTGCGTGAGGGCCTCGGCCAGGGCGGTGTGCCGGGTGGCCTCGCCGATCAAGGCCCGCATCAGTCGGCCGCCCTCGCCGGTCAGCGTGGCAGCCTCGGCCCCGCGCGCCGACCTCGGCAAGAGCGCCGTCGAGGCGTACGCCGCCGAGACCGGCTTCACGATCAAGGAGATCGACCACACCCTCCGTCATCTGGACCAGTGGCCGCGCCCCCGCGACCGGGATCAGGGCGAGCGGGCCGCTGCCGGTGGCTGCCGCCCGAGGCACCCTTTCCTGCCGGCATTCACGGCTATACGCTGCGGTCTACTCACGCGCCGGGGAGGAGTCGGCCTTTGCGGG
The DNA here is from genome assembly GCF_049222185.1 of Streptomyces sp. LaBMicrA B280. NCBI lineage: Bacteria > Bacillati > Actinomycetota > Actinomycetes > Kitasatosporales > Streptomycetaceae > Streptomyces > Streptomyces sp. LaBMicrA B280. The sequence continues at coordinate 99,824 of NZ_JBMJCT010000058.1, read as the reverse complement.
ACCAGGGGCAGGCATTCACCGTCCGGTCGTATCGCGGTGCGTATGACGTTCGACGGATCTCGCTGATGCGTGCCCTTCCGACGGGGCTGTCCGCGTCGGACCGGCTCGTCGTCGACGCCACCGTGCTGGCGGGACACCCAGAAGTCGGAACACTCGCGTGTACCGCCCCCACGCTGCCGGTCGTGGCCGAGGAAGACCTCAAGTCGCTCGAAGGCGCCCTGCTGGTCGTGACGTGGCTTCTCGATTCCGGCTTCGACCGCGGCGGCACGCTGTACGTGATCGGCGGTGGAACGGTTCAGGACGCCGCCGCGTTCGCAGCCTCCATCGTCCACCGCGGCGCCCGCTGGGTGTTCGTGCCGACCACTCTCCTGGCACAGGGCGACAGCTGCATCGGCGGCAAGTCGTCGATCAATCACCGGGGTTACAAGAATCAGCTCGGCACCTTCCACCCGCCGGCCGAAGTCATTGTCGACGACGCGTTCCTGGGCACTCTGGCGCCGCGCGAGGTCCGGTCCGGCATCGGCGAGATGCTTCACTACGCCGCCCTGGGCGGCGACACGGTATGGGCGGCCTTCGAGGCGGAACTGTCCGGCGGTTGGGAGCGGCTCGGCACAGCGGACATGTCCGCCCTGGCCATGCGGGCCATGACGGTCAAGAAGGACTTCGTCGAAACCGATGAATTCGACACCGGACTCCGTAAGAACCTCAACTTCGGGCACACTTTCGGCCACGGGATCGAATACGCGTCGAAGGGCCGCATTCCCCATGGGATCGCGGTGGCCTACGGCATGGAGTGCGCGAACGCCTACGCCGAGAAGCTCGGCATCCTGGCCCCGGAGGTCCGCGCACGTATCGGGCTGATCATCCGCGGCCTGGTGGACGGAAGCGAACTCGGGGAGGTCCCCGCCTCCCAGATCGTGAGCGGCATGGCGCAGGACAAGAAGAGGGTGGGTGATCAAGCCGAGCTGATCCTCCTGGAGGACCTGGGGCGGCCGGTCAAGGTGAGCGCACGGCTGGACGGACACCTCGAACGGTTCCTCGAACACGTTCTTGACACCTGGTGAGCCGAGCGGGCCATGCCCGGTACCGCCGGCAGTCGCGGAAACGGAGTGCCCGTGGACCGTTACGTCGCTTCTCACGCCTCCTACGCCCGGGCCGGGCGTTCACTGGCCCGGGGCGTTTCGTCGGCCATGAAGGCGACACAGGCGCCTGTGCCCATCACCGTCAGCCGGGGCGCGGGCAGCCGCATCTGGGACGTCGACGGAAACGAATACGTGGACTTCGCGCTCTCCTTCGGCCCCATGCTCCTTGGCCAGTCCCCGGACGTGGTCAAGGACGCGGTTCGGGGCCAGCTGGACCGCGGTATCGGGTTCGGCGCGGGAAACCAGCACGAGGCGCCGTTGGCCGAACTCCTCTGCGAGGTCGTGCCCTCGGCCGAGCTCGTGATCTTCAGCAACACGGGCACGGAGGCGGTCCAGGCGGCGTTGCGCGTCGCCCGGGCGGCGACGAGGCGGAGCCGGGTCGTCAAGTTCCGCGGTCACTACCACGGATGGCTCGACTCCATGCACGTCGCCGTCCCGGGACTGCCAGGGGACGGCCCGGGCACCGCCGGACAGGACCCCCTTGCCGCGCGGCAGGTGACGATCTGCCCGTGGAACGACACCAGGGCACTCGCCGCCGTGCTGGCCGACGACGTGGCCGCCGTCATCATGGAGCCCCTCAACATCAACGGTGGCTGTTTCGCGCCCGAGCCCGGATACCTCGAAGAGGTCAGGCGGTTGACCCGGGAGGCCGGCGCTCTGCTGATCTTCGATGAGGTGATCACCGGTTTCCGAGTGGCGCTGGGCGGGGCGCAGGAACTCTTCGGAGTCGTACCGGACCTGACGGTCCTGGGCAAGGCCCTCGGCTCCGGGTTCCCGATCAGTGCCGTGTGCGGGTCCCGAGACGTCATGTCGGTGGTCGCTACAGGTACCGTCGCGCACATGGGCAACTTCAACGGCAGCCCGCTCGCCGCCGCGGCCGGACTCGCCGGGGTCAGTCACCTGCGCGAGCACCGTGAAGAGGTCTATCCGAGGCTGGAGTCGGCGATGAAGGTGATCGCCGGAGCGTTCGAGCGGGCCAACTCCGAGCATGGACTGCCTGTCCGGTTCAACCACACGGTCGGCGCCGGCTTCGGCTTCGTCGCGGAGCGACCGGTGCGCGGGCACGGCGACCGCCTCCTGTCCGACGCTCAGGCCTACGGCAGGTTCGCGGCCCGTCTGCTCGACAAGGGCGTGTTCGTTCCGGCGCGGGGGCTCTGGTACGTCTCGACGGAGCACTCCGCGGAGGACCTTGCACGCGCCGCCGAAGCCGTACTGGCCGTCGCCGCCGAGTGCACCGACATGAGCGGAGACGACCTGTGAAGGCCGTGGTCGCGACAGCGCCCGGGCCCGACCGGGTGGCTCTGCTGGATGTCGAGGAGGTGACCTGCCGGCCCGGGCACGTCGTCGTGCAGGTGGCGGCGGTAGGCATCTGCGGGAGCGAGATCCACACCCAGCAGGGCGACGTCTCCTGGGACATGGCCTACCCGGTCACCCTCGGCCACGAGTTCTCCGGAGTGGTCGTCGAGGCGGGTCCGGGGGTGACTTCGTTCGCGGTGGGCGACCGCGTCGTCTCCGAGACGGCCGCCGAGGTGGACGCCGCGTCCGAATGGGCTCGGACCGGTGCCTACAACCTCGATCCGCACCGTCGCGGTTTCGGCGCACGTGCGGACGGAGGCATGGCCGAACGGGTGGTCGTTCCCGAGCGGTGTCTGCACCGGCTTCCGGACAATGTCTCCTTCAAGCAGGGGGCTCTGACCGAGCCGGCGTGCGTGGCCTATCAGGCGACCTGTGTCCGCACGGAGATCCGTCCCGGTGATGCCGTTGCCGTCGTCGGGGCCGGAACCATCGGGCTGCTCAGCGCGTGGCTCGCCACCCGCAATGGGGCCGGCCCCGTGGTCGTGGTGGGGCTGCCTGGAGACGCCTGGAGAGCCCCGACGATGCGGGCGATGGGGCCGATACGGTTCGCCGCGTCCGTCGAGGAGGCGCGCGCTGCCCTGGAGCGCCCCGGTCGGCCGGGAGCCGACGCTGTCATCGATGCCGCCGGGGCCAGCGAGGCGCTCCATACCGCTCTGGAACTGGCACGGCCCTTGGGCCAGGTCACGAAGGTGGGGTGGGGGCCGCAACCCTATGCGCACTCGCTCGATCCGCTCGTCGCCAAGCAACTCACCCTTCGTGGGAGCTTTTCGCACACATGGGCCGTGTGGGAGCGGGTGCTGACGCTTCTGGCGGACGGCGCCGGCGAGGTGGTCGAGCGGATGGTCGGCTGGGAGGGAACTCTGGACGACTGGGCGACCGGCTTCGCACTCCAGGCCGAAGGAGCTGTGATCAAAGGGATGCTTCTCCCTCGGTCCTGCCCGGCGGGGTGACTGCCGGGCAGGCGCTCAGCGGCCGCCGGCCACGTCCAGAACCGAGCCGACGCAGTACGAGGCGGCGTCACTGAGCAGCCACAGCACCGCCTCCGCGACCTCATGGGGCGCCGCGGCGCGACCGAGCGGGATCAGTGGCTCCATGGCGCGGACCCGTGCCGACTGCCCGTTGCGCTCGTGAATCTCCGTCGATGTCGTGCCCGGCCGGACCGCGTTCACTCGAATCCCCTCGGCCGCGACCTCGCGGGAGAGGCCGGTCACGAGGCTGTCCACGGCGCCTTTGCTGGCCGCGTAGTCGACGTACTCGCCGGCGGCACCGATGCGGCTGGCCGCCGAGGAGACCAGCACGATGGAGCCCCCGGCGTGACCGTCCGCCGTGGACATCCTGCGTACGGCCTCACGGCAGCACAGAATGGTGCCGAGCACGTTCACGTCCAGGACGCGCCGAACCCGCTCCGCGGTGAAGTCCCGCAGCCGCGACGGCGGGGCGACAACGGCCGCGTTCGCGACCAGTCCGCGGACGGGGCCGAGAACGTCCGCCGCGCGGAAGAGCGCCAGGACGTCGGGCTCCCGCGCGATGTCCGCCCGTACGGCGACCGCCCGCCCACCGGACCTGCGCACGTCGGCCAGCAGGGCGTCGGCTCGGTCCTCCGCCTCGACGTAGCTGAAGCAGACGTCCCAGCCGCTCGCCACCGCGCGACGGACGGTCTCCGCGCCGATGCCGCGGCTGCCGCCGGTCACGACCAGGACGCCCCGCTCAGTGGGCACTGCTGAACCCCTCGGGCAGGCTCGGCGATCCCTCGTACATGAAGGAGCAGTACATGGCGTGCATAACGGCCGAGGCCACGTCTTCCGCGATGCCGGGTTCAGCCGATCCGAGCAGGACCGGGTGGTCCGCCAGCCGGGCGGCGGTGCTCCCGGGCGTCCCCACGAGGGCAACGACCGGCATGTCGGCTGCCCCGGCCACGGCGATCGCCTGGTTGACGTTGGCGCTCTCACCGGACACCGTGAACGCGCACAGGACGTCGCCGGTACGCCCGTTGCACTCCAGCAACGCACTGAGGGCGTCACGGGGGCCGAAGTCGTTGACGGCTGCGCTGAGCGCGGCGGCGTCCGCGCTCAGGGACACCGCCCGGAACGGCCTGCCTCCCGAGCGCCGGGTGTTCAACGTCAGTCCGATCGCCAGATGCGAGGCCAGAGCGCCACAGCCGCCGTTGCCCACCGTCCATACCGTCGCGTCGCGCTCCCTGGCCGCGGCCAGCACCTCCACGGCCCGCTCCACCGCCGTGACGTCGACGGTCTCCGCCACGCGCAGCCACGCATCGATGTATTTCGCCGCGAAACTCACAAGCGCTGCCCCCTGGCCCCCGTCCCCGTCGCCCCGGACACCGCAGGACCGGAGACAGTCATGTTAACCACTGATCAGATTCGCGGGCGGGAGTCCTTGAACTGACCGAACAGCATGACCGAACACACAGCCGCCGCGTAGGGTTGGCGGAGCTTCTCGTAAGCGGCGCGGAGGACACCCTCCGGGTCCCGGGTGCTACGGAAGAGGACGCGAGATGGCGGCACGCGACATCTACGTTCCGCCTCAGCGCATCGGTATCAGGGCGCTCGACGCTTCCGAGGCGGCGCACGCGAACTCCCTTGCCCGTTCGGCCATCGCCGCATTCGAGCTGGACGGCTACACCGTCGCAGACCTGGTCAGGCATTCGAATGTGACGGCCCGGCTGGTGTCGGCCACGGGCCCCACGCTCGCGCTCCGCCTGCGAAGGGGGCCGAGCGTCGACAGCAGGACCGAGCTGGCTTGGCTGAGCGCCGTGCGACAAGGCACCGGGGTGCGGGTTCTGGAGCCCTACGCCGAGGAGTTCGACCGGAACACCCGTACCGTCGCGCACCGCGACGGGACGCCCGTCGAGTGCAGCCTGTTCCTCTGGGCGGACGGGCGACCGCTCGCCGCCGACCTGACCCGGCTCAACTACTGCGAGCTTGGCCGGATGACCGCGCAACTCCATGAATTCGCGGCCAGTTGGCAGCCCGCCCCGGGCCTCAAGCCGCTGGTGTGGGACCGGACCATGTACTACGCGGGCACGCGGCTCGTGATCACGGATCCCCGCTACGCCGAGTTCGTCCCGGCCCGGCACGCGAGAGCGGTCGAATCCGTGATCGCCGAGGCCGATGCCGAGCTGGGCCGACTCACCCGTGCTCCCGACCGCATGTTCCTCCACGGCAACATCGAAATGTGGAACGTGCTCTCCACCGGCCCCGGCGAGCTGCGACTGCTCGACTTCGAGGACGTGATGGTGGGGCCCCCGGTGCTCGATGTCGCGATCACCCTGTTCTACGGCCGTGAGCGACCGGACTACACCGCCCTGGCCGAGGCGTACGAGGCCGGTTACCGCAGCGTCCGCCCCTGGCCCGTGCGCGACTCCCGGCAACTGGCCCTCCTCACCGCCGCCAGGGCGGCGATGCTGCTGAACCACGCGCTGCTGACCGAACCGGACAGGCAGTCGGTGACCGACCGGCTCCTCCCGCTGATCCTCGGTGCGGCCCGGTGAAGACCAGTGCGAGACCCTCCAAAGAGCACTGTGCAGAACAGCCCGCGGCGCGCACCGTGCGGGCATCCCCCCATGCCTCACCGCTCGCCGGCGCCGACGGAGCCCTTGTCATGGTCCCTCGACTCCGCCCTTGTGCTCGCCGCGAGGAAGTCGACGACCTGACGGGCGGTGGCGTCGGACGGCGGCACCCCGCTGTCGGTCATCCTCGCCCAGGCCACGGTCCAGGAGGCAGCACTGGTGAGGTCGAGACGGTGCTCCCAGCGCAGCAATCTCGCGGCACGCCCTCCGTCAAGCCGCAGAACCGGCTCCTCGGGGAAGTCGACCTCATCTCGGCCGTCACTCACGAGAGCGCCGGGACCCCACTCGCGGGCCAGCTCGGCAACGAGTTCACCCGCCGAGCTCGCCATGCCCGGGGGAGCGAAGTTCAGCGCGCGGCCACTGTCGATCCGGCGGAGGAGCAGACAGGACGCAAGCCTGGCCAGCCCCCACACAACGTCGAGCACATGCTGGAAAGGCCGTTCAGCCGCCGGATCGCGTAGGCGGAACGCCGTGCCCGAACGAAACGCCCGCAGCGCGTTCGGCACCAGCCGGTCCGCTTCGTCGCCGCCGCCGATGACGTTCCCCAGCCGCACCGACACGATCGACGAATCTGCCGGGACCAGCGCGCGAAACTCGTTGAACAGCGCCTCAGCCATCCACTTCGACGCCGGATACGGCCCCGCTCCGCCGAGCCGTGACACCTCGGTGAGGGGCGGCGCGCCCGCGCCGACGGGCGCATAGCACTTGTCGGAGGTGACATGCACCAAGGCCCGAACGGCGCCCAGGCGGACGGTCTCGAGGACGGACAGCGATCCGTTGAGGTTCACGTCGAACGTCAGGTGCGGTTCCGTGAACCCGCGGCCGAGAAGGGGCTGAGCAGCCAGGTGGACCACGACGTCGGGCTCGAAGGCGCGGGCCGCCGCGAGGACCGAGTCGAGGTCGCGGACATCACCCCGGACATCGGTCACTCCCAGAAGCGTGAGCCACTGGGCGCGCGCGGCGCCGACGGGGTCCTCGGACAGGGAGTAGCCGACCACATCGGCCCCGAACGCGACCAACAGGGAGCAGAGCCACGATCCGATGAAGCCGGAGTGCCCGGTGACAAGGACGGTGCGTCCGCGCAAGGCGTCCAGATCGCCTACCACCCCCGCGATCCGTCCGCTGAGCGCGCGTGGCGTTCATCCAGACGAGAGGGCCGCAGCAGCCAGTCCGCCGTGCCGGCGCTCCAGCCGACGATCCAGGCGAGTTCGCCGAGAACGCCGAGGCGACCACCCTGACGCATGCGCCTGGCCCGGCGCCTGAGCGCGTGGACGAGTTTCCACACCATGAACCAGTCCCCGCGGGCGAGGTACTTGCCGTAATAGCCGCCTTGGCCCCGGCCGTAGGCGAAGCGGACAGCCAGGTAGTTCCGCTCGGTCCGCCAGGCACGGTGGTGGACGAGCGCCGCCGGCTCAAACACGATGGAGTACCCCGCCAGCAGCAGGCGATAGCCGTAGTCGTTGTCCTCCGAGGACGGGAACCGGGTGCCGGGGCCGATCCGGGAGTCGAAGGGCCCGATCTCGGTGAAAGTCTCCGCGTACAACGCGAAGTTGAAGGTTGCCAGCGGATCGGTGGTGATCCGGCCGGTGAACTCGGCCGCTTGGTCATCGGTGTGCAGCGAGGGCGCGAAAGCACCCTGCTCCTCGGCCGCTCCGGCGAGGACCCGGCCCGTCACCACCGCTCTGGGTCCGGCCTGGAGCAGTGCTCGCACGATCACCTCCAGCCAGTCCTTCGCCACGAGGCAGTCGTCGTCGATGACGACGATGACCGGATGGGAGGCGTATCCGAAAGCCAGGTTGCGGCTCCTGCTGATTCCTCTGGTGTCCGACGTGATGTAGCGGAACACGACGGTGTCCGGCGTCCGCAAGCTTGCCAGGGCCTCGTTCGGCGCGTCGCTTTGATCGACGACGACGATCTCGTCCGGCAGCGTCGAGCCGTCAAGCACCGACCGAACCGCGTCGTACAGGAGCCGTGGGCGATTGCGCGAGCTGATCAGCAGGCTCACCAACGGTCGCTCCATCGTTGCCCCCTCATTGGCCGCTGGCACAGGGTAACGCCGGCAGGCGCCTGAGTAACGGCGGACAGCCAACGAGGGGGGCGCGGTAACGCGGCGGGTGGCGGGTTCCGGGGCGTAGCGGGTCCTTGAGGCCGGTGATCCATGGGCCCGTTCGTTCCTCTCCTCGACAAGCCGCTGTGGCCGGACACCCCGCGCCTGGCGTTTCATGTGACTCCTGCGGATGCCCCCCGGATACGACCGACCGGTGCGGCGGGCCGCTTTCCGGGTTGAGGCGGGGAGGGATTAGGGTCACAGACGATCGTCAACTCCTCGGAAATTCCCAGGAGTTCATGGCATCGGGGGGAGACGGCGTGCCGAGATCCGAGACCGAGGCGCCGCCACTGTGGCGGAACCGGGACTACAACCTGTGGTGGGGCGGCTCGGCCGTCTCTCAACTGGGCAGCGGAGTAAGCCAACTCGCCTATCCACTGCTGATCCTGGGCGTCGCCGACTCCGCGTCCGCCGCGGGAATCGTCGCGGCCTGCGCGAACATCGGCTACCTCGGCGCCTCCATACCGGCCGGGGTGGCGGCCGACCGCGTCTCCCGGCGTGCGCTGCTGATCGTCTCCTCGGTGGTGCAGCTGGTCCTCATGGCGGCCGTGGGGCTCGCCGTGGCAGGCGGGCATGTGTGGGTGCCGCAGATGGCCGTCACCGCACTGGTGCAGGGCGTCATGTCGGCGATGCACCAGGCGGCGACGACTCCGGCCCTGCGCCGCATCGTTGCGCCCGCGCAACTCAAGGTGGCCTTCGCCCGGGAACAGGCGCGTGACATGGGGACGCAGCTGGCGGGTTCGCCGCTCGGCGGACTGCTGTTCGGCCTGGCGCGGTGGATCCCGTTCGCATTCGACGCGGTGTCCTACCTCTTCGTCACCCTGGCCGCGCTGTTCATCCGGGGCCCGCTGGGACCTGACCGAGCGGAGGAGAAGACGGCCGAGCCGACTTCCGTACGGCAGGACGTGGCGGAGGGGCTCCAGTTCCTGCGGCGGGACTCCTTCCTCCGATTCCTGCTGCTCTGGGCGGCGCTGTCGAACTGCACGCTGGCCGGCCTGGCGTTCATGTTCGTGGTGGCGCTACGGCACCACGGCGCGTCGGCGTCGGTCATCGGAACCTCGGAATCGATCGTCATGGCGTGCGGTCTGCTGGGCGCGCTGGCCGCGGGCAGGATCGTGCGGCGGGTGTCGGGCTTCCAGATCGTCGTCACGATGTCCTGGCTCATGGTCGCCGGCACGCTCGGCATCGCCGCGCTCGCTGCCCGGCCCTGGCCGGCCGCGCTGTGCTTCGGCAGCCTGGTGTTCTTCATGACTCCGCTGAACGTCACCTTCCAGGCACGCATGGCGGCGACCGTCCCCGACCGGATCGCCGGTCGGGTGATGACGACGACGTCGATGGCCGCCCAGTCCCTGAAATGGCTCGCCCCACTGGTCTGCGGCGCGCTGGCCGACCACTTCTCCCCGACCGTGCCCGTGCTCGCCCTCGCCGCCGTGTTCGCCCTGCTGGCGGTGGCCATCCACCTGACCCCGGCCCTCCGCGGATTCGACGACGGCTCCCGCGCCGAGGGTGCCGGCCTCGCCGCCCCGGACGCCGTACCGGAACCGACGACGCCCGAGAAGACCGGACGCGACGCGGAACCCGCTCGATGAGCCGAGCCGAGCCGAGCCGGGCCGGGCCGAGCCGGACGGGCACCGGGCGTCGTACACCGCCTGATCACCGACGCGAGTTCGATTCCCCGTCGGCTCTAGACGCCGGTGGCGGATGAGTGCGGCGGCGATGCGTAGCTCTCGACGACGCGCCGATGAACCTCTCCCGGTCCCGGGCGTCCGGTGCCTCCTGCTCCGTACGGCACGTGGCAATTTCCTCCGGCGGGGATACATGAGGAACCCCCGGGCCGATGGACGACGCCGAGGAAAAGGCTTTACGGGCACCGCTGTTGCGGGCCCGGTTACCGGCCGCGGACTCCGCGCGAGGTGCGCGAACGGATGGCGTACGCGCGGCGCGGCGGCACGCCGGTCGCCGAGGCGCTCGTACGGGGTGATCCGCCCTGGCCGCGCCCACCGGCGCTCCCGCCCCCGGGGCCGGGTCTCAGCGGGGCGTGAGCCGTGCGACCGTTCCGATCTCCAGGGCGGTCCAGACCGTACCGTCCGGTGCCACGGTGATGCCGTGTGGCTCGGAGGACGGGCTGGGGAGGTCGTGTTCGTCGATCCGGCCGTCGGGGGTGATCCGGCCGATGCGGTTGGCGCCCCATTCGGTGAACCAGCAGTTTCCGTCGGCGTCGGCTGTGATGGCGTGCGGGCGTGAGTCGCGGTCGGGCAGGGCGAATTCGTCGATCTTCCCGTCCGGCGTGATCCGTCCGATCTGACCGGCGCCGATCTCGACGAACCACAGGGCGCCGTCGGCACCCGCGGTGATGCCGACCGGGGCGCAGGCAGGCGTGGGCAGCGGGTTGACGGTGACCACACCGTCGACCCCGATGGCGCCGATCGCGTTCGCCTGGTTCATGGTGAACCACAGACGGCCGTCGGGGCCGTTGGCGATGGCCGAGGGGAAGGCTCCCGAGAGGGGGAGAGGGAACTCGGTGATGTCACCGCCGGGCGTGATGCGGCCGATCCGGTCGGCGCCCGCCTCGGTGAACCACAGTGCTTCGTCCGGGCCGACGGTGATGCCGAACGGCCCGGCGTCCGGCGTCGGCAGCGGGAACGAGGTGATGGTCCCGGTCGTGGTGATGCGACCGATCCGGTGGCCCCGGAACTCGGTGAACCACAGAGCGCCGTCGGGCCCCGTCGTGATGACCGACGGCCCGCCGGAAGCGAGTTCGAGCTGGTGGACGGTGACGTCGCCGTCCGGGGTGAGGCGGCCGATCCGTCCGTGATGGACCAGGGTGAACCACAGCGCGTCGTCGGGGCCGCAGGTGATGCCATAGGGACCGGCCTCCCTGTCGGACACGGGGAACTCCGCGATCAGAGGGGTCGGGCGGCGCGGCATGGGGCGGTTCCTCAGCGGTGGGGGGGGAGTGGAGTTCGGCGACTGCGGATGCTATCCGAAGGGCTCCCTGGCCGCCTCCGGTTATTGCTGCCGCGCGAGGCGAGGCGAGGCGAGGCGACGCGACGCGGCCTGGCCTCGGCCGACGGGCGGTCCGGGCGCACTTGTGCCGCGTCCTCGTGCAGCCGCTCTCCGCTGACTGATGCCCCGAACCGTGGCCGTACCGGCCCCCGCCGGAGTCCGGGTCGCCTGCGGGGGTGTCGGTGGTGGCCACGGTGACGCCGCGGTAGCTGCCCGGGAATCGGGGATCCCACGTCGAGCAGACGAGGTCGGGAAACGGGATGGGTGTCATGGGCCGGCATGGCATCCGCCGGTCCAGGTCACCGCCGCCGTACGACGCGCACCGTCTTCAGACGCTGGTCGGCGGCGTCGGGGAGGAACATGCCGGCCGCGACTCCGGTGGTCAGGTAGTCGAGGACGGGCTGGGTGAGGCGTTCGCCGGGCAGGACGACAGGGATGCCGGGCGGGTACGGGGTGATCATCTCCGCGGCGATCCTGCCGACTGCTTCGTCCGTGGGCACCTGCTCGTGCCCGGTGAAGTAGGCGTCGCGCGGCAGTTGGGCCTGCTCCATCCGCAGGTCGGCGGGGGAGGGGACGGTGACACGAGGGGCATCTCGCAGATCCCCGGCGTGGGCCGCCAGTTCGCGCAGGGCGGTGAGCAGGCGCTGGGCGGTCTCGGTGTTGTCGGCGTGGGTGAGCTGTGCGCTGATACGGCGGTGATCGAAGAGGTGGGTGTCGATGTGATGGTGTCTCCGGAGCCAGTCGGCCGCCCGGTATCCGCTCGTGCCCAGGTCGTGGATGTCCATCACGACCGGCAGAGGGGCGAAGTCGGCGGCGAGGCCGGGACCGCAGAAGTCGGCGGCGTCGTTGACGTGGATGCCGTCGATCGACTCGATGTCCGTGCGGACGCGGTCGGCCAGGTGCAGCGCGTGGCCGATGAGTTCGCGGCCGTGCTGGACCATCTGCCGGCGCCAGGCGTCGATGCCCGCGTACAGCAGGACGTTGGGGCTGGTCGTGCCGAGCAGGTCCGCACGTGAGGCCAGTTCGGCGGGATCGATGAGGTCGCCCTGGAGATGGAAGACGGACCCTTGTTCCAGGCCGCTGCCCATCTTGTGGATGCTGGTCACGCAGACGTCGGCGCCCGCGTCCATCGCCCAGGCCGGGAGCGCGTCGTGGAAGGGGAGGTGCGCTCCCCATGCCTCGTCCACGATGAGTGGTTTGCCGCGGCGGTGACAGACGTCGGCGATGTCCCGGAGGGCTGCCGCCGTTCCGTAGGGGGTCGGGCTGGTGACGAGGGCTCCGTCGGCGTCGGGGTACCGGGCGAAAGCCTCTTCGAAGGCGGCGGGGGAGGGCGGGTGGGCGAGGTGCCGGGCGGCATCCCATCGGGGTTCCACCCATACCGGTTCGACGCCCGACAGGATCAGCCCGGCGACGACGGACTTGTGCGCGTCGCGGCCGACGAGGAGTCGGCTGCCCGGACAGGTCACCGTCAGCATGGCCGCCTTCACCGACAAGGAACTGCCGCAGGTCGAGAAGAACGTGTGCTCGGCATGCACCGCGTCGGCCATCAGCTGCTCCGCGCGTTCCAGCACCCGGCTGCGGGCCAGCCGGTCGTCCAGACCCCCGTTGGCCAGCACGTCACCGTAGAAGACGGCGTCCCCCAGCACGGCACGCGCACGCGGGTCCGCGCCCCGCGCCTGCTTGTGACCCGGCGGTGTGAAGCCCAGCTCGTCGGCATCGCGGTACCGGGCGAGTGCGTCAAGGACAGGTGCTTCGTCGTGATTCGACCCCATACCCGTCCGGTGTTCCCCCGACCTCGAAGGCCATACCTTCCGGACCTTCCGGCAGGGCGGACGGCCCCGCTGATCCAGAGGCCGGTCGAACCGGTGAAGAAGCGGCAGGGGGCTGTTCCGGGACGGCGCCTCCCGCACGTCACGGGCCTCATGGGTGGGTCGTGGTCTTCGTGGCCCGTTTCGTCCGAAACGCGGGTGGGGACCCGACAGGGGCGGCAGTGCCCGCTTGTCCGTCGTCCGGTGGGTAGGACCGCCGGGGAAGGAAGGGAGTGATCATGAAGGCCGCGGTATACGAAGGACCGCGTACGGTGACCGTCAAGGACGTGCCGGACGCGAAGATCGAGCACCCCTGCGACATCCTTGTCAAGATCACGACCACCAACATCTGCGGTTCGGACCTGCACATGTACGAGGGACGCACGTCGTTCGAAACGGGCCGGAGCCTCGGGCACGAGAACCTCGGCGAGGTGGTGGAGATCGGCTCCGCGGTCAGCAAGGTGAAGGTCGGCGACTACGTCGTACTGCCGTTCAACATCGCCTGCGGATTCTGCAAGCAGTGCGAGAAGGGCCTGACCAGCTACTGCCTGACCATGCAGCCGGAACCCGCGCTGGCCGGAGCCGCCTACGGCTTCGCCGAGATGGGGCCGTACCAGGGCGGTCAGGCCGAGTACCTGCGTGTTCCCTACGGCGACTTCAACGCCCTGCGCCTGGGCGAGGACGCGGTGGAGCGGCAGAAGGACTACGTGATGCTCGCCGACGTCTTCCCGACGGGCTACCACGCCACCGAGATGGCCGCTGTCGGTCCGGGAGACCAGACCATCGTCTACGGCGCCGGGCCCGTCGGTCTCATGGCCGCGTACTCGGCGATCCTCAGGGGAGCCGGAAGGGTGTGGGTGGCCGACCACCAGCAGGACCGCCTTCGCAAGGCCGAAGAGATCGGCGCCATCGCGATCGACACGACCCGGGATGATCCGGCCGAGGTCGTCAAGGAGGCGACCCTCGGGCTCGGTGCCGACAACGGCTGCGAGTGCGTCGGCTACCAGGCCCATGATCCCGGAGGTCACGAAGACGCCGCCCTCACGCTGAACGGCCTCATCGACAGCGTCCGCTTCACCGGGTCGCTGGGCGTGGTCGGGGTGTTCCTGCCCGAGGACCCGGGCGGCGCCAAGGCGCAGGGCAAGCTGGAGGCCAAGGGCAAGATTCCCTTCGACTACGGCCTGATGTGGTTCAAGGGCCAGCGCATGGGCACCGGCCAGGCACCCGTGAAGCGGTACAACCGCGCCCTGCGCGACCTGATCGCCGGCGGCCGGGCCGAGCCCGGCTTCATCGTCTCCCACGAACTCCCCCTGGACGAGGCGGCGTCGGCGTACGAGCACTTCGACAACCGGGACGACGGCTGGACCAAGGTGATCCTGCACCCCGACGGCCGGCGCTGAACCAGTTCAGCGGGTGGCGCCGGCGAGGTGAGCGCGAACCCGGTCCGCCGCGTCCAGGTGCGCCTCGCGGACGACGTAGCGGGTGATTCCCCAGCGGCGCCGGTGCTCGGCCATCGCGGCGGCGATCTCCTTCACCGTGCCGACCCAGACGTAGGGCGAGGCGAGGACATCGGCCGCGGCGCACTGGAAGCGAGCGGCGATCCGGTGCGCCGCGGCCTCGGCGTCGTCGGTGATCTCCGCCACCTGGATCAACGCCTCGCGGGCCGGGGCTGCGGCTCGGGCGGCGGCGCCCTGTTCGATGAGGGAGACCTGCTGGTCGATGTCCTCGCCGTTCCAGCGCGCCTCGTGGGTATGGCCGTCGGACAGGGTGCGCCCGAGCCCGCTCAGCCCCACCACGTCCGCGTGCGCCCCGGCCCAGCGCAGCAGGGCGGTGTTACCGCCGCCGAAGGTGAACGGCACCCGGTGCTGGACCGGGCGCGGGCCGGTGAGCCGGGCTTCGCGGGCTCGTGCCTCGGGACCGTCGAGGGTGACCGTCTCACCCGCGAGGAGCGCGCGGCATGCCTCGGCCACGGCCCGGAAACGCCGTACGCGCCCCGCCACGTCGGGCCGTGTTCCGCCCAGCATCTCCCACTCGGCCGGGGTGTGGCCGGCGCCCAGGGCCAGCCGCGCCCGTCCGCCGGAGACCAGATCCAGGGTGGCGACGTCCGACGCGAGCAGCAGCGGCTCACGGACGCCCGCGTGGGAGACATAGGAACCCACGCCGAGGCGTTCGGTGACCGCCGCCGCGGCGGCCAGTGCGACGAACGGGGAGGCGGCGGTGCCCGGGTGGTCGGCCACGAGCAGCGCGTCGTACCCCGCTGTCTCCAGGCGCCGGGCCAGAGCGGTCCAGGAGGCGGCGTCCCGCGGCTGGGCCTGTACGGACATGATCGGTATCTGCATGTCGGCAGGCTAGGACGCGCATGAGCCGGGCGGAGCCCATTGCGCGTGCGGCGAAACCGACCGCGACGGGCAGCTGCCGGCACCCCCCCCGCGAACAGGGCTGGTAAGCGGTACAGGTGACTCTGCGGGCACGCCGCGCCGCGGTGGCGACGGATCCGGCGGACGATCGCGGAAGGCGGGGACTCGGCGGGAGAGCTGCGAAGGGCTGACGGTGCAACACGACGTACTCGGTATCTATTTGAACGACCATCTGGCCGGAGCCACGCTCGGTGCCGACCTCTCACGGCGCCTGGCCCACCGGCACCGGCGTGGTGTCCGTGCCGCGGTCCTGGAACGCGTCGCCGACGAGATCGCCCAGGACCGGCGGAGCCTCTTGAGGATCATGGGCGGGCTCGGCGTGCCCGCCCACCGCTACAAAGTACTCGCGGGCTGGGCCGCGGAGAGGGTCCGACGACTGAAACCCAACGGCGTCCTGCGTCGGCACGCAGGCCTCGACACGGTCCTGGAACTGGAGACTCTGCGTCTGGGGATCGAAGGAAAGTCCCTGCTCTGGCTCACCCTCATCGCGCTGGCACCGGAACGGACCGCTCTGGACGCGGCACAGCTGCACGCGTTGCTCGACCGCGCACGCGCCCAGCTCGACGTGGTGGAGGATCTGCGCCGCACGGCGGCAGCCGCCGTCTTCTAGACGTACCGACGTACCGACAGCGGCTGGAGGGGTGTTCGGCGGTCAGGGGCGCGCTCCTGGGGAGCCGGGGGGGGGATCCTCGGGGGCGGGGGAGCGGTCCTCGTCCGGTGGCGGGCAGGCGACTCACCGCGTGGAGTCGCCCGGCAGGGCTGATCGCCCGTCGAGCGGTCAGCGGCCGGTAAGACGGGCCGTCAGGCGGGACAGCAGGGCGACGGACTCGCCGAGCCGCCGCTTTTCGTCGGGGTCGAAGGTCTCGCGAATGGCGGCGCCGAGGGCGCCCGCGCGCAGGGTGCGTTCCCGCTGGAGGCGGGAACGGCCGGCGTCGGTGAGGTGCAGCAGGAGCTTCCGGCCGTCCTCGGGGTGCGGCTCACCGCGGACCAGACCGTCGGCGGAGAGGTCCTTGACCGACTTGGCGGCCGACTGGTGCGTGACGCCACGCAGCCGGGCAAGGTCCGCCGTGGTCAAGGGGCCACTGCGGTCGAGGAATCCGAGGACCGCCGCCTCACCGGGCGGCATGGTGTCCACGGTCCGCACCGCCCGGACCAGCTCGCCGAGCGACCGTCGCAGCTCCTCGGCCAGCGCGTCTTCGTTCATGGGGCCATCCTAGCCGCCTATCTCACACCTAGTTGTACAGTTAAGTTGTACAACTAGGTTCAATGGTGATGGTGACGGAAGGATGTGCCGGTCATGGAGCTCACCAAGTTCGGTCATGCGTGTGTGCGGCTGGAGAAGGAAGGGCGCCGCCTGGTCATCGACCCGGGCGGTCTGACCGACCCGAGGGCGCTGGAAGGCGCCGACGCCGTGCTTGTGACGCATGAGCACTTCGACCACTTCTCGGAGGAGGCGCTGCGCCGGGCCGCCGCGGCGCACCCCGGTCTGCGCATCTGGACCAACCCCTCCGTCGCCAAGCGCCTCGACGGCCTGGGCACGCGGGTCACCGCCACCGGGGACGGGGACGCCTTCGGCGCGGCGGGCTTCGACATCACGGTTCACGGGGCCTGGCACGCGGTCATCCACCCGGATGTCCCGCGCGTCCCCAACGTGGGCTTCCTGGTGGACGGGACTCTCTTCCACCCCGGCGACGCCCTGACCGTCCCCGGAACTCCGGTCGGCACCTTGCTGCTGCCGGTGCACGCCCCCTGGTCCACGGTCGGCGATCTGATCGACTACCTGCGCGAGGTCGCCCCCCGCGACGCCTACGCCGTGCACGACGGCGCCCTCAACGACATCGGCACCGCCATGGTCGACGGCTTCCTCGGTGAGCGGGGCCCCGGGATCCCGGCCCGTTACCACCGGCTGGCCCCGGACACGAGCGTCCGCATCGGCTGAGGGCCGCCGTCACCGGCGACGGCGGCGCCGCCTCACCCGCCGCCCCCGGCCCTGTTTCCACCGACCTTCACCGGCTCACCCGCCCGACGGTCAGGCGCGGGCGTGGTGGCGGAGCCCGCGGAAGAACGCGGTGATGTCGTCGGCGAGCAGGCCGGGTTCCTCGTGGGCGGCGAAGTGCCCGCCGCGGGGCATGTGCGTGTAGCGCGTGAGGCGGTAGGTGCGCTCGGCCCAGCTTCGTGGCGGTCGGGCGAGGTCCGCGGGGAACAGGGCGAGGGCGGTGGGGACCTCCACCCGCCGTACCCGCCGCGTCAGGTGGTGCGCGTACTCGTAGTACGGGCGGAAGGACGTGGAGATCGTGCCGGTGAACCAGTAGAGGGACGCCTGGGTGAGGAGGAAGTCGTCGCTGAAGCGCGTGGACAGGTCGCCTCCGCAGTCGCTCCACGCCCGGTATTTCTCCAGTACCCAGGACAGCAGTCCGGCGGGTGAGTCGCTCAGGGCGGGAGCGAGGGTGAGCGGGCGGGTGTTCTGCTGGTGCATATAGCCCCCCTCCTCCGCCAGCCAGGCGGTGGCGGAGCCGAGATGCGCCTCCTCCTCGGGCGTCAGCGACGCGGGATCGGGCTCGGCGGGGGCCGCTACGGCGAGCAGGTGGATGCCCACGACGGACTCCGGGTGCGTCTCGGCGAGCCGCGAGGTGACACCGGCGCCCAGGTCCCCGCCGTGAGCCGCGTAGTGCCGGAAGCCGAGGTGGTCGTGCATCAGCCGGTGCCAGAGCTCGTGGGTCTGCTCCGTGCCGTCGAGAGTGGGCCGCTGGGGGCTGAAGGGAAAGCCGGGCAGGGAGGGGACGATCACGGTGAAGGCGTCCCGGGCGTCGCGGCCATGGCGGGAGGGAGCGGCCAGTCGCTCGGCGAGTGCCGTGAGTTCCAGGACCGTACTCGGCCAGCCATGGGTGAGGACGATCGGCAGGGCATCCGGGCGCTCGGCGTCGTAGCGGAGGTAGTGCACCGGCGTGCCGTCGATGTCGGCGAAGTGGGACGGCAGGGCGTTGACGGCGGCTTCGTGCGTCCGCCACGCGTAGTCGGTGGCCCAGTACCTGACGAGGCGGCGGAGTTCGGCGGCGTCGGTCCCCGCCCGCCAGCCGTCGACCGGCCAGGGCTCGGGCCACCGGGTGGCGCGCAGTCGGGCGCGCAGGTCCGCCAGATCGGCGTCACCGACCTCGATGAGCGGGGCGTTTCTCGGCACGGTGTGCTCCTTGATGCGGGTACTCATGCGGGTACTCAGTGGGCGAGGCCGGGGGCGACTGGGGCGCCGTCGGCCGCTTCAGGAGCCGGACAGGGGCGGCGTCACGGGCTCGCGCATGGGTGCACGGGCTCGCGGTAGGGACGTTCATGCGCCTGATCCGGTGGCCGGGCCGAGTGTCTGCACGATGGCCGCACGGGTCTCCGCACGCGGTTCTCGCTCCGTGGAGAGCAGCGCCTGCATGATCATTCCTTCCAGGAGGGCGTCCAGGCGGGCCGCTGTTTCGACGCCGGTGAAGCGGGCCAGCACCGCCCGGCTGGACCTGGTCCACTCCTGGGTCAGCGCGCGCAGCGCGGGATCGCGCAACGCGGCCAGGTGCAGCTCGAATCCGAGGACCGCGCTGCGGTGCCGGGCCGGTCCGCCCCGGACCAACTCCACCAGGACGTCGACCAGGTCCTCGCGCGAGGTCACCTCGGCGAAGAGCGCCTCGTACTCGGTGCTCCGCCGCTCGACGTACCGGGCGAACGCCCGCGCGCACAGTTCGGTCAGGCTCGCGAAGTGATAGGTGACGGAGCCCAGCGGCACGTCCGCACGGGCGGCGACCTTGCGGTGCGTGATCCCGGCGACCCCGTCCTCGACGAGCACCTCGAGCGCGGCGTCGAGCACGCGTTCCCCGCGCAGTGGATCGTGGCGGCGCGTACGTCGCCCCTCGCCGCGCGCCGCCTCTTGCTTCTCAGGTGCTGCCCGCTCGCCCATAAGAACAAATGTACACCTCATAAGAACGGACGTTCTTATGAGGTGTACCGAGCACGGCGCCCGGTGCGGCGACTGCGGGGCTACCCGCCGCCACCTCCTCCGCCACCGCCGCCTGTATCGGGGGCGTGGGCGGGGCAGTGATGGCCGCAGCCGGTCATCTCGTCGAGGGCCCATGTGGCGGCCGCGACTCCTCCGAAGACGATGCACAACAGGCCGATGAACACGCCGACGACGAGCGCGTACTCGCGTGCGGTACGTGACCGTGATCTCGCCACGAGCCTCCTCCCGGTGCGGAGCTGTGAGGAAGAGTCTCCCGCTGCGCGGCGGCGGCTGTCACTACCGGGTGCCGTCCAGGAATATGCGCCAAGAGCGTTGTCGGCACGGGCATCTGACGTCCCGAGAGCCCGCTTCAGCCGGTCGACGGAGGCGAGTTGGCCGACGACGACCACTCGGGTGCCGGACGCCACCCCCACCCCGGCGATCCGGGCCTCGCGGCGCAGCCACCCGCAGCCACCCGCACGGGCACCGGCACGGGTACCGGTACCGGCACCCCAGAGTGCTCAGCCGCCCCAGATCGACCAGGACGTGGCTCCGTGGACGGATGCCAGGACGGCGAACACGACCAGGTCGGCGATGCCGAGCCCCAGTCCGAGCAGTGCCCGGAAGCGGCGGGGCGTGTCCCGGCGCAGGGCGATGACGGCGAGCACGATGGCGATCGGGCCGAGGACCAGGTTGAGGACGAGCAGTCCGAGCAGCCCCAGCACGAAGGAGGCCACCGCCATGCCCTCGGTGTCCCGTCGGCCCGTGCGCGCGGAGGGCGGTGCGGTCAGCCGCATGGTCAGGCCCTCCTCGTCCGGCCACGCCGACGCCGCTCGCGTCCGGCGAACACGACGAGCCAGCCGACGATCACGGCACCGACCACCAATGTGACGGGCCAGGGAAGGTAGGCGGCGGAGCCCAGGATGATGCCCAGCATGAGCAGGGCGACGACCAGGAACAGCACGTCTACCTCCTCGGTCGGGCAGTGCCGGTGATGGACGACGGTTCGCCGTTCTGTCCGTACGGCGACCTCTGCGGCCGATTCCTCAACACGTTCATGACATCGCCGTTACCCCCGGGTACGCGTCTCACGCGCGGCGAAATCGGCCCCCGGCACCGGAGGTGGCCGACCACGCCCCGCGCATCCGTCGGTCCAGCACCCGACGATCCCGTACGGCTGTACGGTCCGGGTCCGCTCCTTCAGCCCAGTTGCTCGGCCAGCCCGACGATGATGCCCTCCGGGCCGCGCACGTAGCAGAGCAGATAGCTGTCCTCGAACCGGGCGATCTCACCCACGAGTTCGGCGCCGTGAGGGCGCAGACGGGCAACGGTGTCCTCGATGTCGTCGACGGCGAACATGACGCGGTGCGTGCCCGGAATGTTGTGCGGCCGGTTGCGCGGCCCCGCGCTGATCGCCTCCGGGCTGCGGTACTTCGCCAGTTCGAGCCGGCTGGTGCCGTCGGGCGTCCGGACCATCGCGATGTCACAGCGGACGCCGTCGAGCCCCGTGCACCGATCGGCGAAGAGGCCCTCGATCTCCGCCCTGCCCTCCAGTTCCATACCGAGTTCCATGAAGAACGCGATGGCGGCGTCCATGTCCTCGACGACGATGCCGACATTGTCCATCCGCAGGATCGCCATGATGGTTTCTCCTTCTCCCTCGCCGGGCCGACCTGTCTCTGCGAGCATCCTCGGCCGATCTCCGACCGCCGACCTCCGACCGCCGACATGCGGCTACGAGACGGACGGCGACGGACGACGACGGACGACGACTCGTGCTCACCGGCCAGGTGCAGCGCCCGGCCCGCAAGCTCCTGTGACTGAGCATGGCGGATGGTGGGCCGGAACACCTTCGACCGAGCGCGGACAGAGTCATCGCCGCCACGGCGGACGCCGCCTTCGGCGGTATCTCAGTCGGCGATCAGGACGCGTGCGACCCGGGCGGGGTCGGGCCCGAGGTGCGTACCGGCGGCGAGTTCGGTGCGGAAGCGGTCGTAGCGATCGGTGAAGAACGCGTGGGCCGGGTGGTCGGGTTCGGCCGCGGCGAGGTCGACGAAGAGCTTGACCAGGCCGGGCGTGGCGGCGTTCCGCGCCAGCAGGTCGGCGTACCCGGCGCCGGGCCGGTCGAGCAGGCGGCTCGGCCCGTTGCTCGCCGTCACCCATCTGAGCTGGATGTTCCCGGCCGCCGCTACGCTCACCCGGCTCCAGGCGCGACGGAACAGCTCGACGAGGCGAGCAAAGTCTCCCGCTTCGCCGTGCTGGCCGCCGTCGACGGCTTCGCCCGCTTCGCCGAGGCCGCCGCCCCGGTCCACACCGAGGACGTCGAGCGCGTCTGCACCCTCAACGAGCCCAACATGATCGCCGCCCTCCTGCCCCTCCTCACCCAGACCCACCGCCGCGCCGTCGAGGTGGTCAAGTCCCGCGCCCCGCACGTCCGCACGGGCTGGTCGGTGGCCGTCCAGGCGATCGAGGCCCGGCCCGGCGGGGAACGGGTCGCCGAGGAGTACGGCCGATCGCGCCAGGACGTCTTCCTGCACGCCGCGCAGGGCGACGACTGGCTCGGCATCCAGACCTGCACCCGGGTCCTGGTGGGCCTGGACGGCGCGCTGCCCGTTCCCGACGGCGCCGAACGCACCCTCACCGGACGGGAGTTCCACCCGGGGGCACTCGGCGCGACGCTGCGCCGGGCTGCCGCGCTTGCCCCTGGCAGGCCGCCCGTCGTGACGGAGAACGGCATCGCCACCGACGACGACACCCGCCGCGTCGCCGACACCGCCGAGGCTCTGACCGGCCTTGTCGGTGCGATGGCCGACGGCGTCGACGTCCGCGGATACTTCCACTGGAGCGCCCTCGACACCTACGAATGGGGCAGCTACCGGCCCACGTTCGGCCTCGTCGCCGTCGACCGCACCACCTTCGTCCGCACCACCTTCGTCCGCACCACGAAGCCCTCCGCCGCCCGGCCCACAGCTTGACCGGCGGGCCGGACGGGCGCACTTCCTCGCGGGTCCGCTGATCCACAAGAGACGGCCTAGGCTGGAGTGAGATCGATCAAGGAGCTGGGCAGTGCGGACAGAGCGTCACCACATTGACGAGGCGGCGGTGTCGGCGGCACGCGAGGACTTCACGCACCGCATCGGGGGCCAGGTGCGGTCCATGTCGAGGGGTGGCCGGATGACCGCCTACGAGTGGCAGGCGATCGCGGACGAGTTCCTGGACTACCTGGGCGCCCTCTCCGTCGCGACCCCCGACCTCGGCACCTCGGAGGCCCAGGCCGCTCTCAAGGACGCCTCCGAAGCCGCGGTCGGCGCCGTCGCCTACGCCGCCTACCACCCGCACTGCGGTTTCCAGGTCTTCCTGGAGTACGTGAACTTCGGCATGAGCTACGACCCCGGAGACGACCATCCCGCGGAGAGCGTCACGCCCGCACAGTGGATCGACGCGCTCTGCATCGCCGTACTCAGAGGCAAGGCCGAGCGGCACGGCGAGGCCTTCCACTTCGCCCGGGAGAAATTCGCCGCGCGGACCGAAGGCACGCCCCTCGGCGAACTCGCCACCGGGCTGATGGCCGTGGTCCTCGACGACACCGGCGACGACACCGGCGGCGACGAGGAGTACCCGCCGAGCGCGCAGGCCAAGCTCGCCGCCGTCGACGCGGCCCTCGACCGCGTCCGTGCCCGCCGGGGAGACCGGCGAGCCCCTCCTGGACCGGCCGGAGAGCGCGGCGCTGCGCACGCTGCGCGCCCTGGCCGCCGGGGACCGGGAGGCCTTCGACGCCGGGCTGGCCGGTCTCCTGGCCGAGCACGCCGCCCGGCACGGCCGTACGGCCTCCCCGAAGACCCTTCTGCCGCTCGTCCCCGTCGCCCTCGCCGCTCTCGCGTACCGGACGCTGGGCTGGGCGCCCGCCGTCCGGGGCGGCTACCTCCCGCACGCGCTGATCACCGGCTTCGAGACGCGAGGACCGCGCGTCGCGGCGTTCGGCCGCGACCGGCGGCCGGACGCGGTCGCCGCGCTCGCCGCGGGCCCGCTGGTGGTGGAGCGGCCGGGTTGCGAGCGGACCGTGCACCCGCAGACCGAGGCCCTGTACGAGAAGGGGGTCGAGGAGGCGTTCACGGCCATCGACGGAGAACTCCTCCCCGTCTGGCGGCTCGACAGCGTCATGGGTGACCAGGAGCGTCTGTTCAAGTGGCGCGCAGGAGATCCCGGCGGTCCCACCGATGCCCAGCTCGCCGCGCTGCGGCTGGCCGCCGGGGCGGGGGCGGCCCTGTTCCGCGTCGCCCTCGCCGAGCCGGGAACCGAGGTCGAGGTGACCGTCGACGGTCGCACGCTGCGCTACCCGGCCGAGCGGGGTGAGGAGGCCGGCGCCCACAACTGGCAGCGGGCGGTCGCCTTCGCCCTGATCACCGGAGCCCGCGAGGACCTCGCCCCACTGGTCCTCACCGGCCCCGCCTTCACCCGCCCGGACGGCTCCGCCTTCAGCGCCTACCGCGAAGCCCTGCACGCCTACCTGACGGGCACCGATCCCGAGAAGGCCGTACGACGCGCGCTCCAGCAGGACGAGCGGGCCGGGGACCGGGGCTTCGCCACGCCGCCGACCGTGCTGCTGTCGCAGCTCGTGGAGGGCGACGAGGAGAGCTTCAACCTCGCCCTGGCCGACGCTCTCGAAGCCCACCGCGCCCACTACGCGGTCGCCGACCGCGCCGACGATCCGGATGCGTCGATCAACCTGGACGTCCTCGCCCTGGCCTGCCATGCCCGCCGCCGGGGTTGGGCCATCCGCGTCGAGTCCCGCTACCTTCCGCCGGGCCTTCTGCTGTCCGCCCAACCCTTTTAGGGGAGGAGGCCGCGCGCACCACCTCAAGACGGCGTGGCCCTCGGGGACCGGCCGCGCCCTCGGCGCCTGCGTGGTCGCGGAGCAACGACCGCTCCTCGCCCCCTGACCCGATGCCGGCCCATGAAACGCTGGCGACATCGATCAGCCCCACCGCAGGAGCCACGCATGTCCAGGACCGCCGACATCGACCTCGTGTTCGCACATGCCGTCACCGTGGACGCCGTAGTACGAGCTCTGGCCGGTGCGGGATGGTCGATGCACGAGCCGCTCGGTATCTCCTACATGGTCAACGACGACGGCCTGTTCGACTGGCAGTCGGCTTCGACCGACCGCGCGGCCGACGTTCTGGCCATGGTGGATGCACCGGGCACAATCGGCCACCAGGTCGGCGTCTGCGTCTATCACACAACCGCGGAAACCGGTGGCCAGCTCCTTTTCCACGCCGACCGCTCGCACTGTTCCTTCATCCCGACGATCGACCGCCGAACACTCGCCGGAGCACCGGCCCTGACCGACATGGCGTGGTACCTGAACGCACTGGTACCGCCCCTCCTCGCCGTGGGGCTGGCCGGCTACGAAGCGAGAGACAGTGCCGACTGAGACATGCCCGGGAGCAGACCCGGAGCTTGTCCCTCAACCCCGGTCAGCGGATCCTCACTCGGTCCTGGAGTCGACGAAGAGCAGCAAGGCGCTTCCCGACCCCCACACGAACAACTTGCCCAGGCGTTCGTACGACTCCAGAGTGAGACTCACGGCCGCCCCCTTCGGGCGACCTCTGGTCGCCGTGCCGGGGACCGGCTGATTCACCGTAGGGCTGATCCCGCGGGAACGAAGTCCGTGTTCTTGCGCGGCGTGCCAGTCCAGGAGCCATTGAACGTTCTCCGGCATTACGCCCCTTGCTGCCACAGCCGAACGAGTCGTCGGACTTGATCGTACGGACGGCGTTCCCCGGATGCCGGAGCGCCCTTCGTCTTGATCACTTGCTCCGGGCAGACGCACTGACCGAGGCGAAATGGCCGCCCTCGATCACGGCCGAGTGGCCCGGTCTGCGGGAGTACGAAGCCGGTCGCCGCGCCGACCGCCGGCACGGGCGCGATGCCGCTCAGCGGCGCCAGGATCAGGCCGGTCGCGCCGAGCATTTCGACGGCCCCCAGCGCCCTGACGGCGGGCCGGGGTATGTGGTCCGCCCAGGCCATCATCGGCCGCAGCTGATCGCGGCTGCGGATCACCTTCGGCGCGCCCGCGTAGGCGTAGAAGACGGCGAGCGGCCCCGTCCTGTGCCGTCGGCGTCAGGCGGGATCGGTGGCGGGCTCGGTCGCATAGCGGCTCATCGCGTCGATGTTGGCCTGGGGCGTCAGCGGCCGGCCGGCGGCGAGCGCTTCCTGGAGGTCCCGGAAGTACTGCACGTACAGATCGGGGGTGAACGTGCTGAGCATGACGGCGGGTTGGCCGGTCCGGTTGGCGAAGGTGTGCGGGGTACCGGGCGGAACCATCACGAGCGTGCCCGCGCCGACGTCGTGGTCCTCGTCCCCGACGGTGAACCGAACAGTGCCCGACAGGACGTAGAAGCCCTCGTCGTGCCGGGCGTGGCGGTGCTGCGGCGGCCCCTGGGTGTGCGGGGCGAGGACGGACTCGGCGATCGCGAGGCGGTGCCCGGTGCGGCTGCCGTCCTCCAGGACGCGCATGCGCGTGGTGCCCAGGACGATCACCTCGCCTTCGCCGGGACCCGTCACCGATACGGCCGGGCGGGGCTGCGGTTCGCTGGTCTTCGCTTCTTCGGTCATGCCACGAGTTCACCGCCGGGAGACCGGGGCTGTCCAAGACCTGTCCCGCGACGCCGATACCGCACGGGTATCGTCGCAGCGTGGAGCTACGGACCTTGCGTTACTTCGTGGCGGTCGCCGAGGAACTCCATTTCGGCCGGGCCGCCACCCGGCTGCACATGAGTCAGCCGCCGCTGAGCCGGGCGATCAAGCAGCTGGAGGCCGATGTCGGGGCCCCGCTCCTCGCCCGCTCGCCTGCCGGGGTCACGCTCACTCCGGTGGGCGCGGTGCTGCTCGACGAGGCGCGGGCCCTGCTCGACCATGCCGACCGCGTCCGGGTACGCGTCAGCGCGGCGGCCGGCGTCGCGACCCTCACCGTCGGCATCCTGGGCGACGGCACCGACCCGGGAGTGGCCAGGCTGGCCGCCGCCTACGGCCGACACCACCCGGGCATCGACATCCGCATCCGGGACACGGATCTGACGGACCCCACCTGCGGACTGAGCGCCGGACTGGTCGACATCGCGCTGACCAGGGCGCCGTTCGACGTGACCGCTCTGACGGTGCGCGCACTGCGGACCGACCCGGTCGGCGTGGTCCTGCGCGCCGACGACCCACTGGCCCGCCGCGAGGGGCTGCTGCTGGCCGAGCTGAGCGATCGCCGCTGGTTCCAGTTCCCGCCGGGCACCGACCCCGTCTGGCAGTCGTACTGGAACGGTGGCAGGCCGCGCGAGGGCCCCGTGGTGCGCACCGTCCAGGAATGCCTGCAAGCCGTGCTGTGGAACGGCACGGTCGGCCTGGCCCCGCTGGGACACGACCTGCCCGCGGAGCTGGCCGTGGTACCGCTGACCGACATGCCGCCGAGCCGAGTGGTGGCGGTGTGGAACGAGGGTGACACCAACCCGATGATCCGATCCTTCATCGAGATCGCGACGACGGCGTACCGCCGCTGAGCACCGCACCGGCGACCGGCGCTGCCGCGACCCGCGAACCATTCGAACGCCACGGCCGGATCGGCCCGGCGACGACGGGGCCGCGCATGGCAGGCGCATCGTGGACGGGATCGCGGTCGCGGTGGGCTGTGGCAGAAGCGCCGCGACGATGCGCCTGCACCGGGCACGCGACCGCCTCAGGCCCGAGACCAACCGGATGCGGCCCGCACCCCGTCTCGGCGCGGGCCTGTGCCGACCTGGTCCGTCGCCCACAGCACCGACTTCGGCGACGGACCCCGCGACCCGTGTGCCGAACACATGCTCCGGCAGCTGCCGTACGAGGACCGCACGCGCCGCCGCTCCCGGGCCGTACCCCACGACCCCGTCCGGCCCGGGGCCTCGCCGTCGATGTCGCCCTGCATCAGCCGGACGACCTGCCCGCGGAGCTGGAGCGACGTCCCGCCGAAGGCGGCTGCCGGGCACCTCGAATTCGTACAGCCTTCGCCCGTGGTGGGCGATCTGAGGGGGCGATCGGATGACCGGACCCGTCCGCGTCGAAGTAGATCCACCGAAGGAGCAGCGTGCCGAGACCCCTGCCCGCCACGCCTGCCGGTCCGGACCAACCGTGCCCATCAACATGATGCCGGCGCCCACAAAAAGGTGAGGCCGACGGGGATGAACTGGAACGCTCGGCGGCACGGCAAGTCCTCGGCCCCCGCTGATCCCCTGGCTCCGCGAGCCCGGGTCGGCAGGCGGTCAGCGCCCGGGAGCCAGGACGGTCAGCACGCCCGATGGGATCCCCAACTGGCCCAATCGGGACAGAAGGGCTGCTTCCTGTTCTTGCGTTACCTCGATCCACAGGGACGTTCCCGAGTCGCTGGCGCTGAAGACCAGCCGACCGTCCGTCCAGCCTTCCGCGTGGATCGTGTAGGGAGCCAAGTCCGAGAGCACCGTGAAGTGCCCGTCGTCTCGGACATCAAGGTCGATCCCCATACCAGGATCGCAGCGCCTGGAGCGGGTACCGCTCACGACCGCCTCCCGGGCCAGTGCCAAGGCACGTTCGTATGAGTCCAGGCATTCGGGCGGCCAGATGTCATCGCTGTAGGCATCGATGTGGGCTGCGTCGATGACCGGACGCAGCACGTGGAGAGCTTCGCGATGGACACGTACGGAGTCCGCGGGGCGCACTCCGTTCGCGAGTACGAGCTCGCGGACTCCGGCGTCATTCTGACTGATCACATGCTGCATCCTCCCAGGGGCAGCCAGCCGATTCCACGGAGAAAAGCCTCCTCGGCATTCTCGATGATCACCGGATGGACGGTCAGCCGGAACTCGTCGACGAGGCCCGTGCTGCATGAGCGTCTGGACGAGGTCGCCACTGCCCACGACGTTGATGCCGCCGCCATCGGACGCTCTCAACTCGCGTACGGCATCGACGATGACGCCCTCCAACGTCAGCAACGTGCACATGGTGATCTCGCGCCGCGGCGGCAGGCATCGGCTCGATGCCCTTGCCCCTGGCCGAGTTCCGTCCGAGCGAACGAGTGGTGGAGGGGGGAGGGTGTCTGGTCTGCGCCCGGCAAGTTCGGTCGGTGAGGGCACCGCGATTTTGGCCTATATTGGTAATATTTTATGAGGACTTGATGGTTATTCTTCCTGAGTCTTGATCAATTCCCGCAACGGCGGGAGACCTTCGGGGGTGGAGAGTGGCCGAGTTTGCTCCGGGGCTCGTAGGGAGAACGATCGTGGTGCTCGCGTTGGCGGTCTCCCTGTCAGGGGTCGGCGACAGCGCGTATGCCGGCGCGGCGGGGGCGGATGTCTGCGAACTGGACGAAGGGCAGCTGACGATCAGCGATCTTCCGGCCGGCTCCTCCGTGATCGAATGCGGTGCGGTGGGACGGGTCGTCACGTACGACGAGACGGGCGTGACGGTCCCCGAGCCGGGCACCGCGGTCAGCGTCGACGCGTTGACCACAGATGGCTCCACCCATGGGTTCACGCTGGAGGTCGCGGCCGACGGCACCGTGTCCTACGACTTGTCCGAGTCCAGTACGGACTCCTCCACTGCGGGCTCGGACACGCCGGACGTCCTGAGCAACCCGGTGCGCACGGCGGGTGACCTCTCGCAGGAGGCGGACGGCACGGACGCGGACGCCTCCGACGTCGGCGACGGGACCGAGGTGGCGGACGTGGACGCCCTCACTTCGCGTTCCGCGTGCGGTGATGGCGCCTACACGACGGCCGACCGCAAGGAGTACGGCACCTACAACTGGTACATCGGCGACGGTGGTATGCCCGGAGGGCTTTCCCGGACCGACGCCAAGTGGGCCTTCTACGACGCCATCGACAACATCACCGACAGCTACAACAACTGCGGCTACGGCGACACCGTCGGGGCGAAGGCGAACTTCCTCTCCGAAACCAGCTACGAGGCAGACATCAACGCCAGCGCCCACTGCACCGACCGGGACGGGCTGAGCACCTGGGATGCGGGAGACCTCAAGAGCGGTGTCGTCGCGACGACCTGTTCATGGACCTGGCCCATGCCCGGGGTCAAGAACGACCTGCGGGAGGCCGACGTCCGGTTCAACACCCACGACTACGACTTCACGAACAAGCCGACCAGCAGCTGCTCGAACAAATATGACATCCGCTCCGTCGGTACTCATGAGGCGGGACACGTCTTCGGGCTGGGACACGTCGGTTCGGGCCACGAGAACCTCACGATGTACACGAACTCGTTCACGTGCAGGACGATCGCCAGGACCCTCGGCAAGGGCGACGTTCTGGCACTCCGCAGCATCTACTAGGAGGACGTTGTGAACTGGGCGGGGCGAACGGCCGGCTTGCCAATGATGGCGGCCATGCTGATGTCAGCTGTGGCATGCGCGTCCGGAGCCGGCAGCGACGGCGGCGAAGGCGCGGCATCCTGCGCCTACCGGGTCCAGTACGAGGACCGGACGTACCGGGACGTGGCCAATGTGAAATTCGTAGCCGGAAAGGAACTCGGCACCGCCACCGTCCCGCCCTGTGACGACACCGGGGATCGGACCGGGAAGGGGGACACGGAGACCGCGTACGAAGTCGACGGCATCTCCCCGGCGGTGGCCATCGCGGTCGGCGGCACCGCACGTGAGGCGAAGTTCGTCGCCGCGTATTCGGGCAACGAGCTTCCGCCCGAGATCCAGAAGTTGATCGACGGTTCGTGACGCCGTACGGCAGGCGCCGTCGTCCTCGGACGGTGGTGCCTGCCGCGGACGGACTCCGGATGGTTCACCGTGCTCCCGCATACGTCGGGGCAGCGGGCGGCGAGCATCGCAGGCCGGTGCGGGACGGGCTGATCGTCGCTGTCTTCCGGGCGGGAGGGCCGCGCCGGTGCTTTTCGGCCGAGCTGGGCAACTTTCCCCCTTGCTCACATCGGCTACCGCTACGGTGGCCGACAGCCGCAAGGAGGTTGAGTGCCTACAACCGTTGTCGGGTTCCGGCTCGGGTCCGACAGACAGGGCCGTCAGGTGACGGTCGTGCTGACACAAGCTGGTGTCCTGCACCGCTGCAATGGCCCGATGGGCGCGGCCCTCAAGCCGACCAGAAAGCCCTCCGTGCCCGTGCCCGGGGACCCCCATCCGGTGCCGCGGCAAGCCGCGAGGCTCCGGGAGATCCACGCGGAGATGACCGAGAAGGGCTACGGCCGTGTGCTGGTCGCGCCCGCCTGCGTACGGCTGAAGGTCACCGAGCACCCCCTTCATCCACACCCCTACGGGCCGAATGCCCTCGGCACACACCCGGAGCTGCTGGAGGAGTTCATCGGCCTCGCGCCGTCCGCCCCCCGGGACCTTGACGAGGCGCTGCGCGACTTCTACGTGGCCGTCGGCCTGCCGACACGCCCCAAGCACCTCGTCCGCGCCGGGCACACGCCGACGGCCCTTCCCTCACGGGCCGACGGAGCGCTTCGCGTTCTCGCCCGCGGTTCCGCCCTCACCTCGCCGAAACGTCGGTCGATCGGCTGGAGGGTCACCGCCGATGACGTACGCCTTCATGTAGGGGCCGGCGGCGAGGCTCTCTCGCACGGTGAGGTCATCGAACTCCAGGCCGCCCTGACGGCGTGGCTCCGCCTGAACCCGGCCCCCGGCAGCACCGCCACCCCGAAACGCTGATCGAGAGGGAGTGCCGCGAGCGCTGCTGCTGCGAGAGCGAGGTCTGCCGCGTGGGTGGAGCTGGTGAGGGACGACTCCCTGCGACGGCCCGGCCTCGCCAACGATGAGGCGACGCCGTGGGGTGCCCTGGCGTACATCGACTCAGTCCTGTACGACGACCGGCCGCCTCTTCCAGGAGGGCGGCCTCTGGCGGCGATGGTTCCGGGCCACGCCCCACCCGCATGGCGACGACGGCATCTCCACCTACCCCGGCGGCACGATCCGTCGGCAGCCGAGCGGCGGGTGATCCGCTGTCTGCTGAGCCCGCTGGAGGCGGTCACCGCCGCCGGGATTCCGGACGCCGACGTCGCCGGACAAGGCGGGCGGAAGACGGCCGTGTCCATCCCGTTGACCGAGGACGAGGAGGCAGCCGTCGAGGACGGCCACGCGGCCCTGGACCGGCTGGCCCGGGGCGCCCGCACCCCGCCCACATCATGAAGGGGCCCGACATCGACGGCTACCCCTACTCCTGGAACGGGCTGCGACTGGTGGTCACGCTGCGGCCCGTCAGCGGCATCTGGATCGGCCTCTGGCCTGGTTCGACCGCCGAACTCCCGCCGCTCGTCCTGCCCGATTCCGAGTCATTCGAGGCCACCGTGCTCCGCGAGGACCTCATCACCGCCCTCGACACCGCCGACTGCCGCCACGACGTCAACCCTGTCCTGACCTTCGGCGAGCAGTCGAGCATCCTGACCCAACCGGCCGAGGTCTGCGCCGTGTTCAGCCTGCCCGGCCGGGACCACCACGTTCCGCACCGCGATCGGCACCACCTCGACGTGATGCACAAGCACACGAGTTGACATCACCGGCCGCTCAGGCGGCGGGCCGCCCGTGCTGGAACAGGTCGCCGGTGGGGCCGTCGGGGCCCAGCGTGGCGGCCCAGGCGATGTCCAGGGCGCCTTCCGCGGCGGAGCGGTCGTTGGCGTCGTCGCCGCGTTCGGGGTGGGTGGCGATGTCACCGGGGTCTACGGCGTTGACCAGGATCGGGGTGTCGGCCAGGGCGCGGCCCAGGACGGCGGTCAGGGCGTTGAGCGTGTACTTGGCCATCGAGTAGGCCGGGGAGCGCAGCGGGGCGCCGAGGTCGAGGCCGGTGGCGATCTGCTGGGCGCAGAGGCTGGAGACATTCACGATCCGGGCCGCGGGGGCGGCGGTCAGCAGCGGCAGCAGGGCCTGGGTCAGGGCCCAGGGGCCGAGCAGCGAGACCTCCATGGCCGCGCGGACCTGGTCCATGTCGGCGTCCAGGGCGGACAGGGTGCCGAAGTCGGGCATGGTGCTGGCGTTGTTGACCAGGACGTCCAGGTGCGCGAATGCGCGGGTGAGTCGATCGGCGGCGGCGTCGATGGAGGCGCGGTCGGCCAGGTCCAGGGGCAGGGCGGTGACGGCGTGGCCTTCTTGGCGTAACTGCCGGGTCAGCGGCTCGAGCGCGGTGAGGTCGCGGGCGGTGAGGATCACGTGGTGGCCGAGCTCGGCCAGGCGGCGGGCGACGGCGAAGCCGAGTCCGGCCTCGCGGCTGGCCCCGGTGATCAGGGCGGTCTTGAGCGTCATGGCGAAGGTGTCCTTGTCCGGTGGACGGATGGGTGGGTGGGTGGGGGGGTAGGTGGTCGCGACCCAAGAGCGGGGTGCGGATGACGCCACGCATCAGGTGAACTTAGTTCAGAACATTCTGAACTAAGTTCTACGGTGAGAACTTAGTTCAGGTCAAGTTAAAATGTGGCTCATGGCCACCGATCCCAAGCAGTACCGGGCCGCCCGGCACGCCCAGCCCGCAACGCCCCCCGCGAGCGCGGCGCCGCGACGGACGCCGATCACCGTCGAGCGGATCACCGACGCCGCCCTTCAGGTCGTGGCCGACGAGGGCTATGACGCGCTGACGGTGCGCGCCATCACGAAGGTGCTGGGCACCAGCCCGTCCTCCATCTACGCCCACATCGTCAACATGGCCGACCTCGACGACCTCCTCGTCGGACGGCTGTGTTCGCGCGTCGTGCTGCCCGAACCCGACCCGGAGAACTGGCGCGAGCAGATCCACGACGTCTGCGCCCAACTGCGCGACCAGTACCTCCGCTACCCCGGCAGCTCCCGCGCCGCGCTCGCCATCGTCTCGACCAACCTGGAAGCTCTGCGCGTCAGCGAGGGCATGCTCGCCATCCTGCTCGCCGGGGGCATCGAAGCCCGCACCGCGGCCTGGGCCATCGACGCCCTCGCTCTGTACGTCGCCGGATACGCCTTGGAGGCGTCCATGGTCCAGCGGCGCCGCAAGCATCCCGACGACACCTGGGTCGAGAGCCGCGAGGAACTCCTGCGCCGCTTCCGTGCCTTGCCCGAAGCCACCTACCCCAACACCCGCCGACACGCCGACCACCTGACCTCCGGCGACGGCCATCAGCGCTTCGACTTCGCTCTCGGACTGCTCATCGACAACCTGCCGACCGGCCCGGACCACGGCGTCACGCGGACCGCCGCACGCTGACCCCCGGGCCACGGGCGCACGAACGTACGGACCGAGAATTCCCCGACTCCGCGGCTCCCCTCAGGCGGCGAACCTGCCGCAGAGCCAGTTGCCCGGCTCCGCAGGGTCGTCGCTCGTCCAGAACTGGCGCCACAGCAGCGCGAACTCCTCGCGGTCGAGATGGCCGTCGCCGTCGGGGTCGAGCAGTTCGAAGACGCCCGTCAGGTCCACCGGCCGCCCGTTCCAGGTCTCGACGAGTTGCCGGTGCTCCCGCGGGCTGATGCGGTTGTCCCCGTCGGCGTCCACGGCGTCGAAGACCGTGTTCGCCGTGGCGGTGACCTCCGCCGCCATCGTGGGCAACGAGTCGACCACTGTGAGCAGTTCGCGCAGGTCGACCGTCCCGCTTCCCCGGGCGCCCCCGGCCTCGCGCAGTGCCGACCACCACCCCATCAGCAGGGTCTCGACCCGCGCGCGCAGTTCCGTCCCCGGGCCCACCGCGGGCAGCCGGCTCCAGCGGGCGACCAGCGCCCTGAAGTCCTCCTCGCGCAGACAGCCGTCCCCGTCGGCGTCGAACGCGGCGAACATCCCCCTGAGCTTGCGCTCCTGAAACTCGCTGGCCATGAACGGCCTCCCTCGGCACCGAACGAACCGCGGACCCCCGGCGAACACCCCGCGAAGCGGCGGTGGACCACCGGTCACTGTAGGAGGCGGGCCGCACGCTCCCCAATAGGCACATGTGTACGAGCGATCGGGGTCTCGTGGTCCGGCCCCGCGCGTCCCCAAGCGCCGCCCTCCGGCGGCCAGTTCAAGTATTCGCAAAGGGTGCGTGCCGCGCACCGGTCCGCATGAAAAAGGTCCTTTTGGTGTGGCCAACCATCGCTTATGGAATCGGGGTGACATGTGACCACCGTCTCCGCTCCGCCGGGAACCAGGAGGGGTGTGAATTCGTCACCTCCGGGTCGACCGGCCAACCCCCTTGCCTGAAAGGCGCGTTGATGCAAGGCCGTCCCGAATGGTGAGATACGATGAGTGGCGCCGGTCGATAAAGTCGATAAAACGGTCCCCCGGCCCGACCTCCGGGGTGGACCGAATCCTCCGTAACCCCGTCGTGCCCATGAGCCGCCGACGGACACCTCTCTTCGAGCAGGAATTGATGCCCGTTCAATCATTGGCGGAGCTGATACGCTTCGCGCGCCTCAACTCGCCCTTCTACCAACAGCTTTACTCGCACCTTCCCGACCGGGTCACCCAGCTCACGGACCTGCCGGTCGTGCCCCAGGCGGAATTCTGGCGGGCCAACTCACCCCGCGAGAACAGGCTGCTGACGGCCCCGCTTGAGGAAGCGGTCGTCTTTCGCAGCGGCGGAACCACGGGTTCTCCGAAGTTCTCCTTCTACACACGCACGGAATGGCGGGAATTCACCTCCGCTTTTGGCGCCGGACTTGTCAACGCCGGTCTGCGGCCGGGTCATCGAGTGGCCGATCTGTTCTACGCCGGTGACCTGTACGCGAGTTTCAGCTTCATCCTGGATTCACTGCACCGCTCTCCGGTGGCCAACGTACGGCTTCCGCTGGGCGGCGCGACGCCCTGGGAATCCACCGCGGCCACCCTGGAGGAGTTCCGCGTCGAGGTGGTCGCCGGAACCCCGACCACCCTGTGCGCGCTCGCCGAACGCCTCACCGCGGCCGGCCGGACCCTGCCCGACGTCGAACTCCTCTTCTTCGGCGGGGAATGCCTCTTCGGCGACCAACTCCCGCTGCTCGGCAAGGCGTTCCCGAACGCCGAGGCCCGCTCGCTGGGCTATGCGAGCGTGGACGCCGGCCTCCTCGGCGAGGCCGTGCCCGGCGGCGACCCACGGGTGCACCGCGCCTTCGTCCCGCACACGGCCGTGGAGATCCTCGACGACGAGGACGCGCCGGTCGAGGACACCGGCGTCCCCGGACGGCTGGTCGTCACGGATCTGCGCCGCCGACTGATGCCGGTGCTGCGCTACCCGGCCGGCGACCGCGCGGAGTGGGTGGACCGGGACGCGGGCGTCTTCCGCATCCTCGGCCGCGCCGAGGAGGGCGTACGGATCGGCCCCGTCTCCCTCTACACCGAGGACGTGCACGACATCGTGCGCGGCGCCGACGCGGCGGACGAGATCACCGGGCTCCAGCTCGTGATCCGCCGCCGGGACGGCCGCGACGGCCTCGTACTGCGCCTCGCCACCGGCGAACCCACCGACCGGCACGGCGCGTTGGGAGCCGCCGTGGCCGCGGCCGTCCTCGCTCAGCGGCCGGCCTACACCGGCGCGGCGGACGCCGGACACGTGAACCCGCTCACCGTCGAGTGGGCACGGCACCAGGATCTCGCCGTCAACTCCCGCTCCGGGAAACTGGTCCGGGTCGTCGACGAACGGCCGCATTCATGAGCGCGGACGCCCCGCGCGGCCGGCGTCTGCCGCTGGTGCTGCGCAACCCCTCCTTCGGCCGGGTGTGGACCGCCCAGCTCCTCACCCAGGCCGCGGGCCGGATGTTCCAGGTGGGCGCGGTCTGGTGGCTCGTCGGCTTCGCCGGGGGCGAGCGGCGCGGTCTGGAATCGGGCCTCTTCCTGATGGTGAGCACCCTCCCCGCGGTGGCACTCGCCCCCGTGGTCGCCCGGGTCGTGGCGCGCCACGCGCACCGCACGGTGCTGGCCGCCGCCGCGGCCGTGGCGGGCGCCGTCGCCGTCCCGGTGGCGCTCTGGGCGTACGCCGGTGACCTGCCCATGGCCGCGGTGTACGCGGTGGGCCTGGCCCTGGCCGCCTGCCAGGCGGTGTTCGACCCGTGTCTGACGACGTCGGTGCCCGAACTGGTCGAGGACGCCGACATCGAGGCCGCCACCGGCTTCGAACTGTCCACCCAGTCGCTGGCCGGACTCGGCGGCGGCCTGCTCGGACCGCTCCTGGTCGACGCGGGCGGCCTCCCGGCGGTCGTGGCCGTCTGCGGCGCCGCCTACCTGCTCGCCGCGCCGCTGGTCGCCTCGGCCCGTTTCCGCCACGCGACCGGCACGTACGACTCACCGCAGGACGCGCAGGAGCCGCAGGACGCGTCCGACGGCCTTACGGCCGGAGGCGGAGGGCACGGCACGCCACCCGCGCGCCGGACGCTGCGCCAGATCCTGGCCGGGCTCCCGTTCATCCGCCGCGTGCTCCTCTGCTTCGCCGCCGCGAACCTGTTCACCACCGCCGTCTACGTCGTCATGCCGCTGTACACCCGCGGGGTGCTGCACTCCACCGGGACCACCGTCGCCGCCCTGGAGGCCGCGCTCGGCGCGGGCACCCTCGTCGGCTCCTTCACGGGGGCGCGCGTACCCGGGCGGCCGGTCGCCGTCGGCAGCGCCTGCCTGGCCGTGATGGCCGCGGCGCTCGGACTGCCGGGCCTGTGGGCCGGGCACGCGACGGCGATCGGCGCGCTGGCCGTCGCCGGATGGTGCGTCGGCGTGATCGGCGTCCGCTTCGTGGCACTGTTCCAGCGCCTCGTGCCCACGGCCGACAAACCCGGCTTCTTCGCGGTCATGCAGGCCCTCCTCGGAGCCACCTTCCCGCTGTCCTCCCTCGTCTTCGGCGCGCTCGGCGACCACCTGGGCGCACGTGCGCTCTGCCTCGTCCAGGGCGCCGGGCTGGTCCCGGTCGCGCTCGCGCTGTGGTGGCTCGGCGGCCGTGCGCGGCCCGACGCGCCGCGCACCTCCCCGGGCGACACGGCGACGGCGGCGCGCCTCACCCCGGCGGGAGAGACGTCATGACCGTCGTCCTCGCCCCGGCGGCGGTCCAGGACATCGCCGAACTGCGGCAGTTGTACTTCGACGTGTACGGGCACGGCTACCCGGTGCCGCTCGGCAGCGACCCGGCCGTGATGCGCCGGATGATCACCGACGGCTCCGCGCACTGGCTCACCGCCCGTACGCCCCGCGGGGAACTCGTCGGCTCCGCCGTCGTGCAGACCGACGCGGGCAGCCGCGTCGGCAAGCTCCTCGGGCTCGCCGTGCATCCCGGGCACCGCGGCGGCGGGCTGGCCTCCCGGCTGACCGGCGCGGTCTGCGAGGCGGCCCTCGCCACCGGCATTCCCGACTCGCTCTACGCCACCGTGCGCGTCGTCACCGAGGGCCCCCAGCACGTCGTCGTACGCAACGGCTTCCGGCCCCTCGGCCTGCTGCCCAACGCCGTCGAGGTCGACGGCTGCGAGAGCCTCGCGCTCTTCGCCCGCTACGCCGACGGCGTGCTGGAGCGGCGGGCACCCGTGGACCGCGTGCCCGAGCGCCTCACGGGGCTGCTGGCCGCCGCGTCCGCGGGCATCGGCATCGACTGCGCGGGCACGGCGCGGACCGTCGCCCTCGAGAACGCGCCGCGCCGGTCCGCAGAGGCCGAGCCGATCGAGCTGATCCCCGCCCCGGCCTTCGTACGCCGCCGCTTCCTCGAACGGTTCCCCCGGCCCGCCGACCGCTTCTTCCCCCTGCACACCCCCAACGCGCTGCTGGTCGCGGCCGACGGCGGCTTCGAGGCGTACGCCGACCTCGACCCGGTGGCGGGCAGCTGCGCGCTCGTCGCCGTCCACCCGCGCCCCGCGGCGCTGACCGGCGCCCTGGAAGCGCTGATGGCCACGGTCACCCGGGCCGGCGCCGACTACGCCGAGACCCTGCTGCCGCTGGCCGACACCGAGGCCCTGGAGATCTTCCTGGCCTCCGGGTTCGTACCGAGCGCGGTCTACCCGGCGATGCGGCGCGTCGGCGACCGGCTGCACGACTACGTGGTGCTCTCCCGCACCAGCCGGCAGATCGACTTCCGTACGACGGCCGTGAGTTCGCTGCTCCAGCCCTACCTCGGCGCCTATCTGAGCGCCTGGACCTCCACCTATCTGCCCCTTCACGAGGTGTCCCGATGAACCCCCATCTCGCTCCCGTCGAGGTCCCCGACCCGGCGGCGCTCGGCCAGGTGCAGCGGCTGTGCGACCTGGCGGACCCGTACGCGACCGGCGCCGACGCCGACGAGCTGTTCGCCGCAGCCATGGCCGAGACCAACGCCTGGCACGCCGCACGGTCCCCGTTCTTCGCCGCCCTGCTCCAGGACCCGCCCGAGAGCCCGGCGCCCACCGTCGGCGACGACGTACGCACACCCCTGGTGCCGGCCGCGTTCTTCAAGCGCCACGAGGTGCTCTCCGTCCCCCGCGACGAGGTGTTCCTGCACCTGACCTCCTCGGGCACCACCGGCCAGAAGTCCCAGATGTTCTTCGACCGGTGGACGATCCGCTCGGCCCAGCGGATGGTGGCCCGGATCTTCGACCACTACGGCTGGATCACCCCCGACCGGCCGGTCAACTACCTGCTCTACAGCTACGAGCCCGCGCCCTCGCTGAAACTGGGCACCTCGTTCACCGACAACTACCTGTGCGACTTCGCCCCCGCCCGGCACACCACGCACGCGCTGCGGCACACCGGCTCCGGCCACGAGTTCGACGTGCACGGCTGCATCGCCGCGCTCCAGCGCTACGCCGACGAGGACGCGCCGGTACGCATCCTCGGCTTCCCGGCGTTCCTGTACTTCACTCTGGAGCGGATGAAGGCGATGGGCATGGCCCCGCTGCGGCTGCCCGAAGGGTCACTGGTGGTGCTCGGCGGCGGCTGGAAGGGCCACGCCGACCGGCAGATCGGCAAGGGCGAGTTCCGCGCCGCGGTCACCGAACGCCTCGGCATCCCCGCCGAGTCCGTCCGCGACACCTTCGGCTCCGTCGAGCACTGCGTGCCGTACGTCGAGTGCGCGCACCACAGGCTGCACGTCCCCGTGTGGTCCCGCGCCGCGGTCCGCGACCCGGGGACGCTTCGCCCGCTTCCGTACGGGGAGCCCGGCTTCCTGCACCTGGTCAGCCCGTACATCACCTCCGTACCGGCGCAGAGCGTCGTCATGGGCGACCTCGCCTCGCTGCACCCGGGCGAGGAGTGCCCCTGCCCGCTGTCCACCGACTGGTTCACCGTGCTCGGCCGTGCCGGGGTGAGCCGCAACCGCAGCTGCGCGGTCGCCGCCGCCGAAATGATGAAGGGAATGTCGTGACCGCTTCCGTACCCGCACCCGTACTCCACCTCTGGCAGGGCGAGTTCGTCGACGACGCCGAGGCAGGGCGGCGGCTGGCCGGACTGCCGGAGGCGGCCGCCCGCGTCCTGGAGCGCCCGCTGCCCACCGACGTCGTGCTCGGCGCCTGCGCGGCGGTCGGCGCGGACCTGGCCGACCCCGGCTCCGCCCTCCACACCCGGCTGGCGGCCCACCTGCCCGCCGCGGACGCCGGATCCACCCTGGCCGAACTGGCGGGCGCGCTCACCCGGCAGGCGCTGGAGCGCAAGCTGCGCCGGGAACTGGGCGGCCTGCGCCCGGAACGGCTGACCCGGCCCGACGGCCGCGAGACCGTGTTCGAGTCGTGGGCGCCGGTGGGACTCCTGGTGCACATCGCGCCCGGCAACGCGGCCGCGGTCGCCCCGCTGAGCGTCGTGGAGGGCCTGCTCGCGGGCAATGTCAACGTCCTGAAGACGAGCGGCTCCGACCCGGCGCTCGCCCTCGACCTGCTCGCCGCGCTCGCGGCGGCCGACCCGAGCGGACTGATCGCCGAGCGGGTGATCGCCCTGCGCTTCCCCTCCGCGCGCCGTGACTGGCTGGAAACCCTGTGCGGGCAGGCCGACGCCATCGCGGTCTGGGGCGGCGAGGAGGCGGAGGGCGCGGTGCGTGAACTGGCGCCGCCCGGCTGCCGCGTCGTCGCGTGGGGCCATCGGATCTCCTTCGCCTACCTGACCCGGGCGGCGGCGGCCGAGGACGGCCTGCTGGACGCGCTGGCCGAGGACGTCTGCCGCGTCGAGCAGCAGGCCTGCTCCAGCCCGCAGGTGGTCTATCTCGACACCGACGACACCGAGGAGGTCTTCGCGTTCGCCGGCCGGTTCGCCGAGCGGCTCGCGAAGGTCTCCGGCGCCCGCCCCGCGCCCCGGCCCGGCCCGGCCGAGCGGGCGGAGATCACCACCGTGCAGCAACTCGCCCGGCTCGAAGAGCACTTGGGCCTCACCCGGGTGTTCACCGGTGAGGACGGCTCCTGGCGGGTGCTGGCGGACACCCGCCCCGCGCTCGCGGCCTCCCCGCTGCACCGCAGCGTCTGGGTCAAGCCGCTGCCCCGGCACCGGATCACCGGGACGCTGCGGCCCATGCGCCGCTACCTCCAGACCGCGGCCGTGGGCGGCGGGCGGGCGGACGTGGCCGCGCTGGCCCGCGCCCTGTTCGCCGCGGGCGTCACCCGGGTCACCCCGGTCGGCTCCATGCTGGAGGGCTACGAGGGCGAGCCGCACGACGGCGTGTACGCGCTCCAGCGCTACAGCCGCCGGGTCAGCGTCCGGGCGGCGGACGCGGAGTTCGGGCCGGTGGCCTGCCTGGACGACCTGGTGTCCGCCCCGGTCCTGCCCCCGGTCCCGGACGCGCCGCTGCTCGGCAAGGAGGGCGTGCAGCGCGCGCTGGCCGAACTGGACGCGCGCCACGCCCACCTGTACTTCCGCAGCGGCGGTTCCACGGGCGCGCCCGCGCTGTCGGTGTTCACCGTCGACGACTACGACAACCAGATGCGGGCCGCGGCCGACGGGCTGCTCGCCGCCGGCTTCGACCCGGCGCGGGACCGCGCGGCCAACCTGTTCTACTGCGGCGGGATGTACGGGAGTTTCATCAGCTTCTTCTCCATCCTGGAGCGGCTGAACGCCACCCAGCTGCCGATGGCGGCCGGGCCCGACCACGCCACGGTCGCCGAGGCACTGGTCACCCACCGGGCGGACACCGTGTTCGGCATGCCGTCCTACCTGTGGCAGCTGTTCCACGCCGAGGCCGACCGGCTGCGCGCGTACGGCGGCATCCGGACGGTGTTCTACGGCGGCGAGCACTTCACCGGCGAGCAACGCCGCGTCCTCATGGAGGAGTTCGGCGTCGAGGTGATCCGGTCCGCCGCGTACGGCAGCACCGACCTCGGGCCGCTCGGCTACCAGTGCGCCTCCTCCGACGGCTCCATCCACCATGTGCTGACCGATCTGCACACCCTGGAGATCCTCGACCCGGGGGCCGACCGGCCGGTGGCACCCGGCGAGCCCGGACGGCTGGTGTTCACCTCCCGGGCGCGCGCGGGCCAGCGGCTGGAACGCTACGAGATCGGTGACCTGGGGCGCGCCGTCGAGGGCCCGTGCGGCTGCGGCAGTCATGTGCCCCGGCTGGAACTGCTCGGCCGCTACGGCGACGTCGTGCGCGTCGGCACGTACTTCGTCAACTACCGGCGCGTCGTCGCCGCGGCGCAGGAACGGCTCGCCTACCACGGCGAGTTGCAGCTCGTGATCCGCTCCGGCGCGGGCCGCGAGGAGCTGACGATCCGCCTGGACGAGCAGTACGCCCATGACCCCGGGGCGGCGCACCGCGCTCTGGTGGCGGCGGTGCCGGAGCTGGCCTCCGCCGAGGCGGAGGGCCTGCTGGCCCTCACCGTGGAGACGGTGCCGAGGGAGGCGTTCGAGCGCACCGCGACCAGCGGGAAGCTGCGCACGGTCATCGACCTGCGCGCGGCCTAGCCGGGGGGCGGGGACGGCGGCGCGTCCGCGTCAGCGGCGCGTCAGCGGTTCCTGCCAGTCTTCTTCCTGTGAACGGCACCGGGAACCACCGGGGCCGGGAACAGGGAGAGGTGCCCGGAGCGGCTTATCGGGGACCACCGAGCTCGTCTCGAGGTCGGGCCCTTCGGGGCCCACGCAGGTTCAAATCCTGCCCTCTCCGCCTCCAGGGCCCGCGTGCCGGGCCGTGCGGTCATGGTGCCGGTCGTGTCGGGGTACCGGTGGACCACTGCGGCGGCCGGATCGTCGCGATCGGAGCGGTCCGCAGGGCGGAGAGCCGGGCGGCGGTG
Organism: Streptomyces sp. LaBMicrA B280; assembly: GCF_049222185.1. Lineage (NCBI taxonomy): Bacteria > Bacillati > Actinomycetota > Actinomycetes > Kitasatosporales > Streptomycetaceae > Streptomyces > Streptomyces sp. LaBMicrA B280. The sequence continues at coordinate 57,352 of NZ_JBMJCT010000058.1, read as the reverse complement.
TCCGCGGCGCGGGGTGAGCCGAGTCGGCGGTAGAGGGCGAGGGCTTCCTCCAGGCCGGACAGGGCGGCGGCGCTGTCCCCGAGAGCCAGGGCGCAACGGGCGGCGCCTTCCAGGGCGCGCGCCTCGTTCAGCGGGCTGTGGGTGTCCTGGGCGAGCGCCAGCGCCTGCTGATGGAGGAGCAGCGCCGAGCGCGCGTCCGCCGTCCGTTCGCTCAGCGCTCCCAGCGCGAGCAGGGCACCGGTCTCACCGACCCGGCTGCCGATCTCCCGGTAGAGCGCCAGCGCCTGCCGGTAGAGCGCGACGGCGTCACCGCTGTCACCCAGCGCGTCGCGGGCCCGGCCCAGGCCGAGCAGCGAGTCGGCCTCGCCATGGCGGCTGCCCGCTTCCCGGCAGGTGTCCAGCGAACGCTGGTGCAACTCGGCCGCGGCGCGGTGGTCACCGACGGCGTGCCGGACCCGGCCGAGCCCGCGCAGGGTGTTGGCCACGCCCTGCACGCTGTTGAGGTCCTCGTAGATCGACAGCGCCTCCTGATAGAAGTCCCCGGCGCTGTCCCGGTCACCCATGTCGTCCAGGACGTAGGCCAGGTCGTGCAGGGCGGCGGCCTCGCCCCGGCGGTCTCCCATGGTCCGGTAGAGGGCGAGTACCTGCAAGGTCAGCTCGACCGCGGCGGGGGAGTCGCCCGAGGAGTGCCGGGCCCGGCCCAGATCACACAGCGCGCGGGCCTCGCCCAGCCGGTCGCCGAGGGCCCGGAAGGCGGCCACGGCCCGTTCGTGCAGCCAGGCCGCCTCCTGGATCTCCCCGGTGAGCAGCCGGATGCGGCCGAGCTCGTGCAGGTCGTTGGCCTCGCCGTGCCCGTCGCCCAGCTTCTGGTGGATCGCCAGGGCCTCCTCGTACAGCTCCGCGGCGGCCCGGTAGTCGCCGGTCGCGTGCCGGGCCCGGCCCAGATCGCACAGGGCGTCCGCCTCGCCGCGGTGGTCATCGGCGGCCCCCGCCGCGGCCACCGCGGACCGGTGCAGCGCGGCGGCCTGGTCCCAGTGCCCCTCCAGCAGGAGGAAGGCCGCCAGGTCGGCGGAGAGCGACACGGTGAACGAGGGCAGGGTGGTCAGGGCGGGGTGGCCGAGGAGCGCGAGCAGGTTGCGGTGCTCGCTGCGCATCCAGGCCAGGGCTTTCGGCCGGTCGGTCAGCGCGGGGAGGGCAGCCGGTGCCGACGGCTCGGGGCGCCGCCCGGGGCGGGTACGGCGTGCCAGGTGCGCGTTGGCCCGCGCGGCGGTGTCCTGGTAGTACCTGGCCAGCCTGCGCAGCGGGGCGTCGCGGTCCGCCTCCCCGGTCTCTTCCCCGGTCTCTTCCCCGGTCTCCTCCTCGGCTTTCGAGCGGGCGTAGAGACCGACGAGGTCGTGGAAGAGGTAGCGCCCCGGGGCGCGCTGGAGCAGCAGGTTGTGGTGCAGCAGGGATTCCAGCAGCCGCTCCGCGCCGCGGTGGTCGATGCCGGCCAGGGCGGCGACGGCACAGGCGTCGACGTCGTAGCCGGGGAATCGGCCCAGCAGCCGCAGCAGATGCTGTTCGTCGGGGGCGATGGAGGCGAAGGAGGTCGCGAAGACGGCGGTCAGGCTCCGGTCCTCGTCGGTCAGATGGGCCAGGCGCTGATGCTCGTCGCGGAGCCTGTCCACCAGGTCCTCGACGTCCAGGCCGCGATGGTGGCGCAGCCGCGCGGCGGCGATACGGATCGCCAGCGGCAACTGGCCGCAGAGCCGCACGAGTTCGTCGGCCGCCGGATGACCGGCGGGGATCCGGCCGGGGCCCGCGCCCTCGTGCAGCAGCGCGACCGCGTCCGCGTCCGGGAGCACGCCGACGGCGAGACCGTGCGCGTCGTCGAGGCCGGTCAGCCGCTCGCGGCTGGTGATCAGGACCAGGCAGCCGGGCGTGCCGGGCAGGAGCGGACGCACCTGCGCGCTGCTCGCGGCGTTGTCGAGGACGATCAGGGTGCGGGTGTCGGCGAGCCGTTCCCGGTACAGCGCGGAGCGGGTGCTCAGGTCCTCGGGTATCTGCTGCGGCGGTACGCCCAGCGAACGCAGCAGCCAGTCCAGGGCGTCGGCGGGCGGGACCGGGGCGATCCCGGCGGTGTGGCCGTGCAGGTCCACGAAGAGCTGCCCGTCGGGGAACTGGCCACGCGCCCGGTGTCCGGCGCGGATGGCCAGCGCGGACTTGCCCACGCCGCCCATGCCGTCGAGCGCCGAGATCACCACCATGCCGGAGGCGCTGCCCGCGGGCGCCGACCTGGCCAGCGCCAGCAGTTGGTCGAGCTCCCGGGCCCGGCCGGTGAACAGCCGGGTGTCGTAGGGGAGCTGGCAGGGCGCACCCGGGCGTGGCCGCGCCGTGCCGCGGGCGGCGGCGGGGCGGGGCGGCGCGGATACGGTGCGCGCCGCCGCGAGCAACTGCTCACGGCGGCGCGGATCGAGCGCGAGGGCCTCGGCGAGGCGGCTCACCGAGGAGAGCCGCGGCTGCCGCCGCCCCGCCTCCAGCACGCTGATCGAGTGCGACGACACACCTGACCGGTCGGCTAACTCGTCCTGTGTCCAGCCGGCCGAGAGCCTGCAGTCGCGCAGAAGCTCCCCAAAGGCACTACCGCCCATTTCCCCCCCTGGAAACGGTTGGCCGTCGAAACGGCACAAGTCAGTCGAACCATTCTCGGCCAAGGGCCGGTACGGGTTCAACCGCCGCTCGTTCTGGGGCAGGTAAGGACAAGTCGGCACCGGGCTCGCGGCCGGTCCGACAGGGGGAAGCGCGGTGCGAGGGCCCCTGTTCAGGGTGCGGGCTCCTCACTCAGCCATGGTGGCCACCCCCGTTCAGGACGGCGGTGGCGTTGCGCACGGTCCGGGCGATGACGGCTGGGACGGCAGCGAGTTCGGCGGCGTGGCGGGCGGCCGCCTCGGTCTGCAGGGTCCGTTCGACGGAGTACCAGACCGACAGGAGCCCGACCTGGCGTTTGCAGGCCACGTCCGCGCGGGCCACCGCCACCTCGCGCGGGCCCGGCGCCGGGACCGGGCCGGTCCCGCTGGGCGCCGTGCCGACGAGCGCCTTGTCGCGGGCGGGCGCGGTCGGGTCCGGATAGTGGTACCCGGCCTGCCGCATGCAGGCCGACCAGGCGTGGAAGACCGCCTGAACCTGGGCGGTGCGCCGGGAGAGCGCGTAGCTGTCGTCGGCGATGGCGCGGATCACGTCGGGGAGGTCGACGCGGCCTCCTCCATCGGCCAGTGCGCCGCGGGCCGAGCCGAAGCAGCCGCCCGTGGGGACGGGGCGCCCGTTGCGTCCGTGCCGGGACGTGCCGAGCAGCGCGCCGTACTCCTCACCGGTCGGGTTCAGGGCACCGGCGCCGTCGGGCGCGGCCTTGCGCAGCATCCAGCGGTATCCCTGGGCCGCCTGGGCCTCCGTCACCGGGCCGTAGCGGAAGGCGTTGTGGTCGGGGCCCGGGCGCAGCCGCGTGGGCAGGTCGGTGGAGTAACCCAGCTCGCGCATGCAGGAGTTGGCCAGCGAGTAGACGGCGGCCTGGAGCTCGGCGGACTGGGCCGGTGTGTACTGGTAGGCGTCCATGGGCAGTTGCCAGGCGGTCGGGGACGCGCCGACCGATGTCACCGGGACCCGGGCGGGCAGCGGCATGTCGGCGGCGCCGGCCGTGGCGTGCCCGGCGCCGGGGTGGGGCCGAGCCGTCGGCGGCCCGTCGCAGGCGGTCGCGGCGCCCGTCAGTACGGCCGCGAGCAGGAGCGGCGCGGCGGCGCGGCCAAGGCGGTTCGGCTTCGGGATCACGGGCGGGACCTCGGCTCCATCGTGATGCGGATACGGCGGGGACACGGCAGGGATGCGGTGAGGGCAGGACCGGCCGGCACGGCGGCCACTTCCGTGGCACGCCGCACCGGCCGGTCCGCGATCGCGGTTCCGGACGCCGGTGTCAGTTCCAGTCGGGCGTCCAGCTCAGCGAGTTGAGGAGCCCCAGGCCCTCGAGGTTGTTGCTGGAGGTCCCGGCGTACTGGATGTGCAGGTTCCCCTGGCCCCAGGCGCCGGAGTACATGTTGGCGTTGCGCCAGCTGTCGTTCTCCGCACTCCAGACCTGACCGCCGGTGACCGTGACACCGTTGCTGAAGGTGATGCCGGAGGTGTCGTGCCAGGTCGCCCAGAACTCCTCGCAGGGCCCGGAGTAGCCGGTGAGGTAGAAGGCCCGCAGGGCACCGTAGGAGTTGGAGCACTTCGTCGACACGTTCGCGGAGGGCGACCCGGTGGCGGCCTGTGCCTCGCCGGCGAACGCGAGCCCGGAGGCCAGCAGGCCGGCCGTCGCCGCCACGGCGAGCTTTGTGCGGAACTGCATCGGAGGCTGTCCCTTCTGCCGACAGGAGGCGACGGGTGCCGGGGTGGCCCCTGTTCTCGCCCCTGCCGTTGCATCACATCCTCGGCGCCCCGGGCGGCCGCCTCCATGACGGCGGCTTGACGTTCGCCTGGCGTTCGGACCCGGCCTGGTCGCGCTCGGCGGTGGTCGACCGCGGGGCGCGTGTGCGTCAGGGGCGAGGACCGGCGCGCCCCGGGGAACCGGCCCGGCGGCGAGGCCGACGCCACCGGGCGAAGCCGCAGGCTCAGGCGTCCGACGGCTCGCCGGTGCTCCAGGCGATCGCCGGGTGCGGCACCCGCCCGCACAGCGGTTGGCCCTGGGCGTCGGTGAGGGCGAGCCGGGCCACCAGTACGCCGCTCAGCCGCGCCTCGGCGAGCACCCGCGGCGCGATCTCGTCGAGCATCAGCTTGGCGCGCCGGAACATCCGCGAGACCTCCTCGCCGGGCCGCGTGCCCAGCCAGGAGAGGTAGACGAAGCGTCCGCCGAGCCGGTTCTGCACGTACGGACCGTGCGGTGCGCCGTCGTCGGTGAACGCGCAGGGAAGCGTCCAGGCCACCGTCGGCGCGTCGCCGGGCTGCGGATCGAGCAGCTCGGCGGGCCGGTCCTTGCGCTGGACCGCGACCTCGATCCCGCTGACCTCCGGGAAGCGGGCGTCGGGGCCGCAGTTCCGGCCGGGCAGGGTGTGACCTTCGATGCGCAGATACATGCCACCAGTGTGGACGCGGCGGGGGAGGGGGCATGCCCCTTCCCGGGCTCCGACGCCGGAGGACGCGCGCGGACCGACGCGAGCCGTGCGGTCGCCGCACCGGCGGCGGGCCGGGCCGGGAGGGGGCATCGGGGACGCCGGGATCAGCTGTTGTTCAGGCGTTCCGCCAGGTAGGGGCTGCACGCGGACGACTGGATGCCGTTGGCGGAGACCCAGTATCCGGGCGGGGTGGGGGAGTCGGCGCAGGCGATGATGCCGTTGTAGGCCACGTTCAGGCGGCCGCCCAGATACTGGCCGCATCCGCTGATCTGGAAGTTCGCGGTGATCACGTAGGTGGCGGGGATCGGCGAGTTGCCGCAGAACGTCATGCCGTCGGAGGCGGTGTTGAGCCGGGCGCCGAGGTAGATGCCGCAGGCCGCGTTCTGGTAGCTGGAGGTGATCACGTAGCCGGCCGGGATCGGCGAGTTGCCGCAGACGGCGATGCCGTTGCTCGCGAGGTTGACCGTCTCGCCGTACCACTGCGCGCACGTGCTGTCCGGTCCCTCGCCGGTGATCACATAGCCGTTCGGCAGTGAATCATTGGAGTTCCCGCAGATCCGCATGCCGTTGGTGACCGTGTTGATCCGGCCGGTCTGGTACTGGCCGCAGTTGTTGCTGCTGTAGATCGAGGTGACCGCGTAGCCGGTCGGGACCGGGCCGTTCAGGCAGACGGCGAGGCCGTTGGACGGCGGCTGGATCGTCTCGGTCAGATAGCCGCCGGTACAACTCGCGGTGAGCGACTCCGAGGTGATCACGTAGCCCGGCGGCACCGAGACGTTGCCGCATATCGTGGCGGCCTGGGCGGTCCCGGATAAGAAGACGACTCCGCCCGCGACCAGCGTGAGCGCGGACAACAGGCGCACCAGCCATGCGGTGGCGGTGCCGAGGGGTCTTGGAGAGGCCATGTGCGACTCGCTTCCGATCGAGTGGAGAGGCTGCCGAGAGATTAGTGGCCGCGCCCGTCGCCCGGCCATGCCGCGTCCTCCACCGGCGGCCAGGACCTCACGCCACCGGCCGGCACCACGCCCGGAATCCCGGCCTCCGCCGCGCTGGACGGATCCCGCCGAGAACCGGTCCCGGATCGCTCACGGCCGACGGCTATACACTCCTCGCCGGGATCGACTTGTGTGGGGGAGACGGCCGTCATGGGCACCGAGATCTACTTCAGCAACAACCACCGCGACCTGTGCGTCCAGCAGGGCACCGGCGCGGGCTTCCAGTTCGAGTTCTCGTGCTCGCGCTGCTGGGACACCTGGCGTTCCCCGTTCGAGCCGTTCCGGGCCGGGCAGATGGCGGGCTGGCTGTCCCGGGGCGTGAACGCCGCCTGGTCGGTCATCGGCGGCAGCACCGGCCAGAGCGTGACCAACGCCGCGGACGGGCTGGCGGGAGCGAACTTCGGCAGCCAGCGGGACGCCGCCTTCACCCGTGCCATCGAACGTGCCCAGGGGCATTTCAACCGCTGCCCGCGCTGCACCTCCTACGTCTGCGCCCGCTGCTGGAACCAGGGGCAGGGGCTGTGCCTGACCTGTTCGCCGGACACCGCGGCCGAGGCGCAGGCGGCCCAGCAGCGCGGCCTGAACGACATGGTCACCGAGCGTGCGTACGACGTCGGCCGGCAGCAGGGGACGGGGTACGACGTCACCACCCCCCGCCAGCTGGTCTGTCCCAACTGCCGTACGGAGACCCGAGGCGGCGCCTTCTGCCACGGCTGCGGCCACCATCTGGCCCAGCCCCTGAGCTGCTCCGCGTGCCGGCAGAGCCTCCCGCACGACGCCGCCTTCTGCCCCTCCTGCGGAGCCAGGCGCTGACCCCGGTGTCCCAGGGCTCTGCTCGGCCCCGCGCGGCGTGCCTGGGCCTTCAGGGGAGGAGCTGTGTGAAGTCGTACACCGCCCAGTCGGTCACCCGGACATAGCCGAGGCGCTGGTAGAGGGCGTTGCTCGTCGCGTTGGCCGCGTTCGTGAACAGGACGACGCTCTCGGCGCCCGCGGCCAGCGCCGCTCGGCTCACCTCCACCGTGACCGCACCCGCGTACCCGCGCCCCCGGAGGCGGGCCGGGGTGTAGACGGGGTCCACCTGGGCCACCCCGGCGAGCATCGGGTTGACCCCCGCCATGGAGACCGGCACGCCGTCGGGCGACTCCCAGAACGTGTACCGCTTGCGGGCGAACCGCGTGCCCGCCCAGGTATCGGCGTCGATGGCCACCTCCTCCCCGACATCGGCCGCGAACTCCCGGCACCAGTCCATCAGTCGGTCCCGGTCGCCGCCCCGCTCGCCGACCGGCCGCCCGCGCCCCGCCGGTACCGGCCGCCGCGGTGTCAGTTCCCCGAGCCGGTACAGACACAGCCGCACCCGCACCGCCGCCTCCACCCCGGCGTGCCGCCGCCACGCCTTCGCGAACGCGGCCGCGGTGTCGCGGTCCGCGCTGACATAGGGCAACGCGTGTCCGAGGCCGGCCAGCCGGGCGGCGAGAGCGTCCGCCCGCGCGGGGGAGAGGGGGGTGAGCCCGATGCCGCCGGAGGGCAGGTGATAGAAGGTCCCGCCGATCTCACCGGCCCGCTCCACCCACCCGAAGACGGGCCCCCGCGTTCCCGCCGCGGGGGCCGGTGCGCCGCTCGCCGCCGCTTCCCGCTCGCGCAGTCTCTGGAGCGCGGACAGGGTGACGAGGTGCCGTACGGGACGCGCGCGCAGGAACGCGCCGGTCCGGCCGAGGAAGCCGTCGGCATCGTGCGTGAGGTGCCAGTCGTCCGCTCGCATGCCTCACCCTCCCCGGTCGCCCGGCCGGGTGGGAAGACCGGATCCGGGATATTCTCGCGGTCATGTCGCCTCGGGAATGCTCTATAACGGACACCTTGAGTCTTGTGGGGGAGCGGTGGGCCCTGCTCATCGTGCGTGAGCTCAGTCATGGTGTACGGCGCTTCGGGGGGATCGCGGCGAACACGGGCGCGCCGCGGGACATTCTGACCACCCGGCTGCGCAAGCTGGAGGCCGGCGGCATCGTGCGCCGTGAGCTGTACAGCGCCCATCCCCCGCGTTACGAGTACCACCTGACCGAGGCGGGCGCGGAACTCAACGATGTGCTGCTGACGTTGATGGCGTGGGGAGACCGGCATCTGAACGCCGAGGACCCGCCGATGCGCCTCCAGCACGCGTGCGGGCACCGCTTCGAGGCGGCGGTGGTGTGCGCGCACTGCGGTGGCCCGGCCCGCGAGCAGCTTCACTCGCCTTCCGGCCGCGGCGTCATCACAGAACCGACCGGATAGACCGGGCGGACGGGGCCTCACCGGTGCCGGTTCACGGCGCTGCCGCCCCCTTGGCCGGGCGTCCCTGGAGATGGTCGCGGGTGACCTTGGTGATCTCGTGCCAGAACGGAACCGCGGTCAGATAGAGCCCCAACGCGCTGAGGATGCCCAGGGAGACGTCCACACTGACGCGTCCCTGCCTGGCCCAGTACACGTCCTTGAGGTCGAGGAGCAGGGCGAACTCGTCGGCGATCAACGCCGAACCGGCACCGTACAGGGCGCCGATCCCGGGGTGGCCGACGTAGGCGTCGTCGCCGCGGACCGCCACCAGTCCGACGCCCGCGAGCGTGGCGATGCCGAAGTTGTAGTGGTGCAGATGTGTCTGACCGGCGGAGATGTTTCCCCAGGGCAGCCAGCCGCCCCGGATGCCGTGAGTGATCAGCCGGGCCGTGCCGAAGGTGCACCCGAAGCCGAGCCAGGCGGCCATGAGCGAGCGCTGGGCGGGCACGGTGTGATCGTTCAGCGCCCTGCGCCAGCGTGCCCGCAGAGGAGGGCGCCGGACATCGTCCGCGGGCCAGGACGCCAGGTTCGGGGACATTCGCACTCCTGATCGTGGCCAGAGTGACCGGGAGGTCGCGCTCGCGCCCGGCCACCGCTCAGACCTACCACCAAGGGGACGGGCTGATGCCGATGTGTCGCCCGGATGACACGCGGCCGGACACGACAGGCTCCCGCGACGCCCACGCCGTCCGTCCACTCCCACGCCTGAGACCGCGCCGGCCGGGCATACGGGTCTCACTTCCTACCGAGAGGGGCTTGTCATGCTCGGCATCGTCGCGGCAGTGCTGTTCTTCGTGTCGTTCCTCGTCAACGCGGCCGAGATCAGCACCAATCACACGTTCTCGTCCGTCAACATCATGCTCCTGGGACTGACCGCGCTGGCCCTGCACATCGCGGGGATCGGCAGCGGCTGGACCCGCAGAAGGTGACGGGGCCGCGTACGGCCGCGTCGGCCGACGTGGGGCCGGGGCGGCGGAGACACGGGTGGCACCCGGGCCGCACAGGCCCGGGTGCCACGGTCATGCGAGCGGGAGCGGGACGGCTCAGTGCACGTCGACCCCGGTCCAGGCCGCCTCGACCGCCTTGTACTCGGCGCTGTCGGCGCCGTACAGGTCGGTCGCCGCGGACAGCGTGCCCGTGCGGGCGGCGGCGTAGTCGGTGGTCGACGTGAAGTACGTCGTCAGCGCCTTGTACCAGATCTGCAGCGCCTTGTCCCGGCCGATACCGGTGACCGTCGAGCCGTCCTTGGTCGGCGAGTCGTAGTCGACCCCGTTGACGGTCTTCGCGCCGCTGCCCTCGGACAGCAGGTAGAAGAAGTGGTTGGCGACGCCGGACGAGTAGTGGACGTCCTCGTCGCCGACGGAGGAGGTCCAGTAGTCGGCGGAACCGCCGTCCTTGCTGGGCTTGTCCATGTAGCGCAGCGGGGTGCCGTCGCCGTTGATGTCGATCTTCTCGCCGATGAGGTAGTCACCGGGGTCCGAGCTGTTGTTCGCGTAGAACTCCACGCCGGTGCCGAAGATGTCGGAGGTGGCCTCGTTCAGACCGCCCGACTCGCCCGAGTACTCGAGGCCGGCGGTGTTGGAGGTGACACCGTGGCTCATCTCGTGGCCGGCGACGTCCAGCGCGGTCAGCGGGTCGTTGTTCCCGGAGCCGTCGCCGTACGTCATGCAGAAGCAGCTGTCGTCCCAGAAGGCGTTCACGTACGAGTCGCCGTAGTGGACACGGGAGTAGGCGCCCACTCCGTCGTTCTTGATGCCGCTGCGCCCGAACGTGTTCTTGTAGAAGTCCCACGTCTCCTGCGCGCCGTAGGCGGCGTCGGCCGCGGCGGTCGCGGCGTTCGACGTGGTTCCGTCGCCCCAGGTGTCGTTGTCCTGGGAGTACAGCGTGCCGGTGCCGTCCTGCTGGTGGTCCAGGTTGTACGTCTTGTGGCCGCCGCGGGTGTCGTCGGTGAGGGTGTACGACGAGCCGGACTGCGCCGTGGCCAGGTCGACCTTGCCGCTGTACTGGGTGTTGCCGACGCCGGTCTCGATGCCCTGGTACTGGAAGAGCTTCTTGCCGGTGGCGGCGTCGGTGACGACGTGCAGCTTGCTCGGCGTGCCGTCGTCCTGGAAGCCGCCGATCACGGTCTCGTAGGCGAGGACGGGCTTGCCGCTCGCCGCCCAGACGACCTTGCGCGGAGCCCGGTCGACGGCGGGCTTCGCCGAACGGTCCTTCTTCGCCAGGCCCAGGGCCTGCTGCCGCGCGGTGGCCGCGGCGATCCGCGGAGTGAGCGAGGCGAGCTTCAGCGTGGCCTTCGACGCTCTGGTCACGCCCTCCGTCCTGCCGGACTTGGCGGTGTGCACGATCAGGTCGCCGCCGAGCACCGGGAGACCGGCGTAGGTGCGCTCGTAGCGGGTGTGGACGGTGCCGTCGCCGTCCTTGACGACATCCTTGACGACCAGCTTCTCCTGGCTGCCCAGGCCGAGGGCCTTGGCGGTCCCGGCGAGTCCGGCCTGCGCGTGCCGGATGAGACCGGTGTGGGCGGCGGCCGACAGGGCGACCGGCGCTCCGGCCGGGCGTGCGGCGTCGGCGGTGGGCCGGGCGGTGGCCGAGGCGGTGAGCGAGGTGCTCAGCAGGGCCGCCGCGGCGGCGACGGCGGTGGCCGCCGCGAGGGTCGTGCGCCGGCGACGTATATTGCCGTGGGTCATGCGGGCTTCTCTTTCCGTGGGGGGATTTCCCGGTCGGTGTGGGGCCGGCCGGGGTGAGCCACATGAGGGGCACACCCCTGGAATGGCAGGGGCATGCCAATGCGAAATGAAGGTCGGTGTCCTGCCAACTCCCCTTGTCGCGTGGGGGTTTGGCGGTGACACCCAGAGAAAACCCCAGCAACGGCCGCTCGCGCTATGCACCTGGGGCACAAACGACAACAACCCCACGCCTCCTTCACAGGCGACGCACAGCCTGTTCGGCATGTGTACACCGCGCGAACTGCCGCGAAGGCGCGCGCACCGCCCCGCGGTGGAACGGGACGGGCCGCACGGCAGGTCAGGGCCTCGGGGCGGCTCCCTCGTCGACGGGCAGGGCGACGGGTTCTTCGGCCGGGAGCGGCCCGGCCTGCCCGGATCCCGCGGCCGTGCCGGGTGCCGTACCGGCCTCCCGGGTCCGCGCCGCCCGGTTCGCGCGGCGCAGCGCCAGATGGAGGACCGGGATCAGCACGCAGGTCACGGCGGCCGACTGCCACAGCAGGGCGTCGAGCCGCCCCGCCGCCAGAAAGGCGCCCGCGGCCACCGCGGCCAGGGCGCACACACCGCGGTCCACGATGCTCTCCATCGACAGCAGGGTGGCGCGCGGAGCGCCCTTCGGGATCGCGTCGTTGATGAGTTTGCGCTGTACCGGATAGCAGAAGCCGGTGATCGCGGCGAATCCGCAGAGCAGGGCGGCCACCGTCCACGGGCCGCCGACGGTGGTGCCCGCCAGCGTGGCCGCGAGCGCGACACTGAGCAGGGACACCCAGGCGGTGGGCGACAGCCGGGAGCCCAGCCACTGGGGCCGCGCGGACGCGACCGCCTCGGCGACGGTCATCGCCGCGAGCACACCGCCGGTGTCGCTCTCGCCGATGCCGTGGTGCAGCAGCATCGGCTGGAAGAGGTTGACCTGGCAGATCCGCGACAGCGTGAAGACGGCCACGCCCTGCACCATGAGCAGGGCGAGCCACGGCGACGACCGCAGGACCCGCAGCGCGGCGCCGGTGTCGCGCAGCAGCGCGGCCTCGCGCCGCCCGCGGGCGCGCCCCCGCGGGCGCGCCGCGCCCCGCTCGCGTCGCGCGGAGCGAGCCGTGGCAGGGCGAGGGCGCAGCCGAGGGAGCCCGCCGCGCTCGCCGCGCTCAGTACGTACGGAGCCTGGGGCGCGAGCATCATCAGCGGCCCGACGAGCGGCCAGCAGACGACCTTGGCGGCGAGGCCGAGGGCCCGCGCCGTGCCCTCCGCACGGAGATAGTGGGCGTCCGCTCCTTCCGCGCGCAGCCCGTCGTAGAGGCAGGCGCTGGCCGCGCCCGAGGTCAGGGAGCGCCCGGCGGCGATGGCCAGGAAGTGCAGGAGGAAGCCCGGGTAGGAGGGGGAGAACACCGGCATCAGGTTCGCCGCCGTCATGACCACCGCGCCCGCCCACAGGCAGTTGCGGGCGCCGATGCGGTCGGCGACGAGTCCGGTGGGGATCTCGAAGAGGCAGAAGGCGATGTAGTAGATGCTCTGGATGCCGAAGATCTGGCCGTCGGACAGGCCCGCGTCCCGCTGGTAGGCGTAGAAGACGGGCATCCACCACAGCAGGTTGAACAGCAGCTGGAACCCGTTGTTGAGGCGGATCACCCGGCGGGCCGCCGGGGTCAGGTCCTCCCGCGGAGCGCGGCGCCACGGAGCGGGCCCCCGGCGCCTCATCGGGCGTACGGGCGGACCTGGACCAGCTGGAACGCCCCCTCGTCGGTCAGCAGCCACTCGATGTCCAGGGCGTCGTCCGGGTCGTCCTCGCTGAAGTGGGACTGCAACAGGCGCCCCGCCAGGGCCAGTTCGGCCAGCGTCTTCCTGGTGTCCGCCGGCAGGTCGGTGCCCGAGGATCCGACGGCCACCGTACGGCCGCCGCCCTCGACCGTGTTGTACAGGTACTGGTGGGGCAGGACCGTGCCGTCCACCACGCGCTCGGGCGAACCGGCCGTGCAGTTGAGGTACACGTTCCGGAAGTCCTCCGGGCGCGTCGGGTTGCAGGTGACCAGCACGCCCCCGAGGTCGGCCGGCGTGTACTCCTGGACGATCACCCCCATGTAGGTGTCGTCCAGCGAGATGCCGACCTGGTGCCGCATCCGCACGCTCCGCGGCGACAGCAGCGACGCCCACACCTGGATGACGGCGTCCATCAGCTGATCCGCGCCGTGCACCGTCGTCACCGAGTCGTAGATGCCCGCCGCCGAGAACCCCGGCAGATCCTCGGCGTTGGAGGAGGAACGCACCACCAGACGGCGGCCGTCGGCCAGCAGCCGCGGCACGGCTCCGGTGATGGCTCGCGCCACCTCCTCGGGCATCGGCGTACCGCGCATCAGGTGCTGGAGATCCAGCGAGAGCGAGTCGATCATGTCGAGCGCGTCGAGTTCGAGCGCCATCTTCAGCTTGCCGATGCCCTGTTGGAGCGCCGGTGACGAGGTCAGATACAGATGGTGCAGATGGAACGGCAGCGCCACGCCCCGGGGCGCCCGGACCGCCCGGGCCACGCGTTCGGCGGCCGTGAACCGGAGCCGTTCCAGGGGCACTTCGGGCTCACCGAGCCGGGTGCCGAGATGGGCGAGCAGATCCGGGCGCGGCGGGCGCGGGCGGGCGTAGAAGGCCGTCAGGTCCGCGGTACGGCTGTCCAGCACATGGTGCAGTTCGCCGAGGTGGGCGGCCTTGGTGCCGTAGCCGTCGCGGTCGGCGAGCCGCAGCCGGTGCAGTTCCATGATCGGCGCGTCCCCGATGAGCGGCGCGTCGATATGGATGCGCTGGGTGTCCCAGACCGGCCGCTCCAATGCCGGGGCGCAGGACAGCGGTTCCAGGGTGACGGCATCCTCCCGTACCCGGTAGCGGACCCAGGCGTCGTCCAGGCCGTGCCGCTCCACCAGAGCGTCCAGGTCGCGGACGATCGCGTTCGGGATGCCCCAGCCCGAGGCCAGCACGTTGGTGTGCGAAAGCGGTGTCGTGGGGCGGGTGTTGATGAATCCGGCCACCCGGGGCACGTCGTCGGGCAGGCCCGCCATGGCGACGATGTCCGCCCAGCCGAGGTCCGCGGCCCCGGCGTCGTACTCCTGCGGACTGCGGAAGTACCGCAGACGGCCCTCCGCCACACCCGGGTTGAGGCAGGTCCGGGTGCGGCTGCCGAACAGCTCCTGGCTCAGGATGCGCGGGATGCGGGCGTCGCCGACCTGGGCCAGCTCATGCTCCTGGCCGTGGTTCGCCGGTTTCAGCAGCAACGGGAGGCGGCCGTCGACGCGGTGGCGGACGTAGTCGTAGAACTCCTGGAGCAGGGCGCCGTGCATGGTGTCCGCCTCCGTCGTCTCCAGGACGAGGAAGGGCCGTTCGGCGCCGCCGGAGTCCTCGTCGCTGTGCAACGAGAGGATGCCCAGCAGGAAGCGGCGGTCCGGCGCCATGTACACCGAGGCGTTGAACGCGTCCAGCTCCGCGTCGAGCGCCTGCGGTGTCATGCCGAGGACGCGGGTGGCGATGTAGTCCACGTGGAAGGGGTGCACCCGGGTGTCCAGCAGATGCCAGGTGTCCTCGGCCCGGTCCACCACGACCTTCAGATACGGGTGCCCGGCGAGCACGCCGGACAGCGTGCGGAACAGCGGCAGCGACAGGTTGACGCCGACCACGGTACGGTCGCCCGCCGCGTCCGGAGCGCGGGCCTCGTCCGGCGCGGGCGTCATGCGCGTGCCTCCTCGGCGGTGTCCACATGGAGGATGTCCGGCAGCGCGGCCACCAGGGCGGTGAAGTCGCGCACGACGGACTGCGGCCGGTCCGCCGACAGCAGGCACAGCCCCGCCATGGTGTTGGCGCCGCCCGCCGGGTCGTAGACGGGGACCGGCGAGCCGTCGGGCAGGGAACTCTCCCGGACCACGGACAGCGTGCTCCCGGCACCGATCGGGGCCTTGCGGACCACCGACGAGGAGTCCCACAGATGCCGCCGCGGCCACGGCGTGCCGTCGCCGTCGACCGCGAGCACCACCAGGGAGCCCGTCGCGCCCTCGGCGTCCGCGGGCGTCAGCGTCCGCGCGGGCCAGCCGGGCGAGCGGCCGAGCAGCTGGTCGGTGAACATGCCGACCAGGTCGAGGCCGAAGACGTCCTCGATCTGCGGCACGGTCATCGCGCCCCCGAACCGGGCGGCCGTCTCGATGACCCACATGCGGCCGTCCGCGCCGAGCTTGATCTCGGTGTGGGTGCCGCAGTTCTCCAGCCCCAGCGCGTCGACGGCCCGCCGGGCCAGCTCCACGATCCTGCGCTGGGCCCCGCTGTCGACGGCGGCCGGAGTGATACCGGCGCGCTCGGTGAACGGCCACACGGTCGGCATGCGCCCGCTCAGGCAGACCGGCCGGAAAGTGCCGTCGTCGACGACGCCCTCGACGCTTACGTAGTCACCCCAGCCGGGGCCGTCGAACCACTCCTCGGCCCGTCCGGTGACGATCTCCTCGACGATGAAGTCCTCCGACGCGCCCCGCACATGCATCTCGGCGAAGCCGAGCTGTGCCGACTCCGCCATGACCTCGCGCGAGCGGCGCCAGGCGCCCCGTGCCTGCCCGGGCTCGTCGATGATCTGGTGCGCGGTGGAGCCCGCGCTCCAGGCGGCCTTGAGTAATAATGGGCATGACAATACGGTGGTGGCCTGCTCCAGTTCGGCGAGCCCCGCGACCGGGCGGAAGCGGGGCTGCGGAACACCCTGGCGTTCCCACTCGGCGCGCATCAGCCGCTTGTCCCGGGCCAGGGCGGCGGCCGCCCCGGCACCCCTCAGGCCGAGCCGCCGGCACGCCTCGGCCACCGCGACCACCGCGTACTCCGAGAAGGTGACGACGGCGTCCGCCCCCACCTCGCGGGCGCGCGTGGTGATCAGCTCGACGAGGTCCGCGTGCCCCGTCCGGGGAGGCGTCAGCACCGAGGCGCACAGCCGCGCCGCGTCCTCCGCCACGCCCACGGGCAGCCCGCTCAGCGCCAGCAGGTGCACCGTGGCCCGCCCGGCCACCCGCGTCAGAGCGTGACCCACCGGGGGACCGCCCTTGGCATGCACGTACAGCACCTGGCTCACGTAGACCCATCTCCTTCGATGTCGAGGCACTTGATGTCGGGGTACTTGATGTGTGTGGGGGGAGCGCTCACGCCCGCCGGTTCTCCTCCTTCAAGCGAACCAGTCCGAACCCACCTCCCGATGGCCGCACCACGCGAACCATTCAGGCAAATGCCTTATCCGGTACGGCAGTCGGCGTCATGTGAAGGTGCCGTGATGCGCTAGCGCCCGGATGGTGCAGAGCCTGAGAGCGCCCGGTCCTCCCGTGTTCCCGGAGTGCTACGGCTTACGCACGAGACGTCACCCAACGTCATGTCGTGCGGTATTGAAGGAGTGGGCCCGTGGACGAGACGGAACGCAAGGCATCGTCGGACGAAGCGGCACCGCCCGACCGGAACCCCTTCGGAGCCCTTGCCGAACTCACCCCGGCCGCCGCGTTCATGCGCGACGGCACCGGCCGCTACGTGTGGGCGAACCACGCCTACGCCCACCTGTACGGGACGACCCGCGACGCGGTGATCGGCCGCCATCTGTCCGACCTCGACGAGCCCGCCAACGCCGGCCGCTTCCTCGCCATGGACCAACAGGTCCTGACCGACGGCAAGTCCATACGGCACGCCCTCACCTACCGCCGCCCGGACGGCACGCCCGCACACGCGGCGGGTTACCGGTTTCCCGTCCGCTGGGGCGACGAACGCTGCGTCGCGGGCATCTACGTCGACGTCACCGACTACGTCCGGGCGATGGACCAACGGCACCGCGCCGAGGCGGACTTACGCGCCCTGCGCGACCACAGCGGACTGGCCTGCGTTCGGCTCGCCCCGGACGGCAGAGTGAGCGAGGCCGGCACCGCCACGGCCGAGATCCTGCGCGTCCGCCTCTCCGACCTCACCGGTCTGCGCGCCGCCTCCCTGCTCGCCGACACACCCGAACGCGGCGCCCTGCTGCGCGTCTGGGACGACCTGATCGCCGGGCGGCGCAGGAGCGCCCGCGCCTCGGCGGTGCTCGTCGACGGGGAGGGCTGGCAGCGCCGGGCCCGCATCCGGCTGACCACCGTCGGCGCGGCGGCGCCGGGCGTGACCGGCGTCTGGGCCGTCGTCACCCATCTGGGCCGACGCCAGCGGACCCAGCCCACCCTGACCGCCGCCCAGGTACGCATCGTCGCCCTGCTCGCGGCCGGCCGCAGCAACGCGGGCATCGCCGAGGAACTGCGGCTGTCGCGGCAGACCTTGGACTACCACCTGAGCCGCCTTCGCGTCCTCCTCGAAGCACCGACACGCCCAGCGCTGGTCGCCCGGGCCTACGTCCTCGGCATCCTCTCCCCCCGGACCTGGCCACCCCGCTCACCCACGGCGGCCCACCCCTCCAGCCCGGTGTGACGTCCGCCGCGATGTGCGCGGACACCGTCCGGCCGGTTGAACTCCACGCTCACACGGGCCCGTTCCGTCCCCGCACCCGTTGCGATCAGTCGCCCGTCGCTCCGTCGATCCGCTCTCGCAGGAGGTCGGCGTGGCCGTTGTGGCGGGCGTACTCCTGGATCATCAGCATGTAGACCCAGCGCAGACTGAGCGAAACCCCGCGAGAGGACATGAAGGTCTCGTCGAGGTCGTGCCCGGCCGCCGCCGCGTCGCACGCTGTGACCTCGGCCCGGAACAGCCCGAAGTCCCTCTCCGCGTCGGCCGGGTGAACTCCGTCGAGTCCCTCATCGCCGTCTGACGGGCCGGTGAAGACATCGCCGATGGCCTCACCCGCGAAGCTCCGCCGGAACCACCACCGCTCCACCTCCGCCATGTGCCGGACCAGGCCAAGCAGGGTGAGGCTCGACGGCTCTGCGCTCGGCCGCGCCAGGTGGGCCGACTCCAGCCCGGCACACTTGGCGAGCAGCGTTTCCCGGTGCCAGCTCAGCCAACCCTCCAGCATATGACGCTCAGTTACGGTACCCAGGTCGCCCAGCTGCTCGGCGCGCTCGACCGGTGGTGCTGTCCATGTCATGGCTCCACCTTGCGTCGCCGTCCTGGAGGGTTCAAGCAGGTGACATGGCGGTCCGTGGACTGCGGCCGACCTGCTGCCGGATCACTGTGTGGTAGGCATGAGCGGTGATCGGTCGCCTCCCACTCGATGAGCAGCTCGCCGCCCTGAAGTCTGTGCTCTCCCGCAATGAGGTGCTGTTGGAGGTGTTGAACCGTACGGCTCGATTGGGGCTGCCGGGCTGGTACTTGACGGCCGGCTGCCTGTTCCAGACCGTCTGGAACGTGGCCACGGACAGGCAGCCCACCAGCGGGATCAAGGACTACGACGTCTTCTACTTCGACGATCACGACCTGTCGTGGGAGGCGGAGGATGCCGTGATCAAGGCCGCGAAGGTTGCGTTCGGCGGGTTGCCGGCAGAGGTAGAGGTCCGCAACGAGGCCCGTGTCCATCTCTGGTACGAGCGGAAGTTCGGCGTCGCGTGCGCTCCCTACACCTGCACCGAGGCTGCCATCGACAGCTTCGCTGCCACCACCTGTTGCCTGGGCGTGCGCCAGGAGCCGGACGGGCGGTGGCGCGTATACGCCCCGCACGGACTCGCCGACGTGTTCAATCTCGTCGTCCGGCCCAATCCAGTGCTTGCCCCGCGTGAGGTGTACGAGACGAAGGCGGCTCGCTGGCGACAGCAGTGGCCCGAACTGACCGTGCTCGACTGGCCGTCCGAGTCCCCCACCGGACGGCCGCTCCGTCAGACGAAGTAGGACAGGTTCACGAAGAAGGCGATATAGGCGATGGCGAGGAGCACCACGAGCGTGGTGAACCAACCGAAGTGCACCTGGCGCCACGGCACTTTGGCGCCGGGGAAGCGGGTGCGGAATTGGGGCCAGGTCAGCATTCCCTGCTGCCTGACCGGCGCCTGAGCCGGTGGGGTGGTCAAGCGGCCCAACAGGCGCCGCAGCGGCTCTTCTTCCCACAAGCGGGTGTCGAGAACCAAGGGCGTGTCGTCCGAGGAGGTGAGCACCAGGCGGTCCTTGTGGCCGTCCACGGGTATCCGGACGTGGTGCAAGCCGGTGACGTCGGACTCCAAGGTGAGCAGTACCAGCCGCCCCCACCGGTCGTGGACCCTCAGCACACCGTCTTCCAGGACGATGCCGGCTCTCACCCGGCGCAGTGCCAGCCCTCCGGCGAACCACACCAGGGGGACGACCACGGCGAGTATCGCGACGATCATGCCCGGCCAGCCTGCCCCCGGCGAACTGCCGCGTCCATTGGCCAGCCGGAGCCCGAGCCGTACCGTCCCGAGGCCGATGGGCAGCGCCCCGCCCAACAGTGGTGCCTTGTAGACCCTGTTGTCGGCTCTGACCTTGATGGGCGCATGCGAAGAACCCGTCATCTCTGCGGACATCGGCCGATCGTGGCAGCACGGGCAACCGCTCCGTGCAGCTTTGACCAGAGCTATAGCATCCGTCGTCTCGCCATGGCCACCGCACCCCTCGCCGGAGCCGGAGCCGGAGCCGGAGCCGGAGCCGGAGCCGGAGCCGGAGCCGGAGCCGGAGCCGGAGCCGGAGCCGGGGCACGGATCGGCGGGGAGGCACTCCCGGGCCCGCGGCAGCCCCGGACGCCCCGGCCCGGCACCGGGACCGGGGCGGACAGGTGCCGCCGGACGGTCGTCGAGAGGGGGTCAGACCTGGCCGCGCCAGGCGCCGGTCTCGACACCGCCGCGGGACTCGATGAACTCCTTGAACCGCTTCAGATCACCCGTGGCCTGCCGCTTGACGAAGCCGAGCTTGTCGCCGACGGTCTCGGCGAGGCCCTGGGGGTCGTAGTCCAGTTGGAGCATGACCTTGGTGCGGCCCTCGTCCAGGCGGTGGAAGGTGACGACTCCCGCCTGCCTGGCCTCACCGTCGACCGTGGTCCAGGCGACACGCTCGTCGGGGATCTGCTCGGTGATCTCCGCGTCGAACTCTCGCTTCACTCCGCCGATCTCGGTGACCCAGTGGGTGAGGGTGTCACCGCGCTGCTCGATCCGTTCGACACCTGACATGAACTGAGGGAAGTCCGCGAACTGGGTCCACTGGTTGTAGGCGGTACGGACCGGGACGTCGACCGCGATGGACTCTTCTACCTGAGACAAGAGCAATCTCCCTTCTGGGAAGCGGGCAGCGGACCGACCGGATGGCGCCGGACCGCCCGCCCTGCCTGTGATCGTCACGGTCCGGGTTGCCACCAGTGGGCGGTTGATGCGTCGATGAGCCGTGCGAACGGCCGAGGCGGAAGCCCGGCCGCTCGACTCCGGCCTTCCTTCGAGGCTCCCGCGCCAGGAGGCGAAGCTCAGATCGACCCGCGGTGCGGGGTGCTCGTCACACATCGGGGTACACGGCCCGGCATGGCACCGAAGAGCGAAGGCATCGAGTTCCTGCGGGCCGCGCGGCAGTTGCGCCGTGTCCGTTCCTTTTACGCGGCGGGCGCCCTGCTGTGGGCGGGATGCACGATGTGGTCCGGCTGGCAGGCGCCGGGGAGTCGGCAGATGTGGGTGGCCGTCCTCCTCCTGACCGTCTTCACCGCTCTCCTCGTCACCGCGGGCCTGTCCCTGCGGCGTCTCGCCGTCCCCGCGACGGGCCGGCCCGCGCATCACGCCGCCCCGCACAGGACGACCGGCTCCCACCACGCCCACGCCTGAGCTGTGCGGAAGCCGTACCGGCAGCGGGGGCGGGCGCCGTGCCGGTGGCAGTGGTCAGGTGACTCGACCGAGCCGGGGGCCGCCCCGGTCGCGCAGTCGTCTGAAGAAGGCCAGTACGCCCGCGGAGCCGCCCGCCCAGGTGGCACTCGACCGGGTGAGCCCGGTGTCCGGGAACACGGGCCGGGACCAAGTGCCGCCGCTGCGGCTCAGGATGAGCAGCGCGGTGGTCTCGGCCGCGTCCCAGAACTCCTCGGACCCGGACGCCTCCGCGACATCCACCATCAGCTCACCCACTCCGGCCAGCCCGCAGCACTGAGTGACCAGCGGCATCCGCGGTGCCAGTGCTGCGCAGGCGCGCGCGGCCCGCTGGGCCAGTTCGAGGTGTCCGGGTTCGTCGAGGCGTTCGGCGGCACGGACGAGCACGGTCCCGATGCCCGCGAGCCCCCGGCACCACGAGCCGTAACGGCGTGTCGCCGCCGGCCCGTTGGCCGCCGCGATGATGTCCGGTGTCACGGCGGCCAGGTGCGCCCCGGCCTGCTCGGAGCGGCTGATCGCGTCCATGTCCCCGCTCACGCCGCCGTATTCGAGGAGGAAGCAGACGACGCCCGCCCGGCCGTGGGCGATGCCCTCGCTGAGCGCGGCGCTACCGGCCGTCTCCGAGCAGGCCGGGGTCAGCCGGGCGGTGCCTGACGCCAGCATCCGGTCGCAGTCGGCGGCGACGGCGAGGTGCCGGTGCGCGGCGTCCGGGTGACCGGACCGGAGGGCGTGGCGGGCCAGCAGCAGTCGGCCGAGGCCGATCCCGGCGGCGCCCGCGATCAGGTCCGCCTCCGGCGGTCCGCCGTCCGGCGCGCGGTCCGGCAGGACGGGGTGCCCGGACCACGTGTCGTCGTACGCCCCCGCCGCTGCCGTCAACCGCGCCTGGGCGAGGAAGAGTTCGACGCCCGTGCGCCCCGTGTAGAAGCCGGGCGGGAGATTCCTGGACTGTTCCGCCGTCCACCGCGCCAGCGCGGTGACGGCCGGACGCACGCCGGGCCGGTGCACGTGGTGCAGGAGCTCCAGCCCCAGGCCCGAACTGCCGCCGTAGACGTCGATCGAGGTGGGCACGTTCAACTGGGCGGCCCGTGCCGGGTCCACGATCGCGCTCGCCTCACTGACGCAGAACGCGGCCGTGTGCTCGATGATTTCGTCCAGCAGGTCGTCGTCGATCCGGGGCCGCGCGGGTCGGCGTGTGGTCCCGCCCGTGCCGGTGCGCAGGCGGTCGGCGGCGGCGGTGCGTACGTCCGCCTCGAAGCTCAGGAGGCCGGATACCGACGACCGGATCTGCCGGTGGGCGGGGCCGGGCAGTGCCCACGCCAGGCAGTCCAGCGTACGGTCCCGGTTGACCGCGCGGTCACTGTCGACGACGACCGGGTCCATGCCGGTGGCGGCGAAGAAGAGGGTCGCGCCGAGGGCGTAGTAGTCGTCGGCGGGGGCGGCCGGGCCCCTCGCGCGCAGAACCGGCGCGCTGTACCCGGGGGTCGCGCCTCCCGGACCGACGCCGTCCCGCTCGCTGATCCCGAAGTCGATCATGTGGCAGCCGCCGGGGCCGGAGGCGTCGAGCACGACGTTGTCGGGCTTGAGATCGCGCACGACCACGTTTCGTCCGTGGATCGCGTCCAGGATGCGAAGGAGCCGGGAGGCGAGGGCGGACAGGGCCCGCTCCGGCCGGGTGCCGTCGTCACGGTACGGGCCGTCACGCAGCACCTCCCGGCGCAGGTCCCGGTCGCCGCAGGCGCTCATCACCAGGTACTCGTCCGACTGGTGAGCGAAGTAGTCCAGTGCGCGGGGCACGCCCGCGACGCCGTCGAGGGCGGTGAGGACCGCGCGTTCGTTGCGCAGCCGGTGGCGGGCGTCCGTGCCGGATTCGTCCTCGCCCACGAAGGCCCTCGCCTGTTTCACCACCACCGGCTGCCCGAGAGCGCGGTCGACCGCGCGGTAGACATTGCCCTGAGGTGCGCGCGCGATGCCGGCGGTGACCGTGTAGCGTCCGCCGCCGAAGTGGGGTGCGGACGGCGTGTCGCCGGGTCCGGAATCGCACGCGAAGGGGTCCTCGGCCCAGGGCGGGCACCGGTAGCGGCCGACGGCCAGGCCGTCGAACATCCGGCCGTCCGGCCCGGTCATGACGGATTCGAGCCGCCCGCTCCGGCCGGTCCGGTAGTCGCCCGTGAAGGGGCCGTAGCGGTAGTAGACCGGTGCCCGGTGATCGACCCGCCGGTCGCTGACGATCCGCGGGCCCTCCCGGTCGCGCAGCACGGCGGCGAGTTCCCGGGCGACGCCGACCACCGTGTCGGCCGGGCAGTAGACGGTGATGGCCTTGCCGACAGCTCCGGCGCTCACCACCCCGGAGTTGAGACGGCGCAGGATCTCCGGATCGCGGGCGAACTTCGCGTGGCAGACGTGCCGGGACAGGACCGGCAGAACGAGCCCGGTCACGGTGTCGAGATCGCCGGGGCGCGCCGAGACGTGCAGTTTCCAGCCGTGCTCCATCGCCGGCATCCGCGGATCGTTGAGGTACGACCACGTCTCGTCGGACCAGCCGCTGCGGCCGGCGATGGAGACGACCACCGCTACGAGTTCAGGTCACACGAGAAGCGGGTGGTGGCGGTCACCCAGGGGTCGGACAGACACGCCGTGGGCTCGCGGTCGCCACGGTCGTCGTCCTCGAACACGATCGCCTCGTCGTCGATCTCCAGCGGACCCGCGTCGCGGAATCCGTCGGCTTGAAGAAGATCCGGCACGGCTACGGGCATGTGACGCCTCCATGGTGTGTCGTGCGCTGAGGAACAGGCAACGGCCGATGCGGGACGGTGCACCCGCCGGGCCGAGGACTCGCTGCACAAAGGTATGGAGGGGCACGCTCGCTGACAAGGGGTCAGGTGGGACGGCGGGGCGCGGGGTGGCCTGCCGTCGTCGGGGCGGACGCCGGGATACGGAAGGGGAGAATCGGGTTCCTGTGGCGCGGGTCCCGGAAAGGGCTGACGGCCGGTCGGCCCTCGCCTGCGGTCGTCACCTGTGGTCATCACCTGCGGTCGTCACCTGTGATCGTCATCTGTGGTCGTCATCTGTGGTTCTCGCCCGCTGTCACCATCCCGGTCCCTGCGGGTGGCTGGGGGTCCGAGGGATGTGCCGTTCACGCTCCGCCGGTGCCTTCGGGGGCCTTGGCGGCCTGGGCGGTCCCAGTGGGTTGGGTGGGTTGGGTGGCTTTGGTCTCGGTCTGGTGGGAGGTCTTGCCGATGCTGCCGACGAAGAGGCTGGCGATCGCGGCGGCCGCGGTGGCCCCCAGTGTCATCTCCCAGCCCCGGTCGAAGGCGTCGGCCTGGTGGGCGGCGCCGGTGCCCAGGGTGGCGACCAGCAGGGAGATGCCGAGGACGGTGCCGGCCTGGCGGGCCATGGTGATGACGCCGGAGCCGGTGGAGAAGCTCTGCGGGGGCAGGCCGGAGACACCGGCGCTGATGAGTGTGGGCAGGGTCAGGCCGACGCCGATGCCGGTGAGCAGCATGCCGGGCAGCATCCCGCTCGCATAGCCGGCGTCCGGTTCGAGGAGGGTGAGCCACCAGGCGATGCCCGCGCCGAAGACGACGCACCCGGTGAAGGCGACCACGCTGGAGCCGAAGCGGTGGATGACGGGCCCGATGCTCATGGCCAGCGCGGGCGGCAGCAGGGTCCCGGGGAAGATCGCGAGCCCGGTCCGCACCGCCGACCAGTGCCACACGTCCTGGCACCACAGCACGGCCGACAGCAGCATCGCCGCGAAGGCGACGGCGAACAGCACGTTGGAGAACGAGGACGGGCTGAAACCGCGGAACCTGAACAGCGGCAACGGCAGCACCGGCGAGGCGTGGCGGGCGGAGCGCACCGTGAACCAGACCAGCCCCAGCACCCCGAGCACGAGGGCGCCGGTGAACTTCTCAGACGCCCAGCCCCAGTCGTCGCCCTTGACCAGGCCGAGCGCGACCAGGGCGATGGCCGCGGTCAGTACGGCGGCCCCGAGTACATCCGCCCGCGGCAGGTCGCGGGATGCGACACGCGGCAGCACCCGCAGGCCGCCCAGCAGCGCGGCCACCCCGATCGGCACGTTCACCAGGAACACCCAGTGCCAGCTCAGTTCGGTCAGCAGCCCGCCCAGCACCGGACCCAGCGCACTGGCCACCCCGCTGATCGCCGTCCATCCGCGCACCGACGCGAGCCGCTTCTGCTGCGGGGCGGTCGCCAGCAGCAGACCGAGCGAGGAGGGGATCAGCAGGGCCGCGCCGACCGCCTGCAGCACCCGCGCCCCGACCAGGAACCAGATCCCCGGCGCCAGCGCGCACAGCACCGAGGAGAGCGTGAAGAGCACGATGCCCGAGAGGTAGGCGATCCGCGGATTGACCCGGTCCGCGAGATTGCCCGCCGGTACCAGCAGCGCCGCGAACACCACCGCGTACGCGTTCAGCACCCACGACAGGGACGCCAGCGAGGTCCCCGAGAACTGGTGCCCGATGTCCGGCAGCGCCACATTGACGATGAACACGTCCAGGTTGGCCATCGCCACCCCGGCGGCGATCACCGTGAAGACCACCCCGAGCCGCGGTCGTTCCTCTGCGGGACCGGGGGCATCGGCGGTCCGGCCGTCAGGGAGGCTCATGTTCGTCACCCATCAGTTTGAAATTCCAACTCACTTGCGCAGTGAAGTTAGCAACGAACGAACACAGACGGCAACGCCCACCGGCACGCTGTGACGCGTACCTCTTCCGGCGCGCCGGGGAGCCCCCGCACAAACCATGACAACCCGTCAGCCGACAAAGGACACCGTCCGCGCCACACCAACGCCCCTGCCCCGCAACCCCGTTGTCCGTCTCCGGCTCCACGCGCTTCCGCCCTGCCCGCTCCCGACGGCGTACCCGACCGGGAGTTCCCGTTGCGCTGGAGCGGGCCCCTCAGGTGGGTCACCGCCCGCCGTCGCTCCTGGTCGAGGTCGAGTTGTCCGGCGGCGTGCAAGGGGGCGGGGTGGGGGTGGCGGTCGCCGGGATCGTGTCCGCCGCGGTGGGGCTCTCGGGGGAGGTCGGCGGTGTTGGTGCCGGGGTACTGACCGGGGCGCGGGGTGTCCCTCCTGCCGGTGGCGGGGAGGAGGCGCACGGCGACGACGGCGCGGTGGACGGCGATGAATCCGGCGAGGGAGCCGGTGTCGGCCCGGGGCACGAGGTGGTTGTCGCGGTGGGGGCGGTCGGGGCGGTCGGGGCCGGTTCGGGGGTGGTGCTGTGCTGGGGGGTTTCTGAGGCGGTGGGGGAGGGGCGCAGGAGCACGGTGACGGTGGTCGTGGGTGCCGGGGCCGGGGCGGGGGCGGCTGGCGGAAGTGCGCCCGCTGGGGTGGGGGCCGGGGAGGGTGCGGCCGGGACGACGTGGACGTCGGCGTTCAGCGGGGGGACGGACGCGCAGCCCATGGCCGCGAGGGCGACGCCGACCAGGAGGACGAACAGCGGTATGCGCATGGCCCTTCTCCTATTCCTGCGGGACCGACGGGTGTGTGCCGGCCTCATGCGCTGAGGGTTTCGACGAACTTCCTCAGGCCGGTGAAGAATCTCTCGATGCCGTGGACGAGGTTGATGAGGGCGTGGGCGGTCTGGACGGGGGCGATGGCGATGAGGAACAGCAGGATGATGACGACGAGCCAGAACAGCAGGCCACGGGGTGCGCTGAGCACAGTGATGCCTCCTTGCGGCGGGCTCGGCGGCCGGGGAGGTGCCGCTAGCGGCGCCGGTGCTCGCGGCGTCGTAACCAGGTGAGAACGAGGAGCACGGCGACGGCGTCGCGCAGCGGCTTGTTGCGGGCCAGGGGCAGCCGCTCAAGGGCGCGGTGCAGGGGCAACTGGTTGACCTGGACGGTCAGTTCGCGGTTGGACAGGTCCCTGATGATGCTGCGGGCCTGCTGCGGCACGGTGGCGCTGCCGAGGATGAGATCGAGGACGGTGCGGGCGGCCTGCTTCTCGGAGAGGGCCTCCGCGGCGAGTTTGAAGGCGATGTGGCGGAACTCGTCTTCGAAGACGTCGAGGAGGGACAGCTCGGGGCACAGGTTGCGGATGGAGCCTTCGAGGTTGGCGAAGGACTTTCCGAGCACGGAGATCATGGGACTGGTCTTGATGCCGCGTTTGGTGGAGTACTGGAGGACGGCGGTGAGGGTGACGCCGAAGTTGAGTTCTTCGAGGGTGGCGGTGGCGACCTGGGGGACGAGAGCGGCCATGTCCTCGACGAAGTTCGTGATCTCGGCCCAGGGGGTGGCATGGCCCATCTCGATCCAGGCTTTGGCGACGGCGGCGCCGTCGTTCTGGGCGAGACCGAGCAGGACCAGCAGGATGCTGGTGCTCAAGGAGCGGTCGATGCGGCCGACCATGCCCCAGTCGATGAGGTGGGCCGGCTCGCCGGGGGCGACGAGGATGTTGCCCGGGTGGGGGTCGGCGTGGAAGGTGCGGGTCAGGAAGTAGGAGCGGTACATGAAGGCGAGCAGGTCCCGGCCGATGCCTTCGCGTTCCTCGCGGTCGAAGTCGGCCGGGCGGGCGTCCGCGATGGAACAGCCCGGTGCCAGGCTCTGCACCAGGACCCGAGGCGTGGCGGTCAGCACCGCCGGGACCGCGAGGTGCTTGAACTCCGCGGTGTACTCGCGGGCTTGGCGCATGTTGCGGGCTTCGAGGGTGAAGTCGAGTTCGGGGCGCATCGCGTCGAAGACGACACCGAGCATGGCGTTGGTGTCGACGACGGCGTTGAAGCGCGGGGAGCGGCGGCCGACGAAGCGGGCCGCCTTCCCGAGCAGGGCCATGTCGGCTTCGACCAGGGCCCGGATGCCGGGCCGCTGGATCTTCAGGGCCACCGGGGTGCCGTCGGCGAGGGTGGCGGCGTAGACCTGGGCGAGGGAGGCGGTGCCCAGGGGCCGTACGGTGTCGATGTCGCGGAAGCCGGCCGCCCAGCGGGGACCGAGGTCACGGGCCAGGACGGGCTCGAAGTCGGTGAAGGGGGAGGCGCTGACCTGGTCGTGCAGCCGCTCCAGTTCTTCGATCACCGCGGGCGGGACAAGGTCGGGGCGGGTGGAGAGGATCTGGCCGACCTTGATGTAGAAGGGGCCGAGGCTCTCCAGCGCCTCACGCACCTGGCGGGCCCGGTCGCGCGCGGCGCTGTCGGTGTCGGCGTCACGGTGCAGGGTGTGGCGGGCGAGGCTGTGGACGGCCTCGCCCGCCGCCAGGGCGCCGAAGGTGGCCAGGACCTTGCGGGCACGGCCGGTTGCCATGGCGGCTCCAAGGGGTGGGTTCAGCGTGCTCCGGCAGGCGGTGCCCCGCCCTGGTACAGCCCGGTCAGGACAGCGGCCGGGTTCAGCGCGGCGGAGGCCGCACCGGTGGGCAGGACGGCCGCGAGCGCCAGGGCGAGCACCTCGGCGAGCACCTGATAGGTGCAGTCCCCGCCGGTGGGGTGATCGCGGACGGTGAAGCGGCCACCGGCGCGCAAGTCCTGCGCCAACTCGTCGAGCCCGACGGGCTCATGCAACTGGACGTCGATGAGCTGCCCGCCGTGGTGCCGGCTGAGCAGGCGGTCGGGCGGCGGCCCCGGCCGAGACCGGCGCGGACCGGCCGCGGAGGCACGGCCGGGGCCGCCGGGCACCGTCACGAGGATGACTGCTGGGGGCGCTCGGCCGTCGCGGCGGGCTGCTGCCGGCGCAGCAGTTCCTCGATCTGGCCCAGCCGGGTCCACAGGGCCGCCAGCTCGACCTGCCCGACCTGCTCCTCGCCCGCGGCCGACTCGTGCCGATCCTCGTCCCGATCCCGATCCCGATCCCGATCCCGATCCCGGTCCCGGTCCCGGTCTCGGTCCCGGTCCCGATCGCGGCAGGGGCGCACGGTCCTGCTCAGGGAGGAGCGGGCGTCGTGTTCGAGGTCGCCCATGCTGTCGAGGGCGTCGTCGATCGTCTCCTTGAGGTCGTCGATGATGTTCGAGATGGTCTTGGTGATGCCGGTACGGCGTGCCACGGTGAGTCCTCCTTCGGTTGCGGTGCTTCGGCCCGGCAGCTTTGCCGAGCGGGTCAGTGAAGTGCACGGGCGGTGCCCGGTCGGGACGGGTGCGCCGGTGTCAGGGGCGGGGGGTGAGGGTGCGGGGCAGGGCGAAGTGCTGGTGCTCCTCTGCGGCCCGCACCACCTCGACCTGGTGGTAGCCGCGTTCGGCGAGCCAGGTCAGTACCTCGTCGACCAGGAGGTCGGGCACCGAGGCGCCGGAGGTCAGGCCCACGGTGCGGACACCGGCCAGCCAGGCTTCGTCGATCTCCTCGGCGCCGTCGACCAGGCGGGCGGCGCGGGCACCGGCCTCCAGGGCGACCTCGACCAGGCGCACCGAGTTGGAGGAGTTCCGGGAGCCGACGACCAGCACGAGATCGGCGTCGGCGCCGAGCTGTTTGACCGCGGCCTGCCGGTTCTGGGTGGCATAGCAGATGTCGTCGCTCGGCGGGGACTTCAGGCCGGGGAAGCGGGCTTTGAGGACGGCGACGGTGGCCAGGGTCTCGTCCACCGACAGGGTGGTCTGGGACAGCCAGGCGACCTTGTCGGGGTCGCGGACCTCGACGGTGGCCGCCTGTTCGGGGCCGTCGACCACCGTGATGTGCTCGGGGGCCTCCCCGCTGGTGCCGATGACCTCCTCGTGGTCCTCGTGGCCGATCAAAAGGATGTCGTAGTCGTCGCGGGCGAAGCGCTCGGCTTCCTTGTGGACCTTGGTGACCAGCGGGCAGGTGGCGTCGATGGTGTGCAACTGCCGGTCGGCGGCCTGCCGGTGTACGGCGGGCGCGACGCCATGGGCGGAGAAGATGACCGTGGCGCCCTCGGGGACCTGGTCGGCCTCGTCGACGAACACCGCGCCCTTGCGCTCCAGCGTCCGGACGACGTACTGGTTGTGGACGATTTCGTGGCGGACATAGACCGGTGCCCCGTACAGCTCCAGCGCCCTTTCGACGACGGTCACGGCGCGGGCCACCCCGGCGCAGTAGCCGCGCGGCGCGGCCAGCAGTACCCGTCCGACGGCAGGAACCTCGGTCTTCGTCATCGGGTGCGCTCCGTAAGGGTGCGGGCCACGTCGCGCAGTGCCTCGACGGCCCGGGGCGGCAGCGGTGCGTCGTCCAGGGCCCGCAGGGCGGCGCGCCGTTGGGCGTCGATACGTTCTTCGGTCCTGGCCCGGGCGCCGGTGTCGGTCAGGACGGCGCGCACGATCGCGGCTTGGTCCGCGTCCAGGTGCGGATCGCCCACCAGGCGGCGCAGCGTGGCGCGCTGGCCGGGGTCGGCGTGGCGTACGGCCAGGGCGAGCAGCACGGTGCGTTTGCCCTCGCGCAGGTCGTCCAGGACGGGCTTGCCCGTGTCCGCCGGATGGCCGAAGACGCCCAGCAGGTCGTCGCGGAGCTGGAAGGCCTCGCCCAGGGGCATGGCGTAGGCGCTGAGCACCGCGCGGATGCCGGGGTCGGCTCCGGCGAGCACGGCGCCCAGGTGCAGGGGGTGTTCGACGGTGTACTTGGCGGTCTTGTAGCGGATGACGGCCAGCGCCCGGTCCATGTCGTCGGTCGGCTGGTCCGTGACGTCCAGGTCCATGTACTGGCCGTAGACGATCGCGTCGCGCATGGCGTCCACGATCTCCAGCGCGGCCACCAGCTGTTCCGGGGACAGCCCGGCGTCGTTGAACATTTCCTGCGACCAGGCCAGCGCCAGATCTCCCATCAGGAGGGCGGCGCTCTCCCCGAAGGTGTCACTGCGGTGTCGGGCGGCGAGGGCGCGGTGGACGGTGGGGCGGCCGCGGCGGGTGTCGCTGTGGTCCATGAGGTCGTCATGGATCAGGGCGAAGGCGTGGAAGAGCTCCAGGGACGCCGCCGCCCGGATGACGGGGCCGGTGTCGCCGTGGCCGCGGCCGGCGTGCCAGCCCAGCACACACATCAGTGGGCGGATGCGCTTGCCACCGGCGAAGACGAAGTCGCGCACCACTTCCAACGGTGCCAGCGGCAGCCGGTGTTCCCGCGCCTGGCGCGCCTTACCCCCCAGATAGTCCTCCAAGGCGGCGTCGACCCGCTCGCGCAGTCCGGACAGATCCAGCAGGTCGCCGTTCGAGGCAAGGGCGCTCACCGCGTCGCCTCCCGGCCCGGGCCCTGCTCGGCGGGGGCCGTGCGGGCGTCGGCCGCCTGATCGGCCTCGGCTTCGCCGATGCGCAGGGCCTCCTCCACCAGCGTCTCCACGATCTTGCCTTCGGGGACGGTCTTGATGACCTCGCCCTTGCGGAAGATCTGGCCCTTGCCGTTGCCGCAGGAGACGCCGAGGTCGGCTTCGCGGGCCTCGCCGGGCCCGTTGACCACACACCCCATCACCGCGATCCGCAGGGGGTAGGGCAGACCGTCCAAGGCGGCGGTGACCTTCTCGGCCAGCGTGTACACGTCGACCTGGGCGCGGCCACAGGACGGGCAGGAGACGATCTCCAGACGGCGCCGGCGCAGGCCGCAGGATTCCAGGATGCCGATGCCGGCCTTGACCTCCTCGACCGGCGGGGCCGACAAGGACACGCGGATGGTGTCGCCGATGCCGCGATTGAGGAGGGTGCCGAAGGCGACGGCGGACTTGATGGTGCCCTGCAGCAGCGGGCCCGCCTCGGTCACGCCCAGGTGCAGGGGGTAGTCGCAGGCGTCGGCGAGCAGTTCGTAGGCGCGGACCATGGTGACCGGGTCGTGGTGCTTGACGGAGATCTTGATGTCGGTGAAGCCGTGCTCCTCGAACAACGAGCACTCCCACAGGGCGGACTCCACCAGGGCCTCGGGGGTGGCCTTGCCGTGCTTGGCCAGCAGCCGCTTGTCCAGCGACCCGGCGTTGACACCGATGCGGATCGGCACCCGGGCGTCGGCGGCGGCCCGGGCGATCTCGTGGACCTTGTCGTCGAACTTCTTGATGTTTCCGGGGTTGACGCGCACGGCGGCGCAGCCGGCGTCGATGGCGGCGAAGACGTACTTGGGCTGGAAGTGGATGTCGGCGACGACCGGGATCTGCGACTTCTTCGCGATGGCGGGCAGGGCGTCGGCGTCGTCCTGGGAGGGCACCGCGACCCGTATGATCTGGCAGCCGGCCGCGGTCAGTTCCGCGATCTGCCGCAGCGTGGCGTCCACGTCCGCGGTCAGCGTCGTGGTCATCGACTGCACCGAGACCGGGGCGCCGCCGCCGACCGGTACGGAGCCCACGTGCAGCTGCCGGGTGGGGCGCCGCCGGGGCGCGGGGATGGGTAAGACGGGCAGGGGAACGCCGGTCGTGGTCATCAGGGACTCCTCGTCAAGCAGGAAAAGCAGGAAAAGCAGGAAACGGGGGAAACGGGGGAAACGGGGGAAAGTCAGACGATGCGGCGGGCGGCCTGGTGGGCCAGGCGGACGGCGGTGGCGATGCCGTCGGGCACCAGTCCGGTGGCCGTCAGCAGCTCGGCACGTGAGCCGTGCGCCAGGAAGGTCCGCGGCAGCCCCATGACGTGCACCCGGGTGCCGGTCCCGGCGTCGGTGCAGGCCTGCGCGAGCGCGGTGCCCAGACCGCCGGTACGGGCGCAGTCCTCGACCGTGACCGTCAGCGGGTGTCGGGCGGCCAGACGCACCAGGTCGGCCGGCATCGGCAGGGCCCAGCGCGGAGACGCCACCGTCACCGACAGACCCCGCGCCGCCAACTGATCCCGAGCGGCCAGGCAGGGCGCGGCCATCGCCCCGAAGCCCACCAGCAGCACATCCGTACCGGTGGCGGTGAGCAGGTCCACCTGTCCGTGGCGGCCGACGGCCGGCAGGTCGGTGCCGACGGCGCCTTTGGGGAAGCGCAGCGCGGTGGGGCCGTCCTGGTCGGCCAGCGCCTCGGCCAGCAGTTCCCGCAGGGTGGCGGCGTCACGTGGCAGGGCAAGGCGCAGGCCGGGCACGAGGGAGAGCAGGGTGTGGTCCCACATACCGTGATGCGAGGCCCCGTCCGGGCCGGTGATCCCGGCCCGGTCCAAGACCAGGGTGACCGGCAGCCGGTGCAGGGCCACATCCATCAGCAGCTGGTCGAACGCCCGGTTGAGGAAGGTGGCGTAGAGGGCGACAACGGGGTGCAGGCCGCCCATGGACAGCCCGGCGGCCGAGCACAGCGCGTGCTGTTCGGCGATGCCCACGTCGAAGACCCGCCCGGGGAACCGCTCGGCGAAGGAGGCGAGCCCGGTGGGCCGCAGCATCGCCGCCGTCAGCGCCACCACGTCCCGGTGCTCGGCGCCCAGCCGGGCCAGTTCACCGCCGAAGACGTCGGTCCAGGTGGGCGCGGCGGCCTTCGCGGGGGCGCCGGTGGCCGGGTCGACGACGCCGACCGCGTGCAGGCGGTCCGCGTCGTCGGCCTCCGCCGGCCGGTAGCCCTTGCCCTTGACGGTCACGGTGTGCACCACCACCGGCCCGCCCGCCGCCCGGGCTTGGCGCAGCGCCCGCTCCACCGCGGCCTGGTCGTGGCCGTCGACGGGGCCGAGGTAGGCAAAGCCCAGGTCGGTGAAGAGGTTGGAGCGGCTCGCCCCCGTGGCGCGGTTCAAGGGATCCTTGAGCGCGGACAGGTGCCCGGCCAGGGCGCCGGAGGTGGGGGCGTAGGAGCGGCCGTTGTCGTTGAGCACCACGATGACGTGACGGTGCCCGGCAGCGCCGAGATTGTTCAGCGCCTCGAAGGCCAGCCCGCCGGTCAGGGCCCCGTCGCCGATCACCGCCACCACCCACCGGTCGTCCTGACCGCGCGCGGCGAAGGCTTTGGCCAGGCCGTCGGCGTAGGACAGCGCGGTCGAGGCGTGGGAGTTCTCCACCCAGTCGTGCACCGACTCGCTCCGGGACGGATAGCCCGACAATCCGCCGCGCCGACGCAGCAGTCCGAACAGCTGGGCCCGGCCGGTGAGCAGCTTGTGCACGTATGCCTGGTGGCCGGTGTCGAAGAGCAGGGCGTCGCGCGGCGATTCGAAGACCCGGTGCAAGGCCATCGTCAGCTCCACCACCCCCAGGTTCGGCCCGAGGTGACCGCCCGTGGCGCACACGTGGTCGATCAGGAAGGATCGGATCTGCGCGGCCACCGCGGCGATCTCGCCGGGATCCATCGTGCGCAGAGCCTGCGGCGACCACCGCTCACGGGTCATGGCTAGGTCGTCGCCGTCGTCGTCGGCGGTGGATATGGGAGGTGAACTGAGGGTGAGCCGCATGGGTTTCCCATCAAGGTAAGGCCAGGGCGAACACCTGAGGGCAGGCACTTTCGTGCTTTCGGGCAGGGGAAGTCACCGGCATCGACAACTGCGGCTTTCCCTGCGGGGCCTGCGCTGCGGGGGACTTAAGCGGTCCACCCCGACCCGGCAGCGCACTCGAACGGTCAGTTCGAGGGCACCACAATGCCCGGTAGCTGGCAAGGCCGTCCCCCCAGCGCACGGTAGTGATCCTCCCCGGTGCCGGTTCAGCGCACGCGCGGTTCGGCACCGGCGTGCCCGCCGCCTCCGCTCAGCCCGGCGCACCACCCCACATCAGCGGCCCTGAATCCGCCCCGCCCCCGGCGCCGACCAGCCCCCCGCAGCTCACCGCTTCTCGTGAACCCGGCACCGCGCGGCCGACAATGCGCCCGTAGCACACCGCCGCCCTCACCAGGCCCGCCCGGACACCACCGGCCTGCCCCCGGGGGCCGCCCGCGCGCACATCGCACGCCCCCGACGGCCGTCAGCAACCCGCACGCCCCGCTACGCCCTTGGCGCCGGATGCGGCCCTGCCTAACGTCCAGGGAGACACGCCGTTTCAGACGCAGCGCACCAGTGCCCCTGCTCCCTTTGCCGGGGGTCTCGCGCACCGGATTTCACCGCGGGCCGGAATGCTGCAGTCACCGCAGAGTCTTCGCACCTGGCAGACCGGCGGCCACCCGAGGCCGGCGAGGAGCCCATCACCTTCTCGCCCCTGAAGGAACTCCACCGCGACCTGCGCGCTCGCCCCAAACCGCCGCAGCACGAGGAGTAGTGCCCGCAGACGACAGCCAGGCACCGCGGCTCCTCGCCCGCACCGCCGTGCAAGCAAGAAGAGATTCCACGCAGAGCCGTACGTCCACCTCCCGAGAGGAAACCGTCATGGGCCGTGCCGAGTGGGACCAGATCTGGCCGTCCGACACCAGCAGGCGGCTGCTCCCTTATCTCCGCAACGTGCATGACGAGGAAATCCAGGAGTCATTACGGTCCTGGCTGCATGAGTCGGGAATGCTGGCCGCACACCCGCAGACGGTCGACCGGCACGTCCAGGACTTCGCCGCGTACACCAGCTATTCCTACCCGGGGGCCCCGCGGGACGGACTGCTGCTCGCCGCCAAGTGGATGACGTTCTTCTTCCTCTTCGACAACGAACTCGACGACCAGCCCGTCGCCTCCATACCGGCAGAGACCCGCTCCCTGCTGTGCGACCTCGACAAGATCGTCTCCCTCGGGACGAAAACACAGCCTGAACCGGACACCTGGAATTCGCCGTACGCCCAGGTGCTGGACCATCTGTGGAAAGAGGCCCGGGAATTCTACTGCAACCCCGCCTGGGAAAGGCTGTTCGTCAACCTGTTCGCCAGGTACCAGCGGGCACAGCGCTGGGAGCTGTACTCGAAGTCGCTCGGCCGCCAGTGGGACTTCACGACCTATACAGAGTGGAAACGCCACGGCACAGCGGGGCTGCTGGGCGGGTCGTTCGTCGCACTGTTCACCCGGCGGCCCCTGCCCGACGAACTGCTGCAGGGGCACGTGCTCCGGAGGATGAGCGATATGGCCTGTGACGTCCTGCATCTGGCCACCGACATCAATTCCGCCGCGCGCGAAGCCCGTTTCGAAGGAGTCCCGAGCGTGCTCACCACGCTCCTGCACAACGGCGCCGACATCACCCGAGACGAAGCCTTCCGCATCTTTCTCACCCACCTGTGGCAGCCCCGGCTCAACAGCCTTCTGCAAGCCGCCCAGGACCTGCCCCACTTGTTGGACGCGATGGGCCAGAACACCCCGCAGAACCTGTCGGACGCCGAGAACTTCACCGAGGACCTCTTGCTGTGGACGGGAGGCCACCTGCAATGGCTCACCTATGCCGCCCGCTACCACCACGAGAGCGAGACGACCTGACCGGCAGCGGCAGCCTGACAACGGCCGGCACGATCGGCTGCGTTGTCGGGGCGTGAGGAGGCGGCAGGCGAGTTCGAGGAACGCTTCGTGGAGGTCGGCCTGCCGCCGCACGTGGCTCCGGAGGCCGGGGTGTCGGATTCGCGGGTGACGATGTTCAGGTCAGCAGCTCAGCGATGCGGTCGGTGACCTGGACGAGCCATGCCGGATCGCCGTACTCGCGCCCCCAGTGGGCGGCCATCACGGCCCGGGCCTGTACCCAGCGTCGGGCCCGTTCGCCGTCCACCTCTGCGGCGTCGGCGAAGATGGCCAACCGGCGCAGCAGCGCGGCCTTCAGGTCATCGGCGGCGAGCAGATCCTCGAAACGACTCCGCACGAGTGTGATCGCGTCGTAAGCCAGGTCGCCGGCATATCCCTTGGGGTCGATGGCCAGCCATGGCTCCCGCTCGGCCCGCAACACGTTCCCGAAGTGCAGGTCGCCGTGGACGAGCGTGTCCGGCTGGTCGCGGCCGAGTTCACGTACGGTCGCGATCGCAGCCTGCACGACGTGCGGCGGCAGGGGCCGAGGCAGCCGCGCGTCGTCCTTTCGAAGGTCCTCCTCCCATCGCTCGGCCTGATCGCGAAGTCGTGGGAGACCGGGCGGGGCCTGGACGGCCAGCCTCCGCGCGAGCCGTCCGGCGACGGCGACGGCCTCGTCGACGCTGTCGAGATCGGCCAGGGTTCCGTCTCCGGCCTGTTCCAGCAGCATGGCGAACCGCGCGTCGTCACGCTCATGCAGCAACACGGCCCCGTGTCCGCCCCAGACCGCGAATGCGTCCGGTTCGTGCACGTTGCCAGGATGCGGGAACGAGACCTTCAAGACCGCGGACGCTCCGCCGGTCGACCGGACCGGAAGGATGATCCCCACCTGCCCATGTCCGACCGGCCCGGTGGGCCTGAAGTCCCAACGGTCAGGGCCATGCCGGGGTCCTCGGGAATTACGTCGTCGTCCCACAGGCCAGCGGGTTCGCAGGGCCCGCCGGTCACTCGGTGCGGGGCTGCGACGGGCCGGTGGCGGCGCGTTCGAGGACCCGGCGGATCATGGGCCCGCGCGTCCCGTTGCGGAGAGGGCAGGATTTGAACCTGCGTGGACCTGTGAGGGTCCGACTTCGGGCTATTGCCCTGGTCCCCGATAAGCCGCTCCGGGCACCTCTCCTCGTGTTCGGCCTGTGCTGGTGTGCCGTTCACTGGTACTACCGTGCCAGGACCCGCTGACACACCCCTGACCGCCTACTGACGGGCGGCCCCGCGCCCCGGGACACGCGCGGGCGCCCCGGCCTTCTGCCGCGACTCCGGCTGCGGGACCGCTTTCCGTCTTCGTACGGAGCACCCTGCCGGGGGAGGGACGGGGGTGTGTGGCCGCCGCTCCGGGCAGGTGCGGCGGCCATGGGCGGGCGAGGCTCGGTTCGTGGTGCGGGCCCGACAGGCAGCGCGGCGGATCAGCCCGGCGCCACCGCGCACTCCGGCGCCCCGAACCACTCCTCCAGCGCCTGCGCCAGCCCGGCCGTCGGTGTCGGCGCTCCCGTGTCCATCGCCCAGGCCGTGAAGCCGTCCGGCCGGACGAGGACCGCCGCCAGCTCCGGGCGGGCCGGGCAGTCGGCCGTCAGGGTGTCGACACGGTCGGTATATCCCGCGGCGAGGGCCCGCAGCTCCGGGTCGTCGGTGAGATCGAGCAGGAGCGCCCGGCCTGCGTGGAGGTGGTCCGCGAGGCGGCCGGCGCCGGTGAGTTCGAGGTCCGGGGCGCTGCGGCCGGTCAGCGGGTGTTCGCCCGGAAGGTCGTACCGTATCCCGCTGCCGTTGAGCCGTGCGGTGAGATACGTGGTGCCCGTGACCGTCCCCGCCAGGTCGCCGACGATCTCGCGCAGGGCCCGGGACCGGGGGTCCGGGCGCATGGCCGCGACCTGGGACCTGGTCCAGTCCAGGACCCCCGCACCGACCGGATGCCGCTCGCGGGTGTACGTGTCCAGCAGCCCCTTCGGCGCCCGGCCGCCGATCACCGCGGCGAGCTTCCAGCCGAGGTTCATCGCGTCCCCGATCCCCAGGCTCAGCCCCTGGCTCCCGAACGCGGAGTGCACGTGCGCCGCATCGCCCGCCAGCAGCACCCGGCCCCTGCGGTACTCGGTGACCTGGCGGGCGTGGTCGGTGAACCGGGTCGCGGTCCGTACCTTGGTGATCGTGGCGTTGACGCCCGTCACGCGCCGCAGCCGCGCCTGGAGGTCCTCGGCGGTGACCGGCGCGTCCCGGTCGGCCGGCGGGCCGTCGAACTCCACGGTGACGACGCGGCCCGGCATCGGCCCGTGGGCGTACACCCCGGTGTCCGTGGCGCTCCAGCCGACCTTCCGATCCTCGGCGCCGGTCATCTCCACGACCGCCTGGTGGCAGGTGATCTCCGGGTCGGTGCCGGGGAATTCGAACCCCGCGAGCTTGCGGACCGTGCTGCGGCCGCCGTCGCAGCCCACGAGCCAGCCGGCGCGTACGGCCCCGTGGCCGGTGTACACGGTGACGGCCCCGTCGTCCGCGTCGAAGCCGGTCAGTTCTACTCCCCGGCGCACATCGACGCCGAGCTCGTCCGCCCGCTCGCCGAGCAGCCCCTCGATGTCCTGCTGCGCCACGAAAGCGATCTCGGCGGCGGGCCCGGCGTCGCCGAGGCCCGGCCCCGTACGGTCGACCAGATCGGCGCGCAGCATGATCCCGGCGAAGTGCCCGACGATCCCGAGCCCCTGCCCCGCGGCCCCGCCCCCGTCCCCGCCGTTCTGTTCGCGTATGAACGCCCGGAAGCGGTCCATCGCCTGCCGCTGCACCTCGGCCATCGCGGGCAGCATGCCCCGGCGGTAGAGCGCCTCCGCGGCGGGTGTGGTGATCGCCCCGCCCTTGATCGTCGGGTCCACCTCGGTGCGGCGCTCCAGGACGGCCACCCGCGCGCCTCCGAGCCGGAGTTCGCAGGCCAGCATCAGTCCGACCGGGCCGCCTCCGGCCACCACTACGTCATAGTTCATGGCGCCGACTATGACCGAGGGATGGAAAAGCCAAAAAGCCGCCGCGGTGTCAAGAGACGGGCCGCGCCGGGGGAATGGGGCGGGCATGTGCTTCTCGTTGCGGAGAGGGCAGGATTTGAACCTGCGTGGACCTGTGAGGGTCCGACTTCGGGCTATTGCCCTGGTCCCCGATAAGCCGCTCCGGGCACCTCTCCTCGTGTTCGGCCGGTGCTGGTGTGCCGTTCACTGGTACTACCGTGCCAGGACTCGCTGACACACCCCTGACCGCCTGCTGACCGGTCGGACCGGCCGACCCGGCGGCGGACCGGCGGACGGCGGACACGGCCGCGCGCCGGGGCCGGGGCCGGGGCCGGGTGGAAGCCGCCAGCCGGAACACTCGAACCGACAGAAGGCGCACGGGTGATCGGCGTCCGGCCGGACGGACCCCCTGCACCGCTCCGTGAGCACCGGGCGCCACCCGCATCCCCCAACGACGCGCCCGTCCCCCCTCGCCCTCACCGGCCTGCCCTCGGACGCGCGCTCACGCACGGCCCGCGGCCGAGGGGCCGGGCGCCCCAGCGCAGGTCTTCCGATCTCAATGCCCGGTGCGACGGCCGTGCAGCGCACCGCCTGCCCCGTCACGGCCGCGGCGGCATCACTCGCGCCGAGCGGCCCCGGCCCGCAGCCCATGACGTGACCGGCCGTCAAGCGCCGGGCCGCCGCGCGAACCGCAGACGGACATGCCCTCTGAGGCGAGACACATCACGAGAAGCGGGCAAGTTTCAACCGATTCACAGATTTACGGGCCGTCACCCGTCGACGGGTCCGCCACCCCTGCCCCAGACTCGGCGGTATCCACTTCCCGTACCCCTCTTCACGAAGCTCGGTGGCTGCCGTGGGTCGTCCAGTTCGCGTTGCCGTCGAAGGAGCGGGCGTTCCAGGGGGCCGCGCGCTCCGGTGCCACCGTGGCCGACAAGGCATCTCCCCGATCGGCTGCCGCAGGCCCAGGCCGCGATCCCGCCTTCCGGGTCCATGCCCCCTACCGCTTCCCGAACTCCCCTATCAAGTAAGGCCGTTACCGCCCTGCGGCAACCGGTCCCCGCCCGCGGCAGCCGACGGCCGGGCGCACCCCGACCCCATCGGCACCGATCCACCCGCCACCGCCACCCGCCGCACGCCAGTTCCGCACAGGAGCCGCCCATGAGGAGCCCGACACCGCGACCAGACCCGTGTTCCCCCGAGGCACAGAGCGCACAGAGCGCCGCGCCCGGCCCGCCCGGAACCAGCGGGCAGAACCCCGGGCGGCCCCCCCGCCCGCCCCGCCGCAAGCCCCCTACCGCCGAACGCCCGCCCACCCGGCCGGTCGGCCCACCGCCCCCGCCCGGCCGCGCCGGCAGATCCGTACCGCCTGCC
The DNA here is from genome assembly GCF_049222185.1 of Streptomyces sp. LaBMicrA B280. Lineage (NCBI taxonomy): Bacteria > Bacillati > Actinomycetota > Actinomycetes > Kitasatosporales > Streptomycetaceae > Streptomyces > Streptomyces sp. LaBMicrA B280. The sequence continues at coordinate 16,939 of NZ_JBMJCT010000058.1, read as the reverse complement.
GGTCGGCCGCTGCTCACGCACCGACAAGGAACACCGTCATGACCGTCTTTGCCGAACCGGCCGAGGACATCGCCCTGGCCCACGCCCGACAGCAGCTCGTCCTCCTCGAAGGCGCCGGCCGCGGTCCCGGAGGACTCATGCGGCTCACCAGCGGCACCACCGCCCTGTCCGACCGGGTGACCGTCGCCTTCTACGGCCGCCACCAGCACTTCACCCGCACCCAGGAGACCCGCGCCGTGTCCGGGCTCGAGGTACCGCTGTACCGCTGGACCTACAGCACCGCCATCGCGGAATAGCACCCGAGGGAAGGAATGGCACACCGTCATGCCAACGACCGGCTGGCCGCCCTGCTGCGGGAAGCCGGCTGGACCAACGGGGAACTCGCCCACGCGGTCAACACCCTCGGGGCGGCGGAGGGACGCACGCTGCGCTACGACCGTACCTCCGTCGCCCACTGGCTCTCCGGCACCAGACCCAGACCGCCGGTGCCCGACCTGGTCGCGGCGGCCCTCACCCAGCGCACCGGACGGCTCGTCATCGCCGAGGACACCGGCTTCTTCCCCCAGGCGTACGCGCGCGATCCGCTGCCGGGCACCGATCCTGGGCACAGTCCCCTGAGCGCGCTGATCGCCCTGTGCCGCCAGGACTGCGATCCCGTCCGGCGGCCGGCACTCACCTCGGCGACGTTCCGCGTCGCCCCGCCCCCGCCCCCACCCCCACCGCCCGTACCGCCCCCCGTCCCCGCCCCGGACGGCCCCGCGTCCCCGCCACCGGCCGCCGAAGCCGACGTGGCCATGCTCGACTGCGTGATCCTCGTAGCCGCCCGCAGCACCGGCCTGTTCGGCGGCAGACACGCCCGCAGCGCCCTCGCGCAGTACCTCGCCGACGACATCAGCAGCCAGAGCCGGCACACGCTCGGCACCCCCCTGGAACCGCTGTGGCTCACCCGCACCGCCCAGCTGACCCATCTGCTGGCCCTGAAGAGCGACGACACCGGGCACAGCGGACTCGCCCAGCAGTACTTCCGTACGGCGCTGGCCCTGGCCTCGGCCGGCGGGGACCGCGTCCAGTACGCGGTCACCTTACGGGCCATGAGCTGCCAGGCGGCCCGCCTGGGCCACACCGAAATAGCCCACACCCACGCCGAACACGCGCTGGCCGCCGCCGAGAACCTCGCCGACCCCGGCACCCGGTCCTACCTGCTGGCCCAGCGGGCCTACACCCACGCTCTCCGGCAGGACGGCCGCCACGCGCTGGCCGACCTCGACACCGCCGCACGCCTCCACGAGCGGCACGGCGACGCGCCCGGCGCCCGGCCGCGGCCGTTCGCCTCCTATCCGCGGGCCGGCCTCGAATACCAGCAGGCCCTGGTGCTCCTGCAACTGCGCGAGCACGAGCGGGCCATCGTCCATCTCGCCCATTCCTTCGGCCACCGCGCACCCGGTGAAAGGCGCTCCATCGCGCTCACCCACGCGCTGATGGCCGATGCCCTGCTCGGCGTCGGCCGTCTCGACGAGGCATGCGTCCACGGACACCGGTTCCTCGACGAGATCGCCCCGTTGGACTCGGCCCGGGCCCACCAGGCGCTGTCCCACCTGTGCGGGCGCCTCACCCCGCACCGGCGCACCCCCGCGGCGGCGGCGGTCCTGGAGCGGGCACGCGCCCACGGCGCGGAGAACCGGCCCGTCCTGTGAGCCGCTCAGCCGTGCGGAGGCGGCGGCGGGCCCGCGTCCTGCGGGGCGTACGGCGGCGTGCGGCGGCAGTCGGTCGCGGCGCCCTGGGCGTCCGCCTCGGGCAGCTCCGCTTCCCCGACCTCTTCGAGGGGCGGGAACGCGGCCAGTTGGTACATCTGAGGATCGTCCATGGCTCCGAGGTATACAGGCGGCCCGGCACACCGGGACGCGGAGGACAGGGGCATATGCGCGCGGTTCACCCGTTCGAACTCGCGTGAGCCGAGGGGCGCGCGGACGGGCTCCGCGACCGGCCGGCCGCTTCTCGCGGGGCCCGCTTTCAGCAGAGTTCTCTTTCAGCAGGGTTCTCCTTCAGCGGGCGCAGGGCAGGCGGCTGATGCCATGGATGAGGCCGGAGTAGGTGTGGACGGGCGCGGCGGTGGCGTGGACGCCGGGTGCCCGGGTGAGTAGTTCCCGGTAGAACAGGGCGGTCTCGCGGCGGGCGAGGTGGGCGCCGAGGCAGTGGTGCGGGCTGGGGCCGCCGAAGCTGAGGTGCGGGTTGGGGCTGCGGCCGATGTCGAACGTGTGGGGGTGCTCGAAGACGTCCTCGTCCCGGTTGGCGGAGTTGTAGTAGAGGATGATCCGGTCCCCGGCACGCAAGGGGTGGCCGTCCACGGTGGTGTCGCGGGTGACGTTGCGGCGCATCCAGGTGCCCGGGGTGGCGTGACGCAGGGTTTCCTCGACGGCGCCGGGCATGCGTCCCGGCAGGTCGGCCAGGAGCAGCTGCTTCTGGCCGGGGTTGTCGGTCAGCAGGTGCAGCATGTGGGCCAGGGTGCTGCGGGTGGTGTCGTTGCCGCCGACCAGCAGGATGCGTAGGAACGCGCCGAGTTCGGCGTCGGTGAGGGGCCGGCCGTCCACGGAGGCCTGGACGAGGGTGGTCGTGACGTCATCGGCGGGGCGGTCGCGGCGCAGGCGGGCGAGGTCGCCCATGAGGGTGCTGAAGTAGGTGACCGCCTCGGCCACGGCACCGAGACCGGCGCGGTCGGTCGTGTTCGCGATCTCGGTGATCGTGTCGGTCGCTCGCACCACGTCCTCGTAGGCCGAGGCGGGGACACCGACGATGGCGCAGATGGCACGCAGCGGCAGCTGGACGGCGGCCTCGGTGACGAAGTCGCACGGGGTCTTCTCCAGCAGCTCGTCGACGACCCGCCGGGCCGCCGCGGCGATCATGCCGTCGTGGCGGCGCAGGCCACTGGGGTTGAACGCCCGCGCCACCACGCGCCGCATCACGGTGTGGCGGGGGGCGTCCATGTGCAGCAGGGAGCCTTCGGCGCTCCCCCCGAAGGCGGGCGAGCGGTCTTCGAGGGTACTGCTCGACGGTGCCGAGCCGAACAGATCGGGACGGCGGGAGACTTCGGTGATCTGCGCGTGCCGGGTCAGGGCGTAGAAGCCGTAGGAGCCGGAGCCGGAGCCGGAGCCGGAGCCGGGGCGGGTCGGCCGGTAGGGGAAGAAGACGGGTCCCCTTCCGGCGCGCAGCCGCGCGAAGAACACGTCGATTTCACTGATCGGCCTCTGCCAGAACTCCGGACGGAGCGGGTTGCCGGCGGTGCCGTTGCCGTTGCGGTTGGTGTCCAACGGGGTCACCTCGCGTTCATGGGCCACAGGTAGGAGGGGGTGTCGGCGGGCATGGGGCCACCGGCCAGACCCCACAGGACGCACAGCACCAGATAGACGAGGGTGGCGACGTTCCCTGCCCCGATGCCGGCGAGGATCCGGATGATGTTCTGTCCCCGCGCGGTGGAGGCGAGTTCGGCGCCCCGGTAGATCCACGGGACGGCGCCCCGGGTCCGCTCCAGGTGCCGCATGACGACGAAGGGGGTGGTGAAGAGCGTCGCGGTGAACGCGGCGGACAGGGGGATGTCGTACCAGTGCCCGGCGAAGAGGGTGACCGGCTTCCAGGCGTGGGCGTAGGAGTAGACGCCGGTGTTGAGCAGGGCGGCTTCGATCAGGGCGTCGGTGACGATGCCGGCGGCGACGATGACCGTCCACAGCCGCAGCGGCCCCCAGCGGGGAAACCGGTCGGCTATTTTGCGGCCCACGAACGCCTGGGCCCACACCCACAGGATGAGCAGGCCGAACCCGACGCCGGTGACGGCGATGGGCGCCTCGATCTGGAGCTCCGGGTGAGGCGGGCCCCAGCCGGGAATGTACGGACCCCACGAATTGACGTGCGCTACATGCTGGTTCACCACGATGGTGATGTCGCGGTAGTCGAACAGCGGGCTCTGCCAGGAGGAGATCAGGAAACCGGCGGCGATGCCGGCGTCGAGGGTGACCTGTCCGCGGCGCAGGCTGGTGCGGGTCAGGTGCACGGCGCAGGCGATCAGGGCGATGACGAGGAGGACCTGCACGGTGATGACGACGGCGGTGCGCGCGGGCGAGATGCTGTCGCCGCTGTAGTGCGGGGAGCGCACCCCGTGGACCGCCCAGGGGGTCAGGACCGCTGCCCCGGCCAGGGTGAACACGATGCCGGTGAGGGCCCACCAGAAGGCGGGGGTGCGGAGGAGGCGGCGAGGGGGAGTCGCGGTGGCCGTGCCGAGTGTGCTGGTCATGACGGATCGTCCCGTGTGTCTGTGTGTCCCGGGCCGCGCAGGAGACCGATGAAGCTGCCCGAAACACGTGGCCGGGTCCACCGGTTGGCGATGCGCAGGAGTTCGGCCATATGCGCGGTGAGCGGGAGCGGGGTACCGGCGGTGCGGGCGGTCGCCAGTGCGGCGTCGAGGTCTTTGACCAGGTCGGTGAGAGTGCCGAGAGTCTCGTCGTGCGGGTCGAGCATGTGGGGCAGGAAGTGGCGCAGAAGAGGGGTGTCGGCGAAGCCCCCGGCCAGTCCCCCGAGCAGCCGCTCGGGCGGGATGCCGGCGGCCTCGGCCAGGGTGGCCGCTTCGGCGACACCCCACACGTTCGCCGCGACGATGACCTGGTTGCACAGCTTGGTGGCCTGCCCCGCGCCGAGGGGGCCCATGAGGGTGATCTGCCGGGCGTAGACGCGCAGCAGCCCGCGGACACGGTCGAAGTCGGACCGGCTGCCCCCGGCCATGACGGTGAGGGTCCCGCCTTCGGCCGCGGGGATACCGCCGGAGACGGGTGCGTCGAGCCAGGAGATCCCGTTCGCGGCGCTCAGCCGTCCGGCGACCGTACGGGTCGTACCGGCGGGGATGCTGGAGTGGTCGATGACGAGCTGCCCGCGGCCGGGAGCCGTGTGCAGGCCGTCCGCTCCCAGCGCGATGCCGGTGACGGCCTCCTGGTCGGTGACGCACAGGGCGATGACGTCGCACGCCCGGGCGAGCTCGGCGGGGGAGGCGGCGACGACCGCGCCGGCCTCCCGCAGGGGCTCGGTCTTGTCCGCGGTGCGGTTCCAGACGGTGAGCGGGAAACCTGAGACGAGGATCCGGTGCGCGATGGGGGAGCCCATCACGCCCAGCCCGATGAATCCGACGGTGAGGGTCACGGCTGCTCCGGACACGGGGTGGGTCAGGTGATCTGCCGGGTGATGGTGGTGAGGTTCCAGTAGGAGACCTCCGTCCGGAACTGTCCCCCGGGTGAGAAGGTGAAGACGCTCAGCCCGTGCTTGGTGAAGCGGCGGCCCATCACGGCGTTCTCGGTCACGCGCGGGAAGTGCCCGACGACGGTGGCCGACAGGGTCCACTTGGTGCCGATCTCACCGTCCGGACCGACGAGATAGCCGTCGAGGGTGAGCTGTTCGTCGTGGAAGGCGTCGAACCAGGTCTCCACGTCCTTGCGGAGCTTGGCCTTGTCCTCCACGACGCTGTCCAACGCGATGTCTTCCAGGCGCAGTTCGTCGGCGAAGCACGACAGATAGGCTTCGAGGTCGTTGGTGCACAGGGAGTTCGCCCAGGTGCGGAAAACTTTGTCGTGTTCGGGTGAGATGTTCACTGGTCCTCCGTGTTCCGGTTCGGTGCGAGCGTTCAGGCGGACAGGCGATCCAACAGGCGTCGTATGTCGTCCAGTTGCGCGGTGGCCGCCGCGCAGGCGGTGTATCCGTCGGGCCGGATGAGCAGACACTGCTCCCTCTGGCCGTCGACGTGCTGGTGGGTGACGAGGGGGCGGCCGCGCGCGAGTTCGTCGGCCCGCTGCCGCAGCGCCGAGCGCCCCGCGCCCCGCGTGACCAGCCGGTAGGCGGTGGTGGGCCGATCCGCCCGCGCCCAGTCGGGGCAGGGCAGCCCGACCGCCGCGGCATCCGAGAGGCGTCCGATGCGCCGGGGCCGGTCGGGGGCGGGCGCGCCCAGCGGGGTGTGGGGGTAGGAGGTCTTGAGCCCGGCGAGCCTCGCCGTGTACCAGCGCTGGACGGCCGGTACCGAGGCCGCCGCCCTCAGCACGAGATCGCGGGCTCGGTCGGCCGGCGGCCCCGCCAGGGCGACACGGGCCACCAGCCCGGTCATCCGCAGCACCTGCTGAGCGGCGGCACGCCGCTCGGTGTCGTAGGTGTCGAGAACGCCGCCGCACAGACGCCGGTCCATGACGCCGGCGAGTTTCCAGGCGAGGTTGCGGGCGTCCTGCATACCGAGGTTCGCGCCCTGCCCGCCGACCGGGTAGTGCGTGTGGGCGGCGTCGCCCAGCAGGAACACCCGGCCGGTACGCATCTCGTGGACGAGGGACTCCTGCGAGGTGAACTCGGTCAGAAGCGTCAGGTCGCTGACCTCCAGGGTGCGCCGGCCGCGGCGAAGGAGGGCCCGGACCTCCTCGATGCCGGGCTGGATTCCCTCGGCCACGTTGCCGGCGACCCGGTAGGGGCCGTGGGGGAGGGGAGCGATGAGGAGTGCTCCCCGCGCGGTGAGGGTGTACTCGATGTCGGTGACGGGCGGTGCCGGGGTGAGGGCGCCTTCGGCGAGCAGGAACCGCGACACGGCCTTCGTCCGGGTGGACGGCGTGCCCAGCGCGGTGCGGATGGTGGAGTGGGCACCGTCCGCACCGATGAGCCACGCCGCGGTGAGGGTGCCGGTCCGGCCGCTGCCGTCGGTGGTCTCGACGTGCACCTCGTCCGGTGTCCGGGTGAGGCCGGTGGCGCGCCGTCCGCGTTCGACGGTGACCCCCATGGCGGTGAGGGCCTTCTCCAGCAGCCGGTCGGTGTGGTGCTGGGGCAGGACCAGCGGGGCGGTGCCGGGGGTGAACCGGAAGCGGGCCAGGCGCCGGGTGCCGGTGCTGTAGGTGAAGGCTTCGGGCTGTCTGCCCAGGGAGAGTGCTTCGTCGAGGACACCGTAGTCGGCCAGGACGGCGAGCTGCGGCGGCCACAGCAGGATGGACCTGGTGCCGGTCGCGGCCTGTGGGCCGGCGTCGATGACGCGGACCGTCGCGCCGTGGCGCGTCAGTTCGCACGCGGCGGTGAGCCCGCACGGGCCCGCGCCGACGACGAGGACGGAAGCAGGGTCCACCAGAGGTCCCCCCTTGGTCACTTCGGGAGCCGGTCGGTGAGGAGTTCGGCGAGGTCCGCCGGGGTGGGGTGGGTCCACAGGGCGGTGGTGGGCAGTTCGACGCCGGCCTCGTGGGCGATACGGTTGCGCAGCTGGATCGCGAGCAGGGAGTCCAGACCGAGTGCGACGAACGCGGTGCGGTCCTCGACGCTGTCGAGGGGGCATCGGAGCACGGCGGCCGTGTGCTGCTTGATCTTCTCGTGCAGGAACTGGGTACGCCGCCCCGGATCGGCCAGGCCGTTCCATTCGGTCAGGAACGTGCCCGTGTCGTCGGCGGGGCCGTCGGCGCGGTCGATCGCCGCGTAGTAGGCGAGGCGGGCCGCGTCGGGGTGCAGGGAGAGCCGCAGGTCCAGATCGTGCGGTGAGTAGACCGTCAGGGGCCGCCCGGAGCGGGTGACGATCTTCTCCAGCGCGGCCATGCCCTCCTCGGGGGAGATCATGGCGTAGCCGAGGGATTCGATGCCGGTTCCCCTGCCGTGCCCGGACCAGGGCCCCCACACGATGCTGGTGGCGGGCAGCCGCTGGGCGAGCCGCCAGCGGGTGAACTCGTCCAGCCAGGAGTTCGCGGCGGCGTAACAGGTCTGCCCGGGCTGGCCGATGACGGCGGCGACGGAGGTGAAGTTGATCCACCAGTCCAGGGCGCAGGTCCTCGTCGCCTCGTGCAGGTTCCACGCGCCCAGTGCCTTGGAGTCCCACACCCGTTGCAGCTGCGCGGCGCCGATGTTCTTGAGGACGGAGTCCTCGACCACGGCGGCGGCGTGCAGGACGCCGCGCAGGGGACGGCCGGTGGCCTCGGCCGCGGACACCAGGCGGTGGGCCGTCGCCGGGTCGGCCAGGTCGCCGAGCGCGACGGTGACATCGACGCCGCGCGCGGTGAGCTCCTCGATGACACGGCGGGCCCGCTCGCCCGGTTCGGACCGCGCGCCGAGGACGAGGGCGCGGGCCCCGTGACCGGCGAGCCACTGCGCCACGTCCAGACCGAGACCGCCCAGCCCCCCGGTGATGAGGTAGGACGCGTGCGGTTCGACCGGCCGTACGTCCTGAGGGGCGACCGGCAGCGTGACCTTCCCCTCGGCCGGCCAGACAAGCGCGAGGTTGCCGGTGTGCCGGGCACCCGCCATGGTGCGGAACACCTCGGACGCCTCCAGGACGGGGGAGGAGGTCATGGGCAGCGGCGGCAGCAGGCCCGCCGCGTAGGCCCGGCCGATCTCCTGTACGAGGGAGGCGATCAGGCCGGGCTCCTTGTGCAGGAGCAGCGCGATGTCGACGCTGCTGAAGCTGATGTTGCGGCGGAACGGCAGAAGCCCGAGGTGGGTGTCCTCGTAGATGTCGCGTTTGCCGATCTCGATGAACCTGCCCTTGCGGGCGAGCAGATCGAGACTGGCGGTCTGCGCCGGGCCGGTCAGTGAGTTGAGGACGACGTCCACCCCCCGGCCCTGGGTGATCTCGCGCACCTGCCGGGCGAAGTCGAGGCTGCGGGAGTCCATCACGTGCCGGACGCCCAGAGAGCGCAGGTAGTCCCGCTTCTCCTCCGTCCCGGCGGTGGCCAGGACCTCGGCCCCTTTCATCCGGGCGATGTTGACGGCGGCCAGCCCCACACCGCCGGAGGCGGAGTGGACGAGTACCCGTTCCCCCGCTGCCAGACGTGCGAGGCGGCACAGCCCGTACCAGGAGGTGAGGTGGGCGATGGGGAGCCCGGCCGCGTGCGCGAGCTCTGCGGGGGAGGTGAGGGGGACGGCCCAGTCGGCGCGCACCGTGACGCGGGAGGCCATCAGCGTCTCGTGATCGCCGGCCCAGCACACCGGCACCGCGACGAGGTCGCCGACGGACGCGGAACGGACGCCCTCGCCGACGGCGGTGACCGTACCCGCTCCGTCGAACACGGCCTGCGGGACGATGTCGGTCCCGGACAGCAACTGGTCGTAGGTGCCGACCGCCTTGAGGACGTTGATGAAGTTCAGGCTGGTGGAGTGCAGTCGGACCTGGATCTGCCCGGAAGCGGGCGGCTCGGGCACCAGCGCGCCCAGGTGGAGATCGTCGAGGGTCCTGCTTCGGCCGCGGAGCAGCTTGGCGCCCTGCGTACGCCAGTTCACGCCCGCACGGACGCGGTCGCCGGGACCCAGGGGGCGATGGGTGAGGCGGGCAAGATAGCGGGCCTCTTCCCGGTAGGCGATGTCGTCTTCGGTATCGGGGCAGGTCAGCAACTCGCGGGCGAGTCGCTCCGGCGTGGTGCGCTGGTCGGCGTCCAGGTGGGCGGGACGCAGCGCGGCCTGCTCCAGAGCGAGGACACGCAGGGCGCCGCGCAGTCCTGATCCGGCGAGGCCGGGCGTGTCCTGAGGGGTGACGTGCGCCGCGTCGCGGGTGAGCACCCACAGCCGGGGCATGCCCTCGCCGTCGGGGGCCGGCGACTGGGCAATACGTATCAGGTGTTCGAGGTTGGTCCGGGCACGGACCGCTGGACCGGATGCGCCGTCCAGGGCGGGCAGGTAGACCACGGCACGCGTCGCGGCGCGGGGCGTGCCGCTGACGCCGGTGACGGGGTGGAGGGCGGCGGTGGCGCCGTGTTCTTCGAGGGCCGCCTTGAGGTCCGCCGCCTCGCCTGCGCGGTCCGTCTCGTAGTACAGCTCCCAGTGGCCCGTCTCGGTGATCTCCCGGGTCCCGGAGGCTTCGAGCCAGGTGACGTCGAGGGTGCGCCGGTCGAAGAGATCTTCGCCGTCCTCGGAAGGAACGTTCACGCAGTCGATCGCGTCCGCCTCGGCGAGGACGGTCCCGGTGGCATCGGTCAGCAGGCAGCGGGCGGTGCAGGAGCGGTCGCCCACGTCGGTGAGCCGTACGTGGGCGTACGCCGCCGTGGTGGTGTCGCCCAGGACCCTGAGCCTGCCGAGCCGGCGCGGCAGCATCCCGCCGGGCGGCACGGGGTGGCAGGCCAGCCAGGTACTGCCTACCGCCTGCAGGCAGAGGTCGAGCAGGACGGGGTGCAGCCGCAGGTTCCGGCTTCCCGCGCGCCCGGCCGAGGGCAGCACGACGTCGGCCAGCGCGCACGGCTCGTCGTCCCCCAGTTCCGTGTCAACGCCTGGGGTCTGCCGCACGCCGTCGCCGTGCCCGTGGATCAGGCGCAGGCGGGTGATGCCCTGGAACGCCGGACCGTGGGTGATGCCCCGCTCCTGGCGCAACCGCCGGTACAGCTCGGCCGGTTCGACGTCCTCGCACGGCGCCGACAGCAGGGCGGCGATGTCCACCGGCGCGGGCGGGCGTTCCTGCGGGGCGTGGTGGAGCCGGGCACCCGCGTGGGCGGCGAAGGCGCCGTCCGGCCCGACCGCGTTCAGGGTCCAGTCGGCGAGGGCGGGCCCGAGCGTGGTGGCGACCGCCGTGACCTCCCGGCTCTCGCCGAGGGCGAGTATGCGGTGCAGGTCGAGGTCGCGGACCTCCACCTCACCCAGGGGCGCGGAGAACACGTCCGTGGCGCAGGCGACGGCCATCTCCGCCATCGCGGCACCGGGGAGGACGGGCACGTCGTTGACACGGTGCTCGTCCAGCCAGGGCAGGGTGGTGCGGGTGAGGGTCTGCTGCCACAGGTGGCGCCGGGCGCTGGCCGGGTCGGCCAGATGGATGCCCGTCAGGACACCCTGGCCGCCGCGTCCGGCGGTGGGCAGGGCGGTGCGCAGCGGTGAGGGGGCGATGCTGTGCCGGGTGCGTTCCCAGCTCATGGTGGGCACATCGGCGAGCGCGGCGTCCTGGTAGGGGGTGTCAGGCCAGGTGACCGGGTGTCCGGTGCAGTGCAGGGCGGCCACCTCGGTGAGGAACGCGGTGCGTTCGTCGGTCTCGCGGTGCAGGGAGCCCAGGACATCGACGGGATCGGGCCCGAGGGCGGCGGCCGTGGCGTGGACCGCGTGCGCGAGGACCGGGTGCGGGCTGATCTCCACGAACCGGTGGAAGCCGTCCTGGACGGCGGCCTGGACGGCGGAGGCCAGCAGGACCGGCTGCCGCTGGTTGGCGGCCCAGTAGTCCGCGTCCAGCCGTACGCCGCGACGGGCGTCGTCGAGGACGGTGCTGTAGAAGCGGACGTCCGGGGTGCGCGGGTCCAGACCGGCGAGGGCGGTGCGCAGTTCGTCCAGGATGGGATCCATGTGCGCGGTGTGCGCGGCGATGTCGACGTTGACGAACGTGGCCGCGATGTCCTCCCGCTGCCAGGTGCGCACCAGCTGGTCGACGGCGTCCTTGTCGCCGCCGACCACGGTCGCCTCCGGTGAGGTGACCACGGCCACGCTCACCCCGCGCACCCCGCTCGCGGCGATCCTCGCCTCGACGTCGGCGCGGGGCAGCGCGATCGAGGCCATCCGGCCGGCCCCCGCCCGGCGCACGTTCAGCCGGGAGCGGCGGCAGATGACGCGGGCTCCCTCCTCCAGGGTGAGGGCGCCGGACACGACGGCGGCCGCGGCCTCGCCCATGGAGTGCCCGATCACCGCGGCGGGCCGTACCCCGTACCCGGCCCACATGGCGCACAGGCCCAGCTGGATGGCGAACACGGTCGGCTGGACGCGGTCCATGCCCTCCACGAGACGGGCACCGGCCAGGGTTTCGCGCAGGGAGAACCCGGACTCCTCGGCGACCAGCGGCTCGAGCCGGTCGATGACCCGGGTGAAGCCGGCGTCGCGGTCCAGCAGGCCCCGGCACATGCCCGCCCACTGCGAGCCGTGGCCGGAGAACAGGAACACGGTGTCGGCCCCGGGCCTGGCCGTGCCCCGCGCCACACCGGTGGTGGCCGTCCCGGGGGCGGCCTCGGTGAGCCGGCCGATCAGTTCGGCGCGGGTGGCGGCGACGACCGCCAGCCGCTCCCGCAGCGGGGACCGGCGCACCGCCAGGGTGTGGGCGACATCCGGTAGCGCGACGCCGCCCCCTTCCCCCTCCAGCCAGTGGGCCAGGCGGTCCGCGGCCGTGGTGAGCGCCGGCCGGCTCCGCGCCGAGAGCAGGAACGCCAGCGGCTCACCGTCGTTGTGCCGCGCGCCGCCCGCACCGGACGCCGCCGTACGGCGGCGTCCGTGTCCGGGCCCGTCGGGGGGCTGTTCGACGACCACGTGCACGTTGGCGCCCGTGACGCTGAGGGAGGACACGACGGCCAGCCGCCGCCCCTCGCGTTCGGGCCAGGCGACGGTCTCGGTGGGCACCAGGAAGCGGGTCGCTCCGGCGTCGATCTCGGGATTCCAGCGCCGGAAGTGCAGGTTCGGCGGGATCTCACCGCGCTGTACCGACAGGAGGGCCTTGAGGACCCCGGCCAGGCCCGCCACCGGTTCGGTGTGCCCGATGTTCGTCTTCACCGAGCCGAGCGTGCAGACGCCGGGCCCGCCGCCGTAGACCTCGGCGAGCGCGCGGAACTCCAGGGGATCGCCGACCTCGGTCCCGGTGCCGTGGGCCTCCACCAGACCGACGTCCCCCGGATCGACACCCGCGGCGGCCAGGGCCCGGCGGCAGACCCCGATCTGCGCGTCGGTGGAGGGCGCGGTCAGCCGGGTGGAGCGGCCTCCGTTCTGGTTCAGTGCGCTGCCCCGGATCACGCCGAGGATCCGGTCGCCGTCGCGCAGGGCGTCGTCCAGGCGCTTGAGCGCGAGGACCACGCAGCCCTCTCCGCGCACATAACCGTCGGCGGCGGCGTCGAAGGCCCGGCACCGGCCGGTGGGCGAGAAGAACGACCAGCGTGCCGGCGGCACGGACTCCTCGGGCCCCAGGATGAGGACGCACGCCCCGGCGAACGCCAGGTCGCTCTCCTTGTCCCGCAGCCCCTGGCACGCGGCATGCAGGGCGACGAGCCCGGAGGAACACCCCGCCTCCAGAGTCATCTGCGGGCCCCGCAGATCGAGGAGGTAGGCGATGCGGCCGGCGGCCATCGAATGAATGCTCGCGTTCATCGCATAGGCGTCGATCTCCTCCAACGGCCGCTGGGCGCGCAGGAGATACTCCTTGTTGTAGACACCGAAGTAGGTACCGACCGGCTTGCCGGACAAGGACTTCGGCGGCACTCCGGCATGCTCGGCCGCCTCCCAGAACGTCTCGCACAGCAGCCGGTGATGGGGATCGACCCAGGCCGCCTCATGAGCGTTGATGCCGAAGAACGCGGGATCGTAGGCGTACACGTCCTCGTCGAGGAAGGCCCCCCATTTCAGCCGGGCGGCGACATCGGCGGGAAGACCGAAGACCTCTTCCTGGCTCCACCGCTCCTCGGGAACCTCGCGGACGACGTCCCGCCCGCCGGTCAGCAACTTCCAGAACGACGCGGGGGAGTCGACACCCCCCGGCAGCCGGCACCCGGCGCCGATCACCGCCACACGCTCTTCACTGGGTCGTTGTTTCACCCCGGTACTCCTTTGCACACACGAGCTGCGTCGTCCGGCGACAGCGTCCGGCCCGCTTCCGCCCCTGGGGGGCGGAAATACGGGAACTCCTCTACCGGTACGGGGACATGGAGGGACGGCGGACAGGAACAGAAAAATGGGGGAGAGGCATGCCTGGCAGGAGTGCGCTGCTCCGCCCGGACCGGTCACCAGGCGGCGGGGGCGTCTCATGCGAGCCGGGGCAGCCTGTGGGGGGTTCGCCTCAGCCCCCATCAAACCGGGGGCACACCTGCCCGTAAAGTCCCGGGCGCCGCGTAATGCGTGAACGCGATGAAAGGCCGCCCGGACGCCGCCACCTTTCTTCACCTATCGAAACTTATCGAATCTCGATAGATTCCCATCGTTGCTCGATGGAAGGAAGGTTCGTGGGGAAGCTGACCGTGCGTGCGCTGCGCGCCGTGCTCGTGGTGGTGTTCATCGGCACCGTTCTCGTACAGACATCGATGGTGTGGACCCTGGTCAGCGGGAACGACCCGGAGGACGGGACACTCCCGCTGACCGCGCTGCGCCTGATCACGGTCGTGGGCATGGTGACGGTCCAGTTCGCCCTGGCCTGCGTCGGGCGGCTGGTGACGATGGTGCGACGCGGAACCGTGTTCTCCCACGCCGCCTTCCGGTACGTGGACGGCGTGATCGGCGCGATCGTGGCAGCCGCCCTCGCCTGGTTCGCGGTCACGGCCGTCAACGCGCCCGGCCGGCGCGACGATCCCGGCGTCACCCTCATCATGGGCGGCATCGGCGTGGCTGTCCTGGGGGTCGCGCTCCTCGTCCTCGTCCTGCGGACGCTGCTCGCCCAGGCCGTCGCGCGCGACGGCCTAGCGGTCCAGCTGCGGGCCGAGTTGGACTTGGTGATCTGATGCCGATCGCCGTCGACATCGATGTGATGCTGGCCAGGCGGAAGATGTCCGTGGGCGAACTCGCGGACCGCGTGGGGATCACTCCCGCCAACCTGGCGGTACTCAAGAACGGCCGCGCCAAAGCAGTCCGCTTCACGACCCTCGCCGCACTCTGCGAGGCACTCGACTGCCAGCCGGGCGACCTGCTCCGCTGGGAAGCGGAGGACACCGCCGACGCATGACGCGCCCTTCCCGCAGCACGATCGCCCGCTGCCTCTGACCGGTGAGGACCGGCATCGTGGTGTCACCGCCACGGTGTTCACTGTCCTGTGCCGCTACTGGGGCATGGTGGCGGGCGCGGCGGTGCGTGTTGTCGGTCTGCCCGGGGTGGCCGGGCTGCTGTTGACGGTCCTGGTATTCGCGTTGTCCTGGCCCGTGCACGCGGATGCGTAACCGGCGCGTCTGGTACCACCACCTGTAGGACCCCTACCTGCACGACCACATCACCCTGGCCGACCGGACCCCGTGATCCGTTCTGTGTTTCGTCTGGGGCTGGGGTTGGGTGGCACTGTCTTCGACTACCTGAGCGTGCCTGAGAACGCGTTCGCGCGGGGGCAGAACCTCGGTCTCGGGGAACCGGAGGCGCTGGGGGCTGTGAGGATCGATCCGCTCTCGCCGGATCCGGTCTATGTCGAGGAGCTGCGGCAGGCCTTCTGTCACGACGTGCCCGTCGGCCGCTTCGATCGCTGGCGTTCCGTGCTCGGCCCTGATCTGCCGCTGGCGGTCCCGGCGACCCCCGTCGTCCTGACCGCACAGCGGTGGGGCCGTGTCCCGCGTATGTACGTGCGCTGCGCGCAGGACCGGGCATTGCCGGTGTCCGTGCAGGACGTGATGATCGCGGAGGCCGACCGGGCTCTGCCGGGCGAGCCGTTCACCGTGCGTACGCTGCCGGGCGGCCACAGCCCGTTCGCCGCCCGCCCGCGGGAACTCGCCGAGACCTTGGCCCGGTGAACGGCCGAGGCTCCCCGCGGCCGGTGATCGGCGTCTTCGGGGCGGCCCGCGTGAGGTGCCCAAATTCTGGGCTATGGCATCGCGTCGGGTGGTATCTGCTGTGTCGGTGCTGTGTGTCGGTGCTGTGTGTCGGTGGTGCGTGGGGCGGGGGAGAGGGGGAACCGTTCGGGCAGGGGGTGCGCGTATGCCCCTCACTTCATAGAAGTAACTCATGTTTTGTGTGCTTGTAGGGGTGAAGTAAGGGCATCCGGTGGCCAGGAGGTTGATAACGATGGTTCCTTTGATTCTTGTTCTTCTTCTGGCTCTGATCCTTTTCGGTGCGGGTTTCGCGCTGAAGGCGTTGTGGTGGATCGCGGTGATCGTGCTCATCGTGTGGCTGCTGGGCTTCGTCGTCCGTTCCGCGGACGGCGGGGGCCGTAAGGGCCGCTGGTACCGCTGGTAGACAACAGGCACCCCGTATGACACGAAGAGCGCGCGCCCTGCACGGGCGGCGAGTGGGCCCGGCCGGCATGGCCGGGCCCACTGCCGTGGACAGGTTCCTTCCGGAAGCGCCGGAAGGTACCGGGCCTGCCGGGCACGCCGCGGGGTGCGCGAGCCGTGCACCGGCCCCGCGGGCCCGGCAGCAGAACCCCGCTCCTCCTGCCCGTGGGGCCGTCGCCGCGCCCCGGAACCGGGCCCGCCCCCCTCTGGCGCCTCGTGCTCACCAGTCACCCGTCCCGCCGGACCCCTTGTCGGGCCCGCTCCGCCGCGAGCCGGTAGCGCCGAACAGCGGTCCCTGGCAACGGTGCCTCGTGCGCCCCAGCCACCAGATCGGAAGAGCACCTGGCCCGCGGGCGTCGCCCGGCGTGTACGACGCGCTGCACGGCCTCCTCGGCGCCCAAGACCCCGGCCCGCCGGCCCCCAGCCCGCCGCCCTCAGCCCTCAGCCCCCGGCCCCCGAGCCCCCCGCCCCGCCCGCACCCCCAGTCCGTAGTTCCCTCGAGTCCGCGATGCCCCCGCCCCCCGGCCCCGCCGCCGGCCGGTAGCGTCGCGATCCGCCCCGCCGGGCCCGCCTCGCTCTCGCTCCCGGCGCTTCGTGCGCCCCAGTCACCCGCATCGCCGGGCGTGCCCCGCCGCGAGCTGGCAGCGCCGCGATCCGGCGATCCGCCCCGTCGTGATCCGGCGGTGCCGAACAGTGGCCCCTGGCGACGGTGCCCCGTGCTCCCCAGCCACCCGCCCCGCCCCGCCGCGGGCCGCTCTGCCGGGCCCGCTCCGCCGTGAGCTGGCAGCGCTGCGATCCGGCGATCCGCCCCGTCGTGATCCGGCGGTGCCGAACAGTGGCCCCTGGCGACGGCGTTCCGTGCGCCCCAGCCACCCGCCCCGCTCTGCCGGGCCCGCTCCGCCGTGAGCTGGCAGCGCCGCGATCCGGCGATCCGCCCCGTCGTGGTCCGGTAGCGCCGAACAGCGGTCCCTGGCAACGGTTCCCCGCGCACGCCAGCCACCCGCCTCAGCCACCCGCCCCGCTCCGCCGGGCCCGCCCTGTCGGCCGCTCGCCCCGCCGGGCCCGCT